>NZ_CP020028.1:3902500-4224375 GCF_002240415.1 Paenibacillus kribbensis
ATGTGGGCCAAGGAGATGGCGACAGTCAGGTGGGAGATGTCATCGGACGTGATCCTGCTGCCCAGAAACCGGGCAAAGGCGAGAAAGCCGGCAATCAGCCCGGACACGATATTGTGGAAACGGAAGTTAGTATAGAAGAACTGGAAGATATGCTGTTCGAGGAAATGGAATTGCCACATTTACAGCAAAAAGACAAGGATCAAATTGAGGTTAAATCGATCGTATTCAATGATATACGTAAAAAGGGCATGCAAGCGAACATTGACAAGAAACGAACCATTCTCGAAAATCTGCGTCGCAACGCCCGCGAGGGCAATCCGGGCATTCATCATATCAGTCCGGACGATCTCCGCTATAAAACATGGGAAGAGAAAACCATCCCCCAATCCAACGCGGTGATTATAGCTATGATGGACACATCAGGCTCAATGGGGTCTTTTGAAAAATATTGCGCCCGCAGCTTCTTTTTCTGGATGACACGCTTTTTGCGCCGTCAATATGAAAAGGTGGAAATTGTCTTTCTCGCGCATCACACCGAGGCCAAGGAGGTTACGGAGGAAGAATTTTTTACCCGTGGAGAAAGTGGCGGCACCATCTGCTCCTCCGCCTATATCAAGGCATTGGAGATCATTGACAAGCGATATCCTCCTTCCAGCTACAATATATACCCCTTCCATTTCTCGGATGGCGATAACCTGACCTCTGACAACGAGCGGTGTGTGAAGCTAATCGAGGAACTTATCAAACGAAGCAATATGTTCGGCTATGGAGAAGTGAATCAATATAATCGCAGCAGCACACTGATGTCAGCCTACAAGAACATTAAAAAGGATCAGTTCATGTATTATGTCATCAAGGAAAAAGGCGAGGTATACCAAGCCTTGCGTACCTTTTTTCGCAAACGGGAAGGGGGAACCGCAGGATGAGCACCGACCAGAAGGAGCTGGAATATGCGATATCAGAAATTATGGAGATTGCAGATGGATTCGGGCTCGACTACTATCCGATGCGGTATGAGATTTGTCCGGCGGAGATCGTATACACGTTCGGAGCCTATGGGATGCCCACACGCTTTAGCCATTGGAGCTTTGGAAAAACATTTCACAAAATGAAGATGCAGTACGATTTTGGCCTCAGCAAAATCTACGAGCTGGTCATCAACTCCAATCCCTGCTACGCCTTCCTGCTAGAAGGAAATTCATTGGTTCAAAATAAGCTGATTGTCGCCCATGTGCTGGCGCACTGTGATTTTTTCAAGCACAACGTCCGCTTCTCAACCTCTAACCGCAATATGGTGGAAAGCATGTCCGCCACCGCAGAACGAATCAGCAGCTATGAAATGGAATACGGCTCGAAGGCCGTCGAATCCTTCATCGACGCCGTACTGGCCGTACAAGAGCATGTCGACCCACAGCTTATCAAACCAAGGCATCTGGATAAGCAACGCTACATGGAGCTCAAAATCCGGGAGCAGAAAGAACCTGAAAAACGCCAACGTCCCCCTGGGCCTTATGATGATCTGTGGTCACTGGACACCGTGAAGCCACAGCCGGATTCGACGGAAAGCGAAGGCATCCACATATGGCAGTTTCCACCGGAACCGGAGAAGGATATCGTCTGGTTTATTCAGGAATTCTCGGAGGTGCTGGAGGACTGGCAGCGGGATATTATGACGATGCTGCGTGACGAAATGTTGTATTTCTGGCCCCAGATAGAGACCAAGATCATGAATGAAGGCTGGGCCTCCTATTGGCATCAACGGATTGTCAGGGAACTGGATTTGACCGGGGATGAAACCGTTGAATTTGCGATGCTGAATGCTTCTGTCGTACAGCCTTCCAAGCAAAGCCTGAACCCGTATTATTTGGGGCTTAAAATATTTGAAGATATTGAAAAGCGATGGGATAACCCAACCCGTGAGGAGCAGGAGCGACAAGGACGCAAACCGGGCGAAGGACGCGCTAAAATGTTCGAGGTACGGGAGTTTGACTCAGACACCTCTTTTATACGCAATTACATGACCAAGAAGCTGACAGAGGATCTGGATCTGTACGTGTTCGAGAAACGGGGACCGGATTGGAAAATCACCGATAAATCCTGGGAAAACATACGGGATCAGCTTGTATTTTCGCGTGTGAATGGGGGTTCTCCTTATATCGTCGTGGAGGACGGTGATTATCTGCATACAGGCGAGCTAAAGCTGAAGCACCAGTATGAAGGAATTGAGCTGGATTTAAAATATATGGAGCGCACGCTCCCGTATGTGTATCAGCTATGGGGCCGCGCTGTTCATTTGGAAACGGTGATTGAGGGTAAGCCCGCCTTATTCTCATACGACGGCAAGAAACATCATCGCAAGTTTGTGTAATACGTATAGACGAAAAGAATCAGCCTGAATTAAAAAAGGTGCATTCCGAAAAACGGATATGCGCCTTTTTGTACGGCTGGATCAAGAACCTACTTTTCCTTGAATTGAACAATATAGCTTTGATTCAGCTGTTTTTCGCCTTCCGAAATATTCTGGTACATGGATAAAAATCGAGCCGACGGACTCCATACCGTAGGACTGTCATAGGACTGGATGTCGGTCGTGACCGGAGTTGTTTTACCCGTGGACTGATCAAACACATACAACCCTCTCATCCCCTGCTGATCCTCATCATAAATGGAAAAAGCCAGCTTGGACCCGTCACTGGACCAGCTTCCACGGCTCATTAAAGTCCCCTGACCGACGGTTCCCTTCTCTTTGCCATGTTCATCCAATACAATCATGCGGGCGGGTTCGGAGGTGTTCCATTTTCTTTTTTCAATGGCAATCCATTTACCGTCAGGCGACACAGCAAAGGACGCAGCGCCATTCGCAATCGTTACAGCTTGCGGGTGGTCCATAGTAAACCGATTCAGCACCCGGTACCCTTGCTTATCATTGCCTGTATAAAATATGGCGTTCCCCACTTTTTCGACATGAGTAATCAGTTCAGTACGATTCGGGTCTTGAAACTTCAATTCTTTGGCCTTGCCGTCCAGACCAATCAGATAAATTTTGCCGTCCGGTGCGCCTGTAATCAGATGTTCTTTATCCCCCCAGCTTACTTCGTTGGACATATCCAGCTTGCCTATCGGTGTAACCTTACCGCTGCTTAGTTCAAGAATATAGCCACGAATATCATATTTACTGCTGGTACTGCCCTCGGTAAAAAAGACATGGCGCTGATCCGGGGATACCACAGCCAGCAATTGCGGAGCCTTGCGGTCCGGTAGCAAAGCCCGTTCCTTGCCAGTCTTTACATTATGAATCAACAGCCGGGTCTGTCTCTCTACAATCAGCTCTTCGTCACTTAGCCAAGACCTCGCGTAGACATCTCCCAGCTTGTCGATGGACGATACCACCAGTTCGTCCGTTACCTGCTGCCGGGCTGCATCGGTGTCAATCACCGTAAGCTGTTGTCCCGGCTTCGTACCAGAAGATGGTTTGCCTTCTCTTGCGTCGTTCATTCCGCAAGCACTGAGCAATACAAGAGCTACTGCGCTCATTGTGAGCAGTCCCGTGATTCTGTATCGGAAAAGCCATGCACGGGGATGATCGCCACAAGGGACGCCGTTCTTTTGAACGTGGTTCATTCTGTTTTTCTTGATCATGTCATACGACCTCCTTGTTCACGATATCCCCAGCTTAATACCTTAACTTCTCATGAATACATCGGATTGTTTCCAACTTGTAAACAAGATGCATTGCTACCTCTGTAGCTAACGATTGTAGCTGACGATCAATCCGTTGACAGAGAGCTATCGAAAACCAGCAAAGGCAGCTTAAGCGAAAATTCATTCCCTTGCCCATTCTCGTTGGCATTCTCTATTACACCATCGCCCGAGGCCGTAAGATGCAGCTCCCCTCCCATACGTTCGGCCAGTCTGCGCGCCAGAGGAAGTCCAAGCCCTGTACCGCTATCCTGACGGGAACGATCATGACTCAAGGTAGCAAACGGCTCGAATATCATTTCCCATTTTTCCCGGGGAATCCACGGACCGGAATTGCGTACATACACGATTACGGTATCCCGTTCCACCCGGCTCGATAACGTCATCCAGCCTCCATTCCGATTGTACTTCACCGCATTATCCAGCAGATTCAGCACAATATGCATCAGATGCTTGGGATCACCCCATACCTTGGCAGGAACAGCATCTATCGAAAAATGAAGTCCACGCTTCGCTGCTTTTCCCCGGATTCGGCTCCCGGCATCTTCGAGCAACGAGCGCAGATCCACTTCCTCCGCATGCAATTCAAAATCATATTTATCCAGCACGGATAGCCGCAGCGAATCTTCTACAAGCTCGTACAAGCGTTTCGCTTCCTTGTGGATGCTTTCTCTGGCTTCACGCACCAGCTCCGGGTCATCTCCATACATATCCAGCAGATCAGCGTAAGCCTGAATAGAGGTTAACGGGGTTTTCAGCTCATGGCTAATATTGCCGATAAAAGATTTTTGCTGCTGCTCCAGCTCCCGCAAACGCTGAACCGCTTCTTCCAGCCGGAGCTTTTCGTTCTCCAGCGCGGTAATGCTCTCCCGGATCACATGACTCATCTGGAGCATTCCTTCATCCAGTCTCCCCAGCTCGTCCTGCCTTCGAAGCAATCTCGCTTTAGGATAATGCCCTGCCGATATCTGCTCGGAAGCACGAGTCAGCCGTCCGATGTCTCTCGTCTGTCGGCTGACATAGCCCAAGCCCAAAATAAAGCTCAATACCAGCACCGCACCGCCCGTCCATAGAAACAGGCGGGCAATGGCCTGATAGAACTGCTGCTGTGCTTCTATGGAGGTATGAAGCTGCACTACTCCCAACAAGCCCTCCGGACCTTGGAGCGGAGCCAAATAGATGATGGTGCTGCCTTCCGTAATGTAGGCAATCTTGCCTTGGAGCGCATAAGAAAGCGCCTGACTGACATCCGTTCTGTAAGCCAGCGGCAGCGAATTGCCAACCTCATGTCCCTTACGATCATATAAAATAACGCGCATGTTACTGGATACGCCCAGTTCTACTGCGAGCTGGGGGGCCTGCTTTTTCATGAAAGCCTCGGACGATGGACTCACTCCCAACAAATAGGACTGCTTTACGCGCATTTCCACAATTTCAGCCTGCCGCTTTAACCCGCGCTCCATTTGTTCTATCTGGCTGGTACGAATCCCGGTAAGTACAAGCCAGCTCAGCACGCCGACCGTAAACAGCAGCAAAGCCGCCAGCACCAGCGGAAATTTCCAACGCAGACTCAAGCCTGTACGCTTGCGATTGCGCTTCTGTCCATCAGTGGAAAACAGGCTCCCTCGCTGATTCGATATATGTTCATTCACGTTATTTTCTCTGCCTTATAGCCGATACCATACACGGTCTGCAATATCGCCTGATGTGGTCCAAGCTTCTTGCGAAGGCGCTGGATATGGATATCCACCGTCCGTGTTCCGCCCACATAATCGAAGCCCCACACCTGCTCCAGCAGCTCGTCCCGGGTATACACTCTTCCGGCATGGGACACCAACAGCGCCAGCACATCAAATTCCTTGGGAGTGAGATCCAGCGTCGTTGCTCCGATTTCAGCCGTTCGGCTGGACGGACGTACCCGTAACGGTCCAAGCACCGTTTCCGCTCCTTCCGGCGCAGGCGCTCCTTCTCGCTTCAGCCTCCGCACCAACGCCTTGATACGTGCGAGCAGCTCTCTCAGATCAAACGGCTTGCTCATAAAATCGTCCGCGCCCAGTTCCAGCCCAAGTACCTTATCCACGATATCGTTTTTGGCAGTCAGCAGTAAAATACCGATGCCCTTCCGACTTTCCAACCGGCGGCACACCTCATATCCGCCCAATTTGGGCATCATCACGTCTAATACCAGCACATCCGGGTGAAACAAACGTACTTTTTCCAATGCGTCCTCGCCATCAACGGCGGTTTCCACCACAAAGCCTTCCCTTTTTAACGCATAGGCCAGCGCATTCCGAATACTGGGCTCATCATCCGCTACCAGTATTTTTTTATCCATGTTCTTCCCTCCTGCCCCAAAGCAAAACGTTCGTCTACTTATGCTCCCGCAAATAATAATGAATCAGACAGGTATGGCATATAAACTGCTCGCGTGGATCGTTAAGATCAAAATCCGTCATATCACGAATCCGTTCCAGTCTGTATTTTACTGAATTACGATGTATAAAAAGATAATTCGCCGTATCTATCAGACTGCCCCTGTTCTCCAAATAATAAAATAACGTTTTGAGTAAATCGCTGCCATGTGACCGATCATATTGCTGAAGTTTCCCCAGCTTGCGTTCGAATACATTTGAAAATTCCTCTGTGTCCATCGCTTCTCCAAGCATATAGTGCATCTCTATATCGCCGTATGTGCAGACACGTTGATCGGGATACAGCCGCTGCGATACCGTAATCGCGCGCCGTGCCTCATTGTAGCTTTGGAGCAGCTCCCACAGCTTTCTGGTACTTCCGATGCCTATATAATAATCACCCTTGCCCAAAGCTTTTTCACTTGTCCAGCTCTTCAGCGTTTCCGCCCAGGATCGTTCCTCCTCAGTACCATCCCCGTCTTGATGATCATTGGAATGAAGCGTAGGCAAAAACAATACCGCCCGGTTGGAACGGAACTCAATATGAGACACTACCCGCCGTCGGGCCGATTCCAGGTTCAGCAATCCGGAAAGAGTCTCTTCGGGCGGAGCCGCAGCACTCTCCAGGACAGCAACCTCCCAATCATAAGCCGGGTTAAATCCCAATTGACGCCCTCTCCGCTCAACCTCATGGCGCAGCGGCACCGGAGGTGTCATGAGCTCATCTATAAAATTCCCCCGCAGCCGACTTTCCGTATCTTCTACCGCCTTTTCACGCATTAATTCCAGCGCCATCACCAGACGTGCCTGTTCAATGCCAACCTGCTCCATATCATCCAGCTCATTGCGGGCAATGACCAGCTTGGCGACCGTGCGCTTATCGACATTAATGGGAAAATGCCGAGAATCTTGCGCCTTCTTCCAATCCCAGCCTTGTGGTGAAGTGACAATAGCCTGACCTCCATTATCAATCAAAGCAACCGGAGCTTTAAGCAATTCTGCTATATTGTCACTAACAGCCTGTATGCCACTGTTCTCCAGAACCATCGTGGTTAAGGTTCGATAGATTCCTTCCGAGCGCCGCAGCAGCTCTGCCTGCCGGTTCAGCACCATATCCATGACACGCTGTGTAATATCTGTATATGGAATTTCGGCTGGAATTTCAATCACTGGAAGACCGCAGGCATTGCTTGCCTCCAGCGCACTGCGGGGGATTTCCGTGAGAAAGCGGGTCGGCTTGATCGCAAGCGCCGCCGCCCCGCCCTGATGCAGCAATTGAATGATTTGACACAATACCTCAGGCTCATGGCGGATAGAATAAGCGGTTGTCATCAACAATACACCCTCCCGAATCCAGCCTTTCAGATCGGGAACCTCCATAATGTCAATAAAACGGACAAACCGGTTCATCCCCTGTTCTCCGCTTAATACCTTTGCCTCCTTCAACTCGGGGATTGCCATAAGCTCCTGAACTGTTACACCCGGTATTTTCATAATGACAGACCACCCTGCTATTTATTTTGCAAAGTCCTTGCTTCATCTAATTTTCAGGATAGTGTACCAAAAAAGCTCACAAAACAAAACCTTTTACCGCTGGTTCATGTCTATCCAATCCAAGCCAATCCTATTTTTAGGAGCTCAATGGAACACAAATAAACCGCCCTTTTCTGGAAAAGACGGTTTATTTCGATATTAAGCTATTTATAAACAAGTTAAAAAAACTATCCTGCCTGGGCTTCATCATGATGGGGCTGCCAGTGTATCGAAGCAGCCGCACCAAGCGCCACAATCGGATCAACGGCTCGAATACCCAGCGCATGCTCCAGCTCTGGTGCAAAGTTCATTGTTACAAAACCTGTGCAGGCCAGCACAATGACCTCAGCCCCCTTCTCTTGAAGCCGCAGGGCCGCTGCCATGGCAGCCTCTTTGCCTTGTGGAGTGTTCAGGTCCAGCGTCGTCCGCACACCCTCGGGACGCTCCGTACCGATATAAGACTCGCCCAGTATATGGCGAATTAATGGTGGAGCCTCGTCCAAAATGGTCAACACGCCGACACGGCTGGCCGATGTCAAAGCCAGATGTGCTGCACAGGATCCGGCTCCATAGACAGGGACAGCTACAGCCTGGCGAGTTTCCTCTAGTGCTGGATCTGCCGCGCAGCTAATACCGATAGACGTACAGCCCTGTTGAACAAGCTGTTGCGCGGCGAGCACAATTTTGGGCACTGCCTCCCGGTCTGTGATATCATCGTAAATTCCCTTGGGCTGATCGGGGATACATACACTGGTAACAGGCAGCCCGTAGCGCTGCTCGATGACCCGGCCGTGGAGGCCGATAGCTGCTTCGTCCTGCATGGTGAGCACTCTGATAATTCCAAGCATGATGATTTCCTCCTTTATCTCTCCAGCAATTGACCAGCCTTCATAATCAGACGATCATCCAGATATACATCCGGTTTTTGAACGACCCCGTCAATATGTACACCCGCGGCAACCGTTCCTCCAAAGGTATTATTGCTGCCAAAAGCGACATGGATCGTGCCGTATACTTTCTCATCCTCCAGCACAACGCCCGTAATGCGGGCTTTATCATTCGTTCCAATACCGAACTCGGCCAGCATTCTGCCATCACCTTCACCCAGCATATCCAGCAGGGGCTGTCCAGCTTCTCCTTCCGCAGCGATCAATCTGCCATTTTGTACTGTCAGCAGGAGCGGCTCCTTTAATGCACCGATTCCCGCCACAGAACCATCCACCACAATCTGGCCTTGAGCTGTTCCTTCCAGTGGAGCAATATACGCTTCGCCGGAAGGCAGATTGCCGGACTCGCCTGGGTTCAAATACATACCTGTGCTGGGAACGCCGTCACGACCTTCAATGGTAAAACTCAGGCTATACCCATCCTTTTCAATCCGTACCTGTTTGGCAGCTGTCAGCAATGCGGTCACCTCTTCGGTCAGCGCCTTGACCTTGGGATAATCAGCAGCAATGGCCCCGTTCATGAACATGTCATCTGTCATACCAGGCATGGTCGCCAGACGAGCTCCCGCCGCTGCGGCCTGCTTGCGGGCATGGGTATGTGTCAGTGAATACCGGGTGACACATACAACAACGCTAGAGCGAAGCATCGCTTCGGCAACAGGAGCCGGAGGCTCTTCGCCTGATTTGGAGCGTACCTTCATCGTCATTATAGCCGCTTCTGCTCCCAGTGCCTTGCCGGCTTCATATATGGACTCGCCCAATTCCTTTTTATCATCGTCGGTGACAACGAGAAGTGTCTCTCCGGCGGTGAGTCCCAAACATTTTTGCAATACATTTTTACTGATTTCAACACGTTGTTGACTCATATTTCTTACCTCCTATTTTTAGGCTCCTCACACCATTTCCGATACGAGCTTGCCGATCAAGGCATTAGACAATATGACCGGAACCCCTGCATAACGCGTCACCAGCTCTCTATGTGTCTCCGTATATCCCATACAGTCGAGTACAATAAGATCGGCTTGATCCTTGAACTGTCCGGCAGCTTGGCGAAATTCCTCCATACTACCACTGTAAGGCGAGGCCGCTGCAAACTGGGGATTCAATCCGTAAGGACTAAATTTCAGCTTGAGGTTATCCTTCTGCTCTTCGAGCGGTCCAATCAGTCCAAGTCTTCTTCCGCTCGACATGGCTTTAAGTACAGGCGGAAGCACATGATCCGGTTCGATTAAAAAAGCCGTTCGAGTGTGCAATCCGGGAAATACGCCAGTACAAAGCAGCAAAATCGTACGTATTCCCTGCTCCTCCATACGTGTGATTTTGTCCTGAAGCAGCGGCTGGATTTTCTCACGTGAAATGACCACCGACTCCCCGGTTGTCAGACGCGAGGTCAATACATATTCTTCCGGCGACGGCGATAGATGCTGTTGTATATAGTCGGATGAAAGCCCGTCCAGCGCGCCTGCCTGTACCAGTTCTGCCCGGCCTTCCAAGGCCCTTTCTACAATAGGGGCCACATCCGACCGGGGAGCTTGTCCAATCGTAATCATCCCTAGCTTATGCATCCTGAATCCCTGCCTTTGCTTCATTTTATTTTACGCTCCTGACGTTAAAGGGCAAGCCTGCGGCCTGCCCTGTTATGCATCAGCCCTGGCTTTGAGCACTGCCTGCTGTCTGCAATATTTTCATGGAGCCATACAATGCGGTGATTCTGGCAAATTCCTGCGGATCATAAAATCTACAAGTCCCATTCGTAAATTCCTTGGCGGTTTCAATCGAAAATCTTACGGCAGTGGCAATATCAATCTCATGACTTGCCCCTGTACCGCATCCCGGTACAGCCGCCTGTGCTGTAATCGCAACACCGACTACAGGTGCATCCGTCGCTACAGCAGGCTGTAAAATCGAATTAATATGATACAGGTCGTTGCCATACGGCGTGATATCCTGCATCGTAACCGGAAAAGTAACAGGCAATTGTGCCGTAGTCTGTTCCATCAGACGCAATAAATCCTCACTGACCCGCAAAATATAGCCTTCCTTCACCGTAGGTGAAATTGCGATTCCTTTATGATTAATAACACGATTGCCTTTGGTGGTGTCGATGGACAAAATAGCTTCCATCCCGGGATCAATCTCATGGCGATTCATGTCCACAATATCCACAGGTGAATCCATAAAATCAACCGGCTCATGCGGGCGCGTAGGTGCATCCGGGCAAATGTGGGTGGTGACAATCACATCCCCCTTCAGCCTATCACCTTTAATCTGCATGTCTGCCAGCTTTAGCGCAGCCGCCACCGCCGCAATCGCTCCATCGGCATCAGATACGAGGCCAATTCGGGATGGTCGTGCGCCGATCCCGCCCAGGCGACCAACAATACCGAATGTTGGTGCTGTACCTCCCGAGCTTTTACCTTCTGTACCGGGAATAAGCACATGGATAAAATCCGTGCTTCCCTTCGCTCCGGTCACCTGTTTTACGGTTACCTCAATATCCTCGTATCCAGCAAAAAGCTGCTTCACTCGCTCTCCATTCACATACGCGCTGTCCAGCGCTTCGAATACGGTTAATGTTTGTTGAAGTGCCATCGCCTGCGTTCCTCCTGTACATTTTATAAGTAGGGCAGTATCGGCTTATGGATTATTGGCTCAATCGATTGCAGCAATTTGCTGTTAGACATGGTCGTACTCAGCAGAAGTCGTTCCTTCGGTACTGCAATGACAACCAGCCGCTGTCCTTTGTTTACGGCAGCTGTGATGACAGGTCTGCCTGTATCGATATCCAATGTCATGATCAGGTCTGGAAATGTGGCTAACCGTTCCCCGTCAAGCTCCAGCGACATGTACTCATTCCAGAAGGTCATTTCGTAGACCCGACCGCTATCCGCTATATGAACCACCCCGGCGTCAAAGCCTCCTGATGTTTCAAGCCGGCACTCTGTGACTTCACCTGTAGCGATAACCTTGCCGCCCAGCTCGGCGGTCACGGCAGCAATCGCAGCCTCGCCTTGGTGAGCCAGCATCGCTTCTCCGACGGCGATTGCCCGGGAAATGGCTCCCGGGGTACCATTCGCTTTTGCATAAGCAGCAGTCACTGGATTCCTCGCAACTGCTACCAATCCTCCAGCTTCCACCGAGGCTTTACGAACCAGCGAAGCGGCATGATCCAGGGAACTTGTAATGCCCAATTCTATATAGTGCTCCCCGCGTCCGCCTACGGCAGCCTGATGGCTGACGTAATTCGGCAGCTCGGTTAAATTCATCGAGCCCATCGTTCCTGTGGGATGCGCCCGCCCGTTACATGCAAAATCCACAACCGGGATACCGGTCAAGGCCGACTGAAACCAGCCATTAATCGTTGTTTCGCCGCCATTCTCATTCGTGTGCAGAGCCCGGACGCCCTTTCCTGTCATGGAAGAGACCATATTCAGGGCTTTTACATAATGAACGGGCTTTACATATTTATCCGGCGCAGCCGGAGCACCAACAACAGCCACAGTAACGAAGAGATCGTCGTCTGCAAAATGGTCTATTGGCACTAGCAGCGGCTGTCCTGCTTCAAGAGCCAGCTTGCCGATCCGCAGCCCTTCCTCAACCCAGCCTCCGCCTCCGCCGCCCAAGACAGCACCGCCATATACGGCATATTCAACAATCCTTTCATCCAGCTTTAAAGCGTCCATCTGCATCATCTCACTTTTTTAGTTTAAATACGGAGTTAAAGAAGTTATAGAGAGCATCCCCTGCGATAAAACCGGCAGCCAGAATCGTCATAGAAGCTACCGTCTCCTTTTTCCCAAAACGGGTTACCAGATAGCGGATCGCTATGCCGACCAGCACGGCCCAGCATGCGTTAGCTGTCGCAATCAACAGCCCTGTTGCAAACATGACGCCCAATTGGCGCTTAGAACCACCGATGAGTTGGAGAATCGCTCCCGGAATCGCCCACAGCAAAAGCTGACTTGCAATCCCCGGTGTAGCCCCGGCCTGAATCGTCGACACATATACCTTATCAATCGGCGGCACCAGATTTTGTGCAAAATAGCTCGGATAAGCCAATGCTACCGTTACCAGTGCAACCGCAAACGCGATCAGGGCTGTTATATACTGCTGCTTTCTGCCTTCCCGTTCCAGCTCTTTATCCTTGCCATTGCCGCGCAGGATGTAGCCTGTTTTCAAATCGTAGCCCATGTCAGCAAAAGCAGGACCTGTAGCTGCGCTAAACCCGGCCAGCAGCGCCAGCGCCACGGGTGGAAACCCGATCATCATTCCGCCGAGCAATGTGATAAAAGCGACTGCGAAGGCAGGAAACCAACCGGAATGCATAGCCGCGATACCGACGATAATTTCATGCACAAACGCGGCAAAGGCTGCAAATACGATAAAGCCGATCAACATACCTGCCGACATGTGTGTAACCAGTCCGCCGATGATGGCGATCAGCAGTGAAATAACCAGATAAGCGATAAAACCGAGTCCAAGCGTACGACGGGCCTCTGCAATCGGACGGGTATATTCCACCTCCGAGGCTGTATCTGCAAGTATGACGGTGCCGTCCTTTTTCTTCTTGGAAAAGCCAAACACGAGTATAGCCGCCTGAATTAACGCCACAATACCCGCCCCGATCATCACGCCATGGGCGATGTAGAGCGCATTAACGTCAATCTGAAATAGCGGCATGGAATACTGGCGAATCAATAGACCCATCCCGAACATGCCTAGCGCCCAAATATTGCCGATAAATGCGACCCCAAAGGCAGACATCGGGATGCTCAAGTAGGAGCCGACTACCCCGATCAGTGCCCCAATGCCTAGCAAACCGGCACGTTTGCCGCCTTTATCACCGGCTTTGATCGATTCCGCTGTTGCAACCCCCGGAGCCCAGGTGCCTGAAGCTGGAAACAGCTTGGAATCAAAAATTTTATAAAGTATCGTCGCATCTGCGAACATAGCTAACGCCGCCCCCAGCAGCATCGGTACAACCAAATCAGGTGTTCCCATAAGATAAGGGATTCCAATAGGAATCAGCAGGCTGTTGGCTGCCCCGAAAGTAGCTGAGGAAATAGCGGTTTGTACCAAGTTTTGACGATGAACGGATTTATATCGTAAAAACCAGTTGACTGGAATACGTGCAATCAACATCGCAACTAACGCTCCGATGATGGCCGTATTCGGGGTTACGCCGAGACTGGTTACGATCTGCATCCCGATAATCGCTCCCAGAATACTTGTAGCTACAATCAGAATAAATGCAAAAGGCTCAAACGTTTTCGGGTGGCGCTTTTCTTGTTCGTGTTCCATATGACCCTCCTGCGTTTTAGATATATTGTTTTTCATCCCTCATAAATAGGTTTAACTTATGTTACTGCAACTTTCCTGCCATAAACAATGTTCCGCCTGACCAAAACAATGACCTGTTTATTGTGCGCCAAAGATAAAAAAGCAAATATAGAACGCTATCATTACATTTTATTCCTTTTAAATGTCATAAAACATAACACGATGTATGAAAATATCTTTTCCCTCTCCTTTTGCTTTAAAGTGTCTTAGCTGCCCTGATATGCTAAAATACTTCCGTATCGGCTATTCGCCTACAGGAGGACATGAACATGAATCAATCCATTCTGATCGTGGAAGACGAAGAGAAAATTGCCCGGCTTCTAGAGATCGAGCTTGAATTTGAAGGATATCGAGTGGTTAAAGAAAAAAACGGAATTGACGGACTGGAGACGTATTACAAAGGGACATGGGATCTGGTATTACTGGATATTATGGTTCCTGGTCTCAGCGGCACCCAGCTGCTGCAACGGATTCGTAAGAATGATGCCAACATTCCTGTCATTTTACTAACGGCTAAAAGTTCCATTGCGGATAAGGTGGAGGGGCTTGATTTGGGAGCCAACGACTACATTACCAAACCGTTTGTGATTGAAGAGCTCCTTGCACGTGTACGAGCCGCGCTCAGAGTAGCCGCAACGAAGGACACAGCTCCGCGGATGGCAGACACATGGCTTGGTGCAGGGGATTTACGCCTCCATGAAGGTACCCGTGAGGTTCTTCGGGGGGAGCACAGCGTTGACCTTACGCCGCGAGAATTTGACTTGCTCGTTCATTTACTGCGACATCAGCGGCAGGTGCTGAGCCGTGAGCAATTATTGGAGAATGTATGGGGTATAGACTATGTTGGCGACACCAACGTGGTAGATGTGTATATTCGGTATGTGCGCAATAAAATCGACCCCACTCGCCAGCTCCCCGAATTAATTCATACTGTACGGGGTATTGGTTATGTGTTGAAGGAATCCGTATGAAGCTGCAAAACAAAATCCATACCTACACCTCGTTGCTACTTGCAGTCTTGCTTGTCGCCATTCATTTTTCGGTTTATTTTCTATTCAGCCAGCTTTCTATCAACAGTCGCAAGGATCAGGTAGAAGCCACAGCGGAGAATATCATTCGCGGTATTCAGCGCGCTCCGGCATCGGTAGCGGCAGAGGATCTTCTTCGAGCCTATGTACCGCTGGATGGCATGCTTCGGCTAATGAATCCGAAGGGTGATTTTCTCCCCCCCATCACCTCTTCTTCGGAGCAATCTCTCAGCTTGATGAAGAGTGCTTATAATGAGACACGACAAGTTCGCATGATTACCCATGAAAACAAGCGCTACATTCTTGTTTCCGTCCCCATGATTTGGACCAATGGCGAGGTTGTCAATCTTCAGGTGACCGAAAGTCTGCAACCGACGATGCAGACACTGCAGGTACTCAGAATTGTACTTGTAGCTGTCACCGGAATTGCACTCATTCCTGTCATGATATCGGGCAGACTGCTCGGGCGACTGATTACACGTCCCATTACCTCTATGATTCGCACGATGAAAGAGATTCAACGTAGTGGAAAATTCAAACGGCTTTCGCTTGACGCTACATCACGCGACGAGCTGGTCGAGATGGGAGAAACGTTTAATGACATGATTGAATTGCTGGAACGCAACTTTGTCCGGCAAGAACAATTTGTCTCTAATGCATCCCATGAATTGAAAACACCTCTTACCATTATTGAAAGTTATGCCAGTCTGCTAAAACGTCGGGGTCTACAGCATCCCAACATCTTCGCCGAGTCTGTTGAAGCTATCCATTCCGAGGCAATACGAATGAAGGACATGATAGAGCAGCTTCTTCATTTGGCCAAAAACGAGGAACAATGGAATGTCGTATTGGAGCCTGTACGCCTGACCAAAGTGGCGACCGAATTGAAAGCTACATTTGAAAATGCCTTTGCCCGGCAAATCCACCTGGACATACAGGCAGACTGCATCGGCTATACCGATGAAAATAAACTAAAGCAACTGCTATTTATCTTTTTGGATAATGCACGCAAATACAGTGACGAGCCAGTGCGGCTAACCATCGATGCCGTAGGCGATACGCCCCAGCCCTGTATTAGAATCACGGATCGGGGAATTGGAATTCCAGAGGATAAGCTATCTAAAGTATTTGACCGCTTCTATCGCGTAGATGAAGCCAGAAACCGTGAGGAAGGTGGCGCCGGTCTAGGCCTGGCACTGGCTACAGGAATTGCTCAAGCTATTCACGCACACATTGGACTGGAAAGTATACAGGGAAGTGGCACAACAGCAACGATCATCCTCCCTTCCGTTCCAAAATAATAAGCTTAAGGAGGGAATAACGATGAAAGCCATGTATGTGTGGATCATTGGAGGTACGGTGGCGGCTATATTGATCACCTTTTGCCTTTTACAGTGGCCTTGGGCACGGTCGTTGGCAGCTTCGCCCTTGGAAGAAAAAACGGTCATCCAATCCGTATTGCATCAGTATCCCGGCGAGGTGCTGGAATCCAGACGCCTGGATCATTACTATCTGATCAAGTTGGAACGAGAGAAAGGAAAATACGATATAAAGGTCAACGTCTATGACGGTATCATCGAATCCATTACGCGGACGCAAGCTTATACGGATACCCGACAGGAGCCCCAGAATCACAGTCCTGTTTCGCCACCAAGTAAGGACATATCGGGTCCAATCAGCAAACCTGACCCAGTGTCTCTCGTGATCACAGAGAAGGAAGCAGCCCAGCTTGCTGCCAAGGCAGTTAACGGAACATCCGATGATATCGAGCTTCACCGTAACGAAAAAGGTCTCTATTATCTCGTTGAGGTTGAGATCAAGGATGGGCGTGAAGCTGTCGTGCAGGTTAATGCAGTATCGGGCTCTATCGACTCTGTCACTTGGGAAAAAGAAAAGCAGGACCACAACGACGAATAAGCTGATTAGCATCACTCCCATATTTTCTCATTGTTTTCTCATGATTTTATTATGTTCCTCTCATGTTCAAAAGATAAGCTGTATTCAAGCTTACAGACACAGGGAGGAATTATAAATGAAAAAACACTATGCATTAGGAATTATGGCAGCAACGGTGCTGCTTGGAGTTACGGTTACGGGTGTATCAGCGAATGCCGTTTGGGCTGCCAAACCTGCGGATCTTATTGGAGCGACAACGGCTGCCAATATTGCCAAGAAGGCAGTGGGCAATGATGCGCAAGTTAAAGATGTTGAACTGGAGCGTGAAATTGAAAGGGTCTACTATGAAGTGGAGCTTCAGCAGGGCAATAAAGATTGGGATATCGATGTAGATGCTTACACTGGAAAAACCATTCGTTCCCATTCTGAACTTAACGATGACTCAAATGACAAGTCCTCCTTCAACAAACCAAACCACGTCACCATAACCGAGAAGCAGGCTGGGCAAATCGCGCTCAAGAACGTGCCTGGCACTCTTCTGTCTACTAAATTGGATAAGGAAGACGGGCGGTTCATTTACGATGTAAAGGTGCTTACCGATGAAGGCACCGTTGAATTCGAAATCCATGCTACATCTGGAGCAATCGTGGATATGGACAAGGATTTTGATAATAACCGCTAAAGTTAACTCAAACGGGCCAGCGAACTTTCGCTTTCCCGTTTTTTTTGACCTGCTCGATACACACCTATTACCTCATTATGAATAGACTGATAACTAACAGAGGATTGCCTTTTTCTTTAATCACAAGTCAAGTGAGGTACTTATGACGAAATCCTATACCAAAGCACAGATTCGCAATATCACCCGTCGTTTTGGCCTGATTCCGTTAAAATCAAGCTTAGTTTCATCACTATACCGAAAAAATGCAGTTATCCAAGTAAGAGCCAAAAAGGGAACTTATGCATTAAAGCCCTTTAGCCGTACCAAGATGGTCCGCTCAAATACAATTCAACAGATGGAGCAGGCTGCAAGCATGATTAGGCTTTTGAAAAAGAGAAAGTATCGCTACATGCCCGCGTGGCTTCCGACACATTCCGGAAAGCTATGGACTTTATATCAAGGAACGCCATTTTATGTGAGTCAGTGGATCAAAGGGCGGGGATTGGGGACTGCGGAAGATTTTGAAAAGCTTGGAAGGGCACTTGCCACGCTTCATGCCACGCCCATCGGCTCGCATCGGATTGGAAGGGGAAGATCCCCTACGTCCCAGCAATTGCGGATATGGAAAAACCAGGACCGTCTTTTTCAAAGCAGAATAAAACAAATCAGCCGTCATGACACAAAATACCGCAACTGGTACAACGCTTTCGGCAAAGACTGCAAACGTTTATCCAGGCGGGCATGGAGGGATTTACAGGACGCCTCCATTACCAGGCTGCTTCATAAGGAAAAGCGTTCCCCCTCTTTGATACACAGTGACATCACGATTCCTAATGTCATTATTTCAAATACTGGGCAACTCAAAATCATTGATTGGGATCGGGTTAAGGTCGGCTCAGTCTATGCGGATCTGGCAAAGGCCCTTATGAATACGACCCAATTCAATCCTGAATTTGTGCAATCCCTGCTGAAAGGATACCAAAAACGCAAGCCACTAGGCCGAACTGAACGAAAAATAGTTACAGCCCTGTATAAATTGCCTCGAGAAGCGTGGCATGCCTCTCGACACCCCATTCGCTCAAGAGACCGCGAGATCCTGGATAATTGGGATCAATCGTGGCCCCTTCGTTTACAAATCATTCATATTTTGCAGGAATGGTCCATGTATAAAAGAAAGTGAGGATCAAAATGTCGATTTTATCAAACGTTGAGCAGATGTACGGAATCAAAATTCAACGTGCTCGTCAAAAAAAGGACATACACAAGATCGAGACCGCCAGCATGACCTATTGTTTAAAACCCTATAATTTTCCAGAAGATGAAATTCGTTTTATTACACATGTGTTGTCCTTCCTGGATGAGCGCGGGTTCACCCGTAGCCAAAAGGTGTATCCGACAGTGCAGCAAACCGCTTATATGACCCATGAAGGCGTTTCGTATACGTTAACCAATTGGGTTGATGGACAAAGACCAAAATTTACAAAAAAAATAGATTTCAAAAAGGGTATTTGCACCTTGGCCAAATTTCACTCCAGCGCTGTAGGCTTTCCTGTCACCGAAGCTCCGGCAGCCAGAATACGTTACGAAGGCTTGGGTGATGAAATTGCTGGCTACAAAAAACGCCTCAGTCCCTACAAAGGCACAGCACATCTCGTGGCTCTCTGTGAGGAAGTGACGCATCGTTTACAGCAGCCCAAGGTTCGAGAAGCCATCGACTCGGAGCAAAAAGCCGGCGCATTTATACATGGCGACTACAATTATCCCAATCTGATTAAAGACAGACAGCTCAAGATTCATTTAATCGATTTTGAAAATTGCTCCCTGCATGTAAGAATGAAAGACTTGTCCCATCTTCTTCATCGAAATTGTCTTTGGAACGGGACAAAAATGCTGCGCGCAGTCGACTACTATCAACGATATCGTCCGTTAAGCCCCCGTGATTTACATTTGCTTCACGCGCTTTTAATCTCTCCCTATCACGTGGTCCGCAACATCAGAATAGCCGGCATCCGTTCTGCTAAGCGTGTTATTCCATCATTTGCGCAATTGAACAAATACCGACGTGAGCTTAGAGCGCTGCTATAAAGCTGCCTGATTGAACCAGCAGGAAACAGACCAAGCAAATTAATTGTAGTATCATAATAAGAGGATAATATGTTCAGTATACGAGCATATATCCTCTATTTTTTTACATATTAGAATCCATATACAGGTATTAAAAATAGCGTTTAATATATTAATAATGTTATAGTTCAATAAGAATAGCTGGAAGGCGTAGCCCACAGCGGGAGGCGTAGCGAGGTTTTACCGAGCGTTATCATTTATGTCATTGTGGATGGTGGAAGTCTATGAGGGTGCAAGAAGTTCTTTTTGAGGATAACACTAAGAGATACATGTTAATAGATGGGGAGGGACTCCCTGTGGTTCCAGTTTTGAAATACCTTAAATACATGGATCAAACGGGGAAAAGTACTGGATGCAACAACAAATATCAGAGATCGTTTTCTCATCCAGCTGTTATTTGAAACAGGTCTGCGCATTGGCGAAGTTCTATCGCTTTATCTGGAAGATATTAAATTTGATCACAGAGGGCATCGTATTGTTCTGAAGGATCGGGGAGAATTAGAAAATGGAGCCATGCTCAAAACAGGAGAGCGTGGCATATACGTTTCCCAAGCGCTAATGGAATTGTTTGACGACTACTTGTATGAAGTCCTAGACGAGCTAGACTTCCGAAGCAATTTCGTTTTTGTGATTCTCCGTGGCGAAAATAAAGGTAAGCCCCTTACGCTAACCGCCGTAGAAGCCCTGTTTAAGCGATTAAGGGTAAAGACCGGAATTAGCAAGCTTCACCCTCACTTGTTTCGCCATACCCATGCAACGATGGTTCTATCAACGGACCAAAGACATTAAGCAAGTCCAAGAACGTCTTGGGCATGCTCAAATACAGACGACGATGAACTTGTACCTTCATCCTTCAGAAGAAGACATCCGTGAGGATTGGGAAAAAGCACAGCTCGCTTTTCAGATCAAAAAAAGGAATGAAGACTAGAGATGAACGTTTTTCAGCAATCATGCCACGACAAAACAAACTTTCATAAGCGGTTAGAGAAAACACTATCAAGTTTTCCGGAAAAAACCATACACATTGACGGAACGGTTTCGTTATAGCAGGTGAATGACCCATATTTCTTGGTTAGTAATACTTGGAGCTTCGGATTTATTGGCGAGATCAAGCAGTTTGAAGACATGGCGAAAAATTATAGACATTCTAATCAAAATGTCTATTTTCGGATCACAAGCCCTACGGTCAATTTAGAATTGAAATATATATGGTATCACAAGCTGTTCAATGATATATGGACATTGACCAGTATTTTTGGCGGACAAGCAGCAAAATTGAATAAAATTGCGCGATTTTTGAATGAAAAATACCCTGCACTTCATTCCCTGCTTGACCTGGAAATCGACAAAGCGGAGCATGAGTGGTTGCATTGGTTAAATGATCAAGGAAACAAGATAAAATTTTATAGGCAGGTCCTACAATATGGAGCAGAATATACACATAACAATCATTTAGCGAACTTTTTGCGATACATCCATTCAAACCTCTACCAGTTAACAGATAACCGGGAAGAATGGGAGAAGGACCGTTGGGATGTAAGAATTTTGCATGAGAGATACGGAATTTATTACAACAAAAGTTCTACAAATTATTTATTGGATTTTACCAATATTAAACAAGTAAATATGGACCAACATATCAAAAAATACATTAAGCATCGCTTACTCAGTAAAAGCTTTTCTTGGAGTAGTGCTCGAAGATATATTTTATATTTATCAAGATTCATTGCATTCATTTTTTCATTGGAACCAACATGGCGAGATTTAAAGGGACTAAAACGCTCACACATCGAGCGATATATCCAATGGTTGCATGAATATACCGCGAAAAAGTTAATGCAAAAAAATGCACATTCCGAAAACTACATTTTGGAAGGTTTACTTGTGATCAGGAAGTTTTTGGAGGACATTCAGCGATACGAATATGACATTGCCCCCATGACGCATGTGCGCAAGCTCCTTTTTCCAGAGGACATGCCCAAGCTTCGAAAAAAATCAATTGAACAGATCGACTACATTCCAGAATATGTATTAGAACAATTATTCACTTATCTCAATGAATTAAACAAAAACTACATCCCCGTAGTATGGGTTGCTTTTAAAACGGGATTGCGCATTTCCGATGTATTAGGTTTAACTGCGGATTGTTTGGTCAAACTAAACGGCAAATATTCCATTGTAACCGATATAGAAAAGATGGTAAGTCTGATACCTAAGCTGACCTTTGTTAAGGACTCTCTGAGTGTTGATAAAGATTATATTTACATTGACGTCAGTGTAAGAACTGAGGAGGAAGAAAAAACACGGAGTTTTAAATTCAACTTAAAATCAATAGTTGACCATAGAGAACTAAATATTAATTTTGATAAGCCATCCAAAACAATTGAAATTATAAACGATGTAGGTTATGGAATAAGAATAAGAGTGCTACCTTTTTTTCTAGAACAAACTCAGTATGAGCTTGATTGTGAGATATTATATATAGGTCAGTCCACGCCTGTTGATTAACCAGAAACTGGTTTTTTGAGATTTGACAAATAGACATGTTTTTCCAACACTTTGGTAGTGGCGATGATCCATTCAATTTGTAGTTGATCGTGCTGAATTTGTTCCGCGAAACGGATCAAGGGCATTCTTGCAAGGGATGACAAATGATTTTGAGTGATCATATAACCATTTCAAGATAACGTAAGTCATTAACGCGGCAAAAAGCTGATTTGAACACGGCATTCATTGTTGTGCCAAAGCTGCGTGCATAAAGAATACAAGTAACTGATGTGCTATAAATTTGCGTGCTGTATCTTTGTAGTTCAACTCTTTCAGTATGCTGATCACATCTTCTTCTTTAAGAAGAATTTGAACAAAGTTTGTAAACGTGGTAGACTTTTTCATGAGGTCTCCTCTTTCAAATCGGGTTCTGTGGTGGAATCGATTTTATCGAAAGAGTGGCCTTTTTTCAACTTTTGGATACCTTATTTTGGTTAATCGACAGGCGTGATCAACTATATCTTTAAGTATCAACAGTAACCTATATATGGAGGGAAGAACTATGCCTTATATTAATCTTCAAATAACAAAGGGCGCTTCTCGTGATCAGAAAGCCCAAGTTGTTAAAGAGTTTACAGAGACTCTGGTTCGGGTTCTTGACAAAAAACCAGAACATATTCATATTGTCATCGAAGAAATTGAGGATGAAAACTGGGGGTTTTCAGGAATTTTGACTGATGATTTTAGAAAGCAATAAAAGCAAAAGAAGTAGATCTTGCCGCTCGAAATTACTTAGAGCAAGTTGGTTTGAAGGGAATTTTGTTGCATAGGACAAGTCATACATCTCCACGCCTGTTGATTAACCAGAAACTGTTTTTTTGAGATTTGACAAATAGACATGTTTTTCCAACACTTTGGTAGTGGCGATGATCCATTCAATTTGTAGTTGATCGTGCTGAATTTGTTCCGCGAAACGGATCAAGGGCATTCTCTTGCAAGGGATGACAAATGATTTTGAGTGATCATATAACCATTTCAAGATAACGTAAGTCATTAACGCGGCAAAAAGCTGATTGAACACGGCATTCATTGTTGTGCGAAACAAAACAGGTACATTTAGGTTCTGTTTTATCCATCTGAAGAAAACTTCAATACCCCAGCGTGCCTTGTAGGTATCAGCAATTTCTTCGGCTGATAGATGCACAAGATTGGTTGCGACCCGAATTTCATTGCCGCTGTTATCTTGAAAGGTCACGACGCGATGTCGAAGCTCCGACTGGCACTGGGGTGTTCCGAGATAACAAGTAATATCCCGTATGACGTTCGAGGTTTCCACTTTCCTGTTCTTTAAGGAATGTGGGTTCACAAGCGTTACGTTCTCTTTGATACGGGTTACAAAATACTGCTTCTCCGCGACATATTGATCAAAACGCTTGATCTTCCCGTAAGCGCGGTCATTTACTAAGATGTAATCCTTGTCCGCAAGCTTCTCACCGATAGGGCCATCATGAACTGAAGCGGCTCTTATTAATTACTTCAAACCCGAGTATAATGAAAAATTCAAGAATAACTTTCCAAATATCGAACACCTTGGTTACAAACATTACTACGACTTAGATTATAATTCCGTATTGGTAGAACTTGATACTGATACAATAAATGTGAATTTATTTACAAATGAGGTAGCCTATTCAAAATGGAGGGCTGTTGAGTATCCTTTATACTCAGAAGAAGTTAGAAAAAATATGTTTGATTTCTTTTATTGATAAATTAATTTAGAGCAGTCTGTAGTTCATAACGAGTATCTATATTTGTAGCAAAATGTACAAGTCAATTTTAGCTAAGGCAAGCCCGCCAAGGGTTCAGCTAAACGGGACACGATAGTTCAATCAGAAAAAGGGTTTCATATATTAGACATGTCTAATATATGAAACCCTTTATTTTTCTTCATTTTTTAATTTTAGGTCTTGATAAGTTGACTGGTCTGTTTTTTTATATGTATGTCTTCTAATACAACAAAATCCGGCAGCACCTGAAACTTCCTGTGCTTACCGGATTCCCTATAAGATGTACATTGACCGAACCGTGCTGTATACTGTCCTTGCTTTCCTCAAATGATTACCGGTTTAAGAGACTGCCTACATACCGCAACAAATCGTTAGCGCTGGCCGCTGTATAACCATGCTCCTCAATCAGCCGCTTGATGACCTCATTCATCCGTTTAAGCTGGTTAGCATCAGGCGTTTTGGTCGAGGTCGTAATCTTCACAATGTCCTTCAGATCTGCAAATAGCTTCTTCTCGATAGCCTCACGCAGCCGATCATGATGATGATATTCAAACTTCCGGCCCTTGCGCGAATACGAGGAAATCCGGATTAATATTTCTTCGCGGAATGCCTTTTTCGCATTTTCTGACACCCCGATCTGCTCCTCAATCGAGCGCATAAGCCGCTCATCCGGGTCCAGCTCCTCATCCGTGAGCGGATCGCGGATTTTAGTCCAATTGCAGAAGGCTTCGATGTTATCCAAATAGTTGTCGAACAGCGTCTTGGCTGATTCCTCGAAAGAGTACACAAAGGCCTTCTGCACTTCTTTTTTCGCCAACTCGTCATACTCTTTGCGGGCCACGGAAATAAAATTCAGATAGCGCTCGCGCTCTTCCTTCGTAATGGAAGCATGCTGATCCAGACCATCCTTGATCGCTCGTAAAATATCCAGTGCATTGATGGATTCCACATTTTGCTTAATTAATGCACTGGAAATACGATTAATGACGTACCGTGGGTCTACCCCGGACATGCCTTCCTCCAGAAACTCACTTTGCATTTCCTTCAGGTCGGCTTCCTTGTAGCCTTCAACCTCTTCACCGTCGTACATGCGCATCTTTTTGACCAAATCCATACCTTGCTTCTTCGTTTCTTTCAAGCGGGTAAGCACGGAGAAAATGGCAGCCGTTCGCAGCGCATGAGGAGCAATATGAATATGCCACATGTCACTTTGCTCAATGAGCTTGGCATAAATCTTTTCTTCCTCCGACACTTTCAGGTTATAAGGAATCGGCATTACAATCATCCGCGACTGCAATGCCTCGTTCTTTTTATTCGCAATAAAGCTTTTATACTCCGACTCATTGGTGTGAGCCACAATCAATTCATCTGCACTGATGAGGGCAAACCGTCCGGCCTTGAAATTTCCCTCCTGGGTCAGGGACAACAAATTCCACAAAAACTTCTCATCACATTTCAGCATTTCCTGAAACTCCATCAACCCGCGATTCGCTTTGTTCAGCTCTCCGTCAAAACGATATGCACGCGGATCGGATTCCGAACCATACTCCGTAATCGTGGAAAAGTCGATGCTGCCTGTCAAATCAGCGATATCCTGGGACTTCGGATCAGAAGGGCTGAACGTACCTATGCCAACCCGGTTTTCTTCCGATAAAAATACCCGCTCCACGCGCACCTTTTCGATATCGCCATCAAATTCCGTACGCAATCTCATCTGGCAGGATGGGCAGAGATTACCTTCAATGCGCACACCCAGTTCCTTCTCAAACTCGGGACGCAGTTCATGAGGAATAAGATGAAGCGGATCTTCATGCATAGGGCAGCCTTGTATAGCGTACACAGCTCCCTGATCCGTTCTTGAAAATTTCTCCAGACCTCGTTTTAGCAAAGTGACCAGCGTCGATTTGCCCCCGCTGACGGGACCCATTAAAAGAAGGATACGCTTGCGTACATCAAGCCGTCTGGCTGAGGAATGGAAGTATTCCTCCACCAGCTTTTCCAGCGCACGATCCAGCCCAAAAATCTCCTGCTCAAAAAATTTATATCGCTTATGTCCCCCAACCTCTTCTACACCAAAAGATTCAATCATCTTGTAAACCCGTGCATGAGCGGTCATCGCCGGCGCCGGGTCTTTCTTGAGTATCTCGATATACTCTCTAAAAGTGCCGTTCCAGGCCAGACGGTTGCTTTCCGCCCGGTACTCCGCAATGCGTTCAAAAATATTCATGCTCGGTTCCTCCCATAGCTGCGTAATGGCTATCTTCAACTCCTGATGGTGATGGCTACACTCGTCACGCCTTTCAGGATATGATGGTATCCCCTAAAAAAAGTGTAATACATACCTATGCAGATTGATTTCAGAAGTGACCTGTTTTTTGTGACAGGTCTCCCTGCTTTTTCAAAAAAACGAAGGGGTATGTTGTGCTAAAATAACAACAACGACGCGGACCTGACGCATTATGGTACAATATAAACTCGGGATAATGGGATAAAGGAGCGGAAGAAGCAATGGCGGTTCGGCATGAGACGGAGCTATACGCTCCGATCAAAGCCTTTTTTGAGAGCTTGGGATATGAAATCAAAGGAGAGGTGCGCAACTGCGATTTGGTGGGTATCAAGCCAGAACAGCAGGAGCCACTGATTGTGGAGATCAAAAAGACGTTTAATCTGTCGCTTGTGCTGCAAGGCATGCAACGTTTGAAACTAACCAGCAATGTATATGTGGCCGTAGAACGAAATCGTGCAAAAAAAGGGGCTGTCAATCAGCGCTGGAGCGAGTTGGTTGGATTGTGCCGTCAACTGGGACTCGGTCTGCTTACCGTCACCCTTTTTAAGACCAAGCCACCGCTCGTAGAGATACTGTGCAAGCCTGCAGGCCCCAACGGCCATGAGCGCAAAACGACAGCGGTCCGCCCCGGCTCGCGCAAGGAGAGGCTGCTGCGGGAATTTCACGCACGCAGCGGTGACCACAATACTGGCGGCAGCACCCGGCGCAAGCTGGTCACGGCCTACCGGGAAAAAGCGCTGCGTGTAGCCGCAGCCTTGCAGAGCCTGGGGGAGGCCTCCCCTGTGCAGCTCGCCCGTACGGCTGCCGTCAGCGGAGCGGCTGCCGTCCTGCAGCACAACTACTACGGCTGGTTTGAGCGCGTAGCCCGTGGCCGCTATAAGCTGACCCCGTTCGGCGAAGCGGCTCTAAGCGAGTATGCGGCGGTGCTGCAAGAGCAAGGGACTGAAACGGCCGCAGCAAAGGCCGTAGAGCCTGGCGAAGGCGACGCGCAACATCGAATCGCAGAAACGCCAGCGCCTTACTCCTCCACCGCTGCTGCGGATACGGAGGATGGCTGACATTAGACGGTGGAGTGTCGGGATGCCTGCTAGCTTCGGGCGGTAAACTCACTGATCGTCTCACCGATCAGATTCATGCCCATAAGCAGCTGCTCGCGGCCCGGATGGCTAAAATTAAGGCGAATATGGGACGCACCCTCACTGCCAACCGCACACAGCGCCCCTGGCATAAAGGCTACGCCTTTGGGCAATGCCGCTTTTAATAGCAATGCACTGTCCAGCCCATCGGGCAGCCGCACCCATACATACATGCCGCCTGATGGAATGTGATACGTCACGTCCTTCCAAAACGGACGCTTAAGCAGCTCCAAAATGAGCTGAAGCCGTGTTGAATATTCTTTGTTCAGCATCGCCAAGTGCTCGTGCCATTGGAAACGCGAACGGGTCAACAGTTGGAACAGCAACCGCTGGTTCATCGTACTGGACTGCATATCGGCCAGTTGCTTCAAGGCATACATTCCTTCAATCAGCGGGGCGGGACCAGCCGCCCAGCCGGTACGCAGTCCGGGAGCGATCGTTTTATTAAATGAACCAATATATAGCACTTGACCGCCCTGACCCGCATGATCCAGTGCAAACAGCGAAGGATACGCCTCTGCAAATTTCCGACTCTGTCCATGCGGACTCTTGTCAGGGGACTCGTTTTTTTGCTTAAAATGCAATTCACCGTAAGAATCGTCCTCTACAACCAGCACCTGATGGTGCCTGCATAAATCTAAAATTTCCTGCCGTCTTGCTGCGCTCCATAAGGAACCGGTCGGGTTCGCAAACGTCGGCGTGGCAAAAAAAAGCTTGGGACGATAGCGAATCATTAAAGCTTCAAGCTTATCAGGGATTACACCTTCCTCATCTGATTCAACAGGCACAACCTGCGCCCCCTGCATAGATAGCACCTGCAAACATCCGGGGGAGGTCGGATTTTCGACCAACACCGGATCACGCTCATCCACCATCAGCCTTACGATCAGGTCAATGGCCTGCTGACTGCCTGTTGTGAGAAGAATTTGCCCCGGGGGCAGCCTGACTCCTTTTCGCTGCTCCCACTCTCCCGCAAGCCATGCCCGCAAAGGAAAATAGCCCTCCGGTTCACCATACTGGAGGGCGTCAGGGCCGGAACCAAACACATCATGGGCTGCTTCTTCCAGCAGCTTCACCGGAAACAGTTCTTGTGCAGGCAATTCTTCAGCCAGAGATATAAAGGAGTGTCTTCTCGCATTTTCCCGGATATGACGCACTGGAGAAGCCAACATTGCAGCCGTTCGTGAAGCAAAGGAATATTGCATGAACATCCTCCTTCTCCTGAAAATAGGTCACTGCCTCCGGGCTGACGCGTCAGGCATATAGCTGCTTCATCTGACGTGCATATAAGGCATAACGCTCAATGGCCTGCGCCCGGCTGGACACGCCTAATTTTGCATAAATTTTACGCAGATAATTATCAATGGAGCGCCGGCTCACTTCGATCTCGATGGCAATTTTATCATATGTAATGCCTTGTACAATACGTTCCATAATGAAAACTTCGGTTTGTGTCAATTCATCAAAAGGCTCAGAAGCCACTAACGGCAAAAACGGCCAGTTCCCACAGCGAATCCAGTCCATCGGTAAAGAAGCAAATCCTTCGCGTAAACCGTTGATCAGATGAATCAGCTGGTTTGGTGACGCCTGTTTGGACAGCATTCCATTCGCCCCCAGCGAAATCAATTGCTGAAACAACGTAATATTATCCTCATCCGTCATAATAACAATATGGCTGTCCGGAGACAAGGCCCGCATTTGGGTCAAAAACGGTTCAGCAGTTCCCTCGGGCAACCTGTAATCCATTAAAATAATTTCCGGCTGGATGGAACAAGCCAGTTCCAGGCCTTCCGTTCCGGAGGAGGACATCCCTCTAACAAGTAAATCTTGCTGATCTTCCAAAATAAGCTTTGTTCCCAGCATACTTGTAGGATGGATATCTATAATGACCACCTGCCATACTTTTCTCATGTCTTAACCTCCTCTGTTTACAAGAAAATACATAGTTCGCTAAAATGGATCTAAAATTAGAGATTGCATATGTAGGAATTGCGCGAATGTGAACGTATAGGAAGCGAGAACGGTTTAAGGAAATTGTATCCTAGGACTTCCTTCCGATGCAATCTCTTTTTCCAAATATTTTTTATACTCCTATTTCGCTTTTGCGAAATAAATAGGCCCATGATAGAATTGGAACTGCAAAATAAAGACTGGAAATTTGACTTTACACGGGAGTTGAAAATCACATGCAAGCATCACCTGAACGCCCTCTTGCCGAAGCTCGGCGGAGCCATTCAAGAAAGGGGTTGCCCGTAAAGGCATTTCTGCTATTTTGGTTTATACTTATTATTCTAGGTGCTCTCGCAACCTATCTGTATAGCAATCACTTGAAGCAGCAAATGCTAAACGAGATGCAAGCCCATACAGACCAACAGATTCAAGTACTTAAATCCGACTATGAAAAGCAGCTAACCACACTTTCCAAGGAAGTTAGCGACTTGCAGGGCAAAGTGCAGTCCTTCAATGAATTGCTGACCTTTACGAAGGACAATGCCAATAACAAAACCGATAACAGCAACAAGCTTTATACCCAATTAAACGAAGTCAAGCAGCAGCTTAATATACTTCAGAAAAAAATGGACTTGCTAAAATGAACATAGATGCAAAACAAGTGAATCGGTTCTTTATGTTAGCCCTTGCTCCTTTTATCGGTTTATTGGGGTGTATTTTGTTAGTGCATCCCCCTTTGAGCTTTCCCGGGTCCACTGCTCCGGGCCTGCAAAAAGCCGAAACTATTGTACAAACGCAATCCGTAAGCAAGCAGCTTGATGAAGCCAAACAAACGGCAACGTACACTTTGTCCACGATTCGCCGGACATCCGAGCTGTATAAGCAAACAACCCAAACGATGAATCAGCTTGTCCAAACAGCCTCTACTCAGTCCAAGCGTCCCGCGATCATCTATGATCGACGCATCACCGCCAAGCTGGGGGTTCCCTATGAGCATGTAGACAGCAACCGGATTACCATTGAATTATTCAAGGTGAACCCGGGGGTTTATCACGGCTATGCCATGAAGGTTAAACTGAAAGATCCTACCGCTATGAAAATGTCTCTGGGGAGCGACAAATTGGGCGGCTCTGAAACAACTATGCGTGCTGTCTTGAGACACGGAGCTGTCGCCGGCATCAATGCAGGCGGCTTTGCGGATGGAGACGGCAAACGCTATCCATTAAGTACTACCGTCTTGAACGGCCACTACCTTACCGGCTTTCAATCCAGTTACAAGGATTTGTCATTCGTCGGACTGAGCAGCAATGGCAAGCTTATCGGGGGCAAATTTTACAGTCAAGGCGCGCTGGATAGCTTAAAACCTGCCTTTGGGGCTACCTTTGTTCCCGTTCTGCTCCAAAAGGGACAGAAGATGCCTATCCCTGAGAAGTGGAAAATCTCGCCCCTGCGGGCCCCACGGACGGTCATCGGCAACTATAAAGACGACCAACTGCTCATTATCGTCGTAGACGGCTACAATGAAAGCGGGGGTTCAGGTGCAACGCTCGAAGAACTACAAGGGAAGATGTACAATCTGGGTGTTCAGGATGCTTATAATTTGGACGGAGGCGGCTCCTCGTCGCTCATATTGAACGGTCGAATCGTTAACAAGCCGTCAGATGGTCAACTTCGTCCGGTCCCTACTCATTTTTTATTCTATAAATAATAAAATATGCTTGTCGAAGTATGGCTCAATTAAAAAAAAGCATCACGAACGAATGTCGTGATGCTTTTGCCTCATTAGGAGGAGTACTGTGTCATTTCTGTCAGACATTGAGCACAAATATAACGGTCTTTAAAATCGTTTACTTGATCTATTGAACCGCAAAATACACATTTCGGACGATAACGTTCCAAAATAATATGGTCACCCTGAACCAAAATTTCGACAGGATCTCCCTCATTCATTTGATATCTTTTGCGCAGTGACTTAGGCAAGACTATTCTCCCCAATTGATCAACTTTACGCACTACACCAGCGGGTTTCATCGTGATCGTACACCTCTCCTATTCAGTAATAACTTACAGTTTGCTTTCCCTGCGAAAAACTAGGTACAAAGACACTATTCTTTATGTAGTATTCGCTGTCTTTTTGTCGAATCCTGCTGATCACAGGAAATTTTATTACATTTTTTCATAAAATCATGAACCCTATCAAAGTATGGGACAGAATGTCTATAATATTCTTATCGACCGGTAAGTCAATTATCATTAGCTCTAATAAGAGAATTTTGCAAATTTCGACAATATCACCTTTATTCAAGCCCCGCAGTCAGGTTCATCTAGGCAAATATTGCGCAACTTTCATTAGCAACTAAGGTCCTGGTTCTTTATTCACAGTTTACGTGACTTTATTCACGATAAACCTGGAAAATCCATTTGTCTCAACGCTTCATAAACGATAATCGCAGCGGAATTCGACAAGTTTAGAGATCTTACTTTATCTGACATAGGCATCTTAATGCATGTTTCCGGATTCGCTGCTAGCAGCTCAGGAGGCAACCCCTTCGTTTCTTTACCAAATACGAGAAAGTCTCCATCCCGGAATGAAATATCGCTATAGCGCTGGTTTGCTTTTGTCGTCGCATAAAAAAAACGGCCTTCCTGATACTTCTCCTGTACCTCAGCAAAAGACTCGTGGTATTCAATGTGGACAGCATACCAATAATCAAGCCCGGCCCGTTTTAACGTGGCATCGTCGGTACGGAAGCCCAGTGGCTTCACCAGATGCAGATGCGTCCCGGTTGCAGCACACGTTCTGGCAATATTCCCTGTGTTAGCCGGGATTTCCGGCTCAACTAGCACAATATGTAATGGCATTATGTTTCGTTCCCTTCATCTTTTTATCATCTATCCCCCACACTGCTAAAAGCCTTCCCCTATACACGTTCAGGGAAGGCTTTACTTTTACTTTTTCGATTTCAAATCGCGTGTATCGAAATATATATCCGTAAAATCAACGGTTACGTTGCTTGAAGCTATCCATAAACTCCGCCAATGCTTGACAGTTCTCCAATGGAACAGCATTGTAGATCGAAGCGCGAAGCCCTCCTACGCTGCGATGTCCCTTCAATCCGATAAACCCGGCCTGCTCGGATTCCTTAATAAATTGCTTTTCCAGATCCTCATTAGCGAGACGGAAGGTTACATTCATAATGGAGCGATCTCTGCTGTCTACACAGCCACGATAGAAGCCTTCGCTGCTGTCAATACGGTCGTAGAGCAATGCAGCCTTCTGTTGGTTTACACGCTCAATGCCTTCCAGGCCACCTTCCTCCTGAATCCATTTCAGCACTTCATTCACCATATAGATGGCGAAGGATGGCGGTGTATTGTAGAGAGAGTTATTTTTTTCATACGTGCTGTAACGCAGCATCGTAGGTATGTTGGACGGCGAGGAGGCCAACAGCTCTTCACGGGCAACGACGACCGTTACACCGGAAGGTCCCAGATTTTTTTGCGCGCCTGCGTAGATCAATCCAAATTGAGTAACATCAAACGGCTTGCAAAAAATATCACTGGACATGTCGACAATCAACGGTACGGAACCCGTATCTGGAAATTGCTTGAACTGTGTACCTTCAATCGTCTCATTGGACGTCATATGTACATAAGCAGTATGCTCAGGCAAGTCCAAAGATTCCACATTTGGAAGACGCATGTACTTCTCATCAGCAGAGGATGCGGCAATATGAGCCTTACCCAGCAGCTTGGCCTCTTTGTATGCCTTGTCGGACCAGCTACCTGTCATTACATAGCTTCCGACCTGTCCTTCGCTCAGGAAATTCAAAGGCAGCATTGCAAATTGCGTACTGGCGCCCCCTTGCAGGAACAACACCTTATAACCCTTAGGATTGCCCAGCAGAGATAACAAACGTTCCTGTGCCTCATTATGAACAGATTCATACACGGCTCCGCGATGAGACATTTCCATGATGGACATTCCTGTCCCCTGAAAATCCACGAATTCAGCTTGTACACGTTCCAGTACCTTTAGCGGCAATGCCGCTGGTCCTGCATTAAAATTATAGGCTCTCTTACTCAACAATTTCCCATCCCTTCTCTACTCTGGTGTGGATATTATCGCTATGATAGCAGTATTCATAAATGCGTTCAAGACTTGTACAAAAATGTTTTTGAATTCATTTATGATGTGACAAAGGTGTGAATGTTATCATATTTGACATCTCCACTTTGTGATATTCATTTTAATGTTAAAAGGTCCCCGGCTATGAGACCGGAGACCTATCTTGAACAATAACTTTGATCCGTAGGCTAATGTTTGTTCTTCAAGGCAGCTACGCTGCCGATTTATTAGCAGTCGAAATACAGGCTGTATTCGTGCGGATGAACACGGATGTTCACCGATTTAGCTTCAGAACGTTTGAACTCTACATAGTTGTCGATAAATTCCTTTGTGAATACGCCGCCTTCAGTCAAGAATTCGTAGTCAGCTTCCAGAGCGTCAAGAGCCTCATCCAATGAAGCTGGTACGCTGCGGATTTTACCTTTCTCAGCGTCAGACAGCTCATAGATATTCGTGTCAAGCGGACCATAGCCCAATTCGATTGGGTTCAGTTTGCGCTTGATGCCATCCAATCCAGCCATCAGCATAGCCGAGAAAGCCAGATAAGGGTTAGCTGTGGAGTCCGGTGTACGGAACTCGATCCGACAGCCTTTTGGCGTAACAGCAGCTACTGGAATACGTACAGCCGCAGAACGGTTACCTTTGGAGAATACCAGGTTAACCGGCGCTTCGTAGCCTGGAACAAGACGCTTGAACGAGTTGGTGCTTGGGTTTGTCAAAGCGATCAGCGCAGGTGCATGGTACAGAATACCGCCAATGTAATGAAGAGCCATTTCGCTCAGGTTAGCATAAGCACCTTTTTCGTAGAACAAAGGAGTGTCCCCATCGAAAATGGATTGGTGAACGTGCATACCGCTTCCGTTGTCTCCGAAGAGTGGTTTCGGCATGAATGTTGCCACTTTACCATATTGACGAGCTGTGTTGTGTACAATGTATTTATAAACGAGCAGGTTATCTGCTGTTTTCTTCAGTGTATCAAAACGGAAGTTAATTTCCGCTTGGCCTGCTGTAGCTACCTCATGGTGATGGCGCTCAATTCTCAGACCTGCTTCTTCAAGCAGACGGCACATTTCACTACGAATGTCTTGTTGGGTGTCTACTGGCGCTACAGGTACATATCCGCCCTTCACTCCCACTTTAAAGCCCAGGTTGCCGCCTTCTTCCTTACGGTTTGTGTTCCAAGCTGCTTCCTCGGAGTCTACGAAGAAGGAAGAACTGTTCATGCCGCTTTCGTAGCGAACATCATCAAAGATGAAAAACTCGGACTCAGGTGCAAAAAATGCTGCTGTGCCCACTCCTGCCGATTGCAAAAATTCCTCTGCCTTTTTGGCAATACCTCGAGGATCGCGGTCGTATTTTTCGCCATCTGGCGTAGCAATGTCACACAGAATATTCAGTGTAGGATGCTGAGTGAAAGGGTCGATAAAAACCGCTTCTGGATCGGGCAGCATAACCATGTCGGATTCCTCGATGCCACGATAGCCAGGAATGGAAGAACCGTCGAAAGCAACACCGTTAACAAATGTTTCTGCATCTACTTCGGAAGCTGGCAATGAAATATGGTGAGCACGACCAGACAAATCTACAAAACGAAAATCTACCCACTCAATATTATTTTCCTGAATTGTTTTCAATACGTTTTCAACGGACATGTCTTCTTCCTCCCAATTTTTCCGAACATTAAGTCTTATACAACCCTGAAATGTTCATGATCGAATGTTTTTGCTGTCGTCATTATAAATCTCAAACATGACACGGGTCAATAGCTATGTAAGGTATTTTTTAAACTAATGTTAGATATTCTCACGCCCTTGATAACATTTGAAAAGCACAAAAAGCCCGAAACATCGGGCTTTTAAGTGATTTTAATCTTGTTACTGCAATGCGGCAAAACTTTTATGCAATGATGTTAACTATTCGAATTAGGAAATGGTACTAGGTGCATGGAATGTTTTCCCTACTGCAGGAGCAAGCAATTCCAAATCTTTCAGCAAATCTGCAAATTGATCAGGGAACAGGGATTGTACGCCGTCGCCCGTCATCGAGTTGTCAGGGTCTGTATGCATCTCAATAATCAGTCCGTCAGCACCGGCAGCTACTGAAGCCTTCGTCATAGGAACAACCAGCTCACGCCGTCCCGTGCCATGGCTTGGATCAGCAATAACCGGCAAATGGCTCAACTGTTGCAAAACAGGGATCGCAGACAAATCAAGCGTATTTCTGGTGTAGGTTTCGAATGTGCGAATACCGCGCTCACACAGCATAACATTCGGATTTCCGCCTGCCAAAATGTACTCGGCAGCATTCAGAAACTCGTCATAAGTCGAGCTGAAACCGCGTTTAAGCAACACTGGCTTGCCACAGGTTCCCAGCTTGCGCAGCAGATCGAAGTTCTGCATATTGCGTGTACCCACTTGCAGAATATCCGCATATTCCGCACAGATGTCCACGTATTCCGGTGTCATGACCTCTGTGATAGTCAGAAGATCGTGTTTTTTGCCCGCTTCGGCCATCATGATCAAGCCTTCTACCCCAGTTCCCTGGAAGCTGTAAGGCCCCGTACGCGGCTTAAAAGCACCTCCACGAAGGACTTGTGCACCCGCAGCTTTAACCAACGCGGCAATCTCGTCAATCTGCGTAGCAGACTCCACGGCACACGGCCCACCCATAATCACAAGCTCGCCCCCGCCGATATTTACGCCATTAATGGATATAACCGTATTTTCGGGATGAAAATCACGGCTAGCCAATTTGTAGGACTTCGATATTTTGACTACATTTTCTACACCCTTCATTTGACGCAGGTGTTCAGCCAGCTTGGGCTCTACGCTGCCGATCAATCCGATAATCGTGCGATCCGATCCGCGTGAAACATGGGCCTGCAAGCCTTCCTTCTCAATAACTTCAACAATGGCATGGATATGTTCTTCAGGTGTTTGAACACCAGCGATAACGATCATATTTTTCTTCCCCTCTATAAAACATATTTTATGGATTACTTTGACATTATGACACTTAAACGCTTGTTCGCTTTTAAGCTTTTATTCGTTAAAGTAAATATACCTGTTTTGTCTTTACTCGTCAAGACTTAATTATTACTCGAGATTATCTTTATGATAACAATAAAAAAGCCGCTATCCGGGTGTTTCTCCTCGAATAGCGACTAAGGTCAATCCTAAGTTATTTCGTTGTTTTTGACTTTTCCCGTACAGGAGGCAGCAGTTTTTTCATATCAACGGTCCGCTGAATCTCCCACGTTGCCGGGATATCTGGATCATACTGCTCCAGATACGTAATAACTTCTTTCGTAATCAGCGTCGGAGTGGAAGCTCCGGATGTGACCGCTACCTTCGCAACGCCCTCGAGCCACTCCCTTTTCAGCTCTGTTACATCGGCAATTCGATAAGCTGTAGTGCCGGCAATCTCCTCAGACACTTGGGCAAGTCTGTTGGAGTTATTGCTGCGCGGATCACCGACAACGATCACCAGGTCCGCCTGTCCAGCCTGCTCGGCTACCGCCTCCTGACGCACTTGGGTTGCCAGACAGATTTCATTGTGTATCTCGGCACCCGGGAATTTCTCCAGCAGCTTCTTCATAATGTGCTTGATGTCCCATTGACTCATGGTCGTCTGATTTGTAATGAGGATTTTGCCCTCAGACAGTGCAAGCGTGTCGATTTCCTCTTCCTTTTCAATCAGATGGACATGATCCGGTGCAATTCCGATAGCTCCCTCCGGTTCAGGGTGCCCCTTTTTGCCGATATAAATAATCTGGTATCCTTCTGACGACTTCTCCCGAATCAGATCATGGGTCTTCGTCACATCCGGACAGGTAGCGTCAACCGTAGTCAATCCCTTGTCTCTTGCCAGCTTGCGGACCTCAGGGGATACGCCGTGGGCGGTAAAAATAACGGTTCCCTTCTCCACCTGGCTTAAGATCTCCATACGGTTCGGGCCGTCCAGTGTAATAATCCCTTCATCTTCAAAGGAATTGGTGACATGGCTGTTATGCACAATCATGCCTAGTATATAAATAGGCCGAGGTAAGTCCAGATTTCTAGCAGCCTGACGAGCCAATACCATGGCATCGACTACGCCGTAACAGTAACCCCGGGGTGAAATCCTGAGTACTTCCAAAAATAGCACCCGCTTTCTTCGACACGGTATGCCGCTCCAATAACGGGACAGCTGTGGGCATCCAAGCCTCTACCGGCCAATTCTATGATGTCGTTGCCTTCCTATTATAGCCTATTCCAAAGGCGCGGAAAAGCTGACCGGAAGCCAGATGATGAATGTCGTCCCTTCTCCTTGACGTGTAACCACTTCCACTGACCCGTGATGCTCATCGATGATCCATTTGGCAATAGACAGTCCCAGACCGATTCCCTCCGTCACGCCGCGTGACTCGTCCGCCCGATAAAAGCGATCAAAAATAAAGGGAACCTGACTCTTGTCCATCCCGATGCCTGTGTCACTGATCCGCAGACCCACCTGCCCCTGATAAACAATGGCATCAAATCGGACGATGCCTTCAGGAGTATACTTGAACGCATTATCAATAAAAATAAATAGCATCTGCTGCAAATAATCCTTGCTGCCTTCCATATAAATGCCATTCAGCAGCGAAAAGTCACCCACATTCCATTCGGCTGTTCGCTCCAGAAATTGAGCACGACGGGCAACCTCGTTTACAAGCGGTTCCAGCGCGACTGGAGTCTTATCGAATGTTTTCCCCGTATCCGCTCTCGCAAGTGACAGCATATCGCCCACCAAACGACTCATCCGCTGGCCTTCATCAGCCATGTCATTCAGCGCCTCGATAGACAGCTCGCGAATCATCGCTTCATCCATATTCGGTCGCTCTCCCGGTTCAGTGGTCCACATTTTGACCAAAAAGTCAACATTGCCACGAATCGTCGTAAGCGGTGTACGCAGCTCATGGGAAGCATCGGCCACAAAACGGCGCTGTGCACCGTATGCATCCTCCAGCTCCTTATAAAATGCCTCTGTACGTTCCAGCATATTGTTAACCGTCCCGATCAGCTGCCCAATTTCATCTGCCGGCCCGTCATATTCGATACGGACACTCAAATCATTACTGGATTGAATCTGATTTGCCCCCTCAATCACCTTGACCAGCGGCTTCATGGACTTGCGAGCCAAAAAGAGACCTGAGGTTGCGGCAGCGAGTAGAGCAAATAACGAGCCGTATACAAGCACATTTTGCAGCCTGTTCATGAGCCGATCCTGTGAGCCCGTAAATTGCCCTATCTGGAGAAAGCCAACTACCAACCCCAATTCATCAGATTTGATCGGCTGCTGATAAATCATAAAGGAATCCCCTTCCACACTCACACGCCGAATCCCCTCATTTTGGACTGCTCCTACCGCTGTAGATGGTACCGGGAAGGTAATATTAAGGTCTTTCATATTTTGAGTCGTTTTGGTTACCCCGGATGTGTAATTATAAATTTGTACATATAGCTGAGAGTCATCAATTCCACGTCCCTGCACTAAGCCCAAATCCAGATTGGGGACTTCAAACAATCCCCCTTTGATAGTAAGCAGCAGCTGCTTATTAATCCGTGGCGCCTGAGTCATAAGCTGACTTTTCACTTCATTGTATGTGTAATAATAAACCAGTCCGTAAATAGCCAGACCAAAAATGACAAGCACTATCGCCAAGATGCTCGAATACCAAGCTGTCAGCCGCCACCGAATAGACATATTACACATCACCTCTTAAAATATAACCGGCTCCCCGTATGGTGCGAATGAGTCGTTTGCCGCCATCCTGTTCCGTTTTTTGGCGCAGCATGGCAATATACACCTCCAGCACATTCGATTCCCCGCTATAGTCATAGCCCCAAATTTTGTCCATAATCAAATCGCGTGACAGCACACGCTTCGGATTTTGCATAAATAGATGGAGCAGCTCAAATTCTTTTGCTGTCAGCTCCAAACGATTGCCGCCACGAAACACTTCACGTGATTCGTTATCCAGTTGCAGGTCCTCGAAGGTAAGCCGGTTTCCGTTATTGTCCTGCTGTTCGGTTTTACGCCGCAAAAGCGCCCGCACACGTGCCAGCAGTTCTTCCAGTGCAAACGGCTTGACGAGATAATCGTCGGCCCCCAAATCCAAGCCCTTAACCCGGTTCTCCACCTCGTCCTTGGCTGTAAGCATCAGGACGGGCACCGTGCTTCCGCCCTCACGCATGCGACGGCATACCTCAAAACCATCCACCTGCGGCATCATGACATCCAGCACGACAACATCAGGCTCAGCTGTCAGCATTTTATTCAATCCTTCTGCTCCGTTGGCAGCAGTCAGCACTTCATAGCCCTCGAAAGCCAAACCTCTGCGCAGCATGGACACAATTTTCTCATCATCATCAATTATCAGAACGGTAGAACGCATGCATGATCGAACTCCTTTATTATCTTCTTTTCACTCTATTGTAGCAGGAGTAGACGCATGTAGCACCTTGCCGCCGCATACAGCAAGAAACGGAAGGGCTCTTCCTTCCGTTTCTTGTTCCATGCTCATTTGTATAGAGTTACTAGCTTATTGTTGAAGCGTCGAGCTAAAATCATTTTTGTTGCCTATTTTCAGTTGAATGTCCTTTTTCTGTCCGGCCCGTTCGATGTTAAGCGTCAGTGCTGTACCTACCTTTTGTGTTTGAATAAACTGGATCAGCTCTTGTGATGTGCTATAAGGCTTGCCATTGGCTCCGATAATCACATCGTAAGGACGCAGATCTGCCTGATAAGCAGGCGATTTGTAAACAATATCTCGTACAACCGAGCCTTCAGTCTGGGATGTACCCAGTTCCTTGGCTACTTCAGGGCTCAAATTTAACAGACTTGCACCAATGAAAGGCACAGGTTCTTTCGGAATCGGCTGATTATTTTTCAGCTTATCGACAACTTCCAAAATTGTATTGGACGGAATCGCAAAACCAATTCCCTGTGCGTCTGCACTCACAGCTACGTTCATACCAATAACCTGGCCTCGCAAGTTCAATAGCGGTCCACCAGAGTTACCTGGATTAATGGACGCATCCGTCTGTATGAGATGCTTGTATTGCGTCGGATTTCCAGTTGATTCACTATTAATCGTGATCGTACGTTCTTTTGCACTCAACACTCCGGCTGTGACCGAATGTTCAAAGCCTTCAGGGTTACCGATGGCTACCATCCACTCGCCGACTTTAGCGTTATCGGAATTCCCAAGCGTTACCGTTGGGAAGTTATTTTTACCGTCTATTTTAAGTACCGCCAAATCAAGGTCTGCATTTTTACCTAGCACCTTAGCCTCATACGGTTTATTGGTTCCTTCTACAGTAACCTGAACGACGCTTGCACCTTCAACAACATGGTTGTTGGTCAGAACATAGCCCGATTTATCAAAAATAAACCCGGAACCGATACCAAGCGGGGTCAGTTGTCCGCTGTTGCTGCTGTCGTTCCTATTACTGCTGTTTCCATCGCTATTACCATTGCTGTCTCCATACTGATTTCCAAAGAAGTATTGGTACAGCGGGTCATTAAAATAAGGGCTGCTTTGTCTGCCACTTGACTGCTTGGCAAGCGTTTCGATTTTGACGACCGCAGGTCCCGCCTTTTCAACAACGGATTGAACATCAGCAGTACCTGAAGGCATCACAGCCGGAACTGCACTTGGCGCAGAACCCGTCGATCCTGAATTTGTCGTTTCGCCGCTTTCCGCTGCCGCCGAAGTTAGCGCCGTCTCCGGTGTAAACATATTGGTTCGATCAGCTGTATACATCAAAACCGTAATAACCAGCATTCCGGCCAAAAAAGACAGGAAAATCGTTTTGATTTGTGACTTGGGCTTATTCGGCTTGAATTGCCAGTTGCCACCATTCCGACCTGAACCGTCCTGTTGCTCAGGCACAGCTCGATGGTAGGAGGGAGGAAAAGGTCTTACTGCCTGCGGTGGCGTAATCTCTACGTCCTTCTCCATCAACTGCTCTTCTTTGCGTTGTCCGTCCGATTGAACTGAAGAAAAAGGGCCATAGGAATAATAATATGAGGAACCGCTTGATTCATTTTGTCGAATTGTTCTATCAGCATCAACCTGATCGTTGTCGTTCCGGCGTCCGGAATTATTATTTTTGAATTCGTCCATTATATATCTCCTCCCAAACCCTATGCTTCAAGGTGGTGTTGTTTAACTGACTTTATTTTGCACTTTAAACCTTAATTCCACCTTAAAAAAAATTAAAAAGCAGATAAATCCTTAGACCTATATGTACTTCCCCATACGAAATGCCCCGGAGAATTCCGAGGCATTGTCGATTGTATATGCTTTTTTATTTCGTGTTAAAGTTTTCATCGAACTTTTGGTTCGGTGTTTGAGCATTGCTTTGAATTTTGTTGCGACTGGCGTTTTGTACTTTTTGCGCTACTGCACTTGTACCTGCCACATCTGTTGCAAATTCTTCACTATACTTCTCATTTGGTGTCTGGTAGTTGTCTTGAATTTTATTTTGTTCAGACTTTTTCACCTTTTGAGAAACGACACCTACCGAATTGTCTTGTGCAAATTCTGCTTTAAACTGATTGCCTGCGCTTGCTTTGGCGCCTTGGTTCATGTTCGAGCTTCCGCCTTGATTTGGCATAAATCTCAACCTCCCAGTATGTTTTATGGGATAAGCTTATCCCGCAACATAGTATGTGAAGTCAGAAAGGACAATATTCAAGGATTAAATGGAAGCATCCAGTGTTGAGCTCGGAATGGATTTATGCGTTTCGATCGCCTTTTGGAGCGATTGTATCATCTTTTCCGTACATTTTCCGTTCCCTTTTTTTATAATTTGGACATTTACGTCTTTCTTACCCCATTCGGAATACACCTGCCGGGTTGTTTTAAAATACAAGTCAATCTTGTTGCCCTTAATTGCTGATCCTGTATCTGCTACAATGCCATAGCCGTAACCTGGAATATACAAAATGCTGCCCAAGGGAAACGTCTTGGGATCAGCCGCAATCGTGGACAGTGTGTTTTTGTCACGACGTACTTTTACACCGGAATACGTAATACCGTAACCGGGATGATTTGGCCGTTTGCCAGTGGACTCATAGCCTGCTGTATATCCTGTTGCCGTGACCGTCATGGTCGTAATGACCTGGTTTTCGGGTGGGGCCAAAACAGGTGTTGATTGCCATTTCTTATGCTGGACCGGTTCTTTGTGACCGTATACTTCATTACCCGACATCATCACACAGCCTGCAATGAGAACGGTGCCCAAAATCCGTTTCCATACCAACATGGATCTCATAAAAAACCTCCCCTTGAGGCAAAGGCTTTCCAGAAATCCGTTGGATTATACAAAACATTTTATTATTTTTGAACATCCTGACCTGGGTAGAGTCTGCTCAGCTTTACCTTATCTTCAAAAATATGCAGCAGCGTTCGCACAATGGGGGTGTGCTCATCGTGTGTATGCAATATAATGGAAGCAGGGGAGATCGAAATAAGGGTGCTCACAATTCGATCCTCGACCTCCATTTCCAGCTCAATTCCCGGCATCTCCACTATGATGTCATCCGCGTCGGGAGTCGCTATAGGGACCATGGCGCTATCGAGAATGGTAAAATCATGCCCGCCTTGATGAAGCACATGCACGAGCGGAACTTTACTTTCCTGAAAAAATACAAAGTATTTGAGCAGCCCCATAAATTCTTCATACTGCCGATCTGCCCAGAATTCCTCCATGGCATAATCGACGATTTCTTCAAGCTCTTTTTTATACGCATGCAGTCTGAATTGAATAAGCCCTTCCAAGTTCATTACACGAAGCTCCTTGAAATCCTTTTCCAGGAGAGCGGTCAGTTTACCATGGCGCTTTAAACGTCCTCTTGGTCCATCATCATTTACCAGGGAGCGAATCATGCTGCGAATTTGGGTCGTGTCCTCTTTCTCCAGCAGCGAACAGGCTTTGGTGAGAATTTGATCAAGCAGCTCCCACTCCTTAACCTGGATAATATAATCCGCTATCGCTGAAGACATGATGCTGTATACACAGGGAAGAAAGCTTTCAAACTCCGAATTGCTCTCCGTGCCCTTGCAGGTCCATGCCACTTTGTTTTCCAGCTGTCTGAAAATGAATCGAAATCCGCGCCGTGACATATGTAGTCCCTTGGTTCTACTTTTGACCACCTCGTAGAAACGATCGGCTTCCTGTTCTCCATCTGTATTGGTCCACACTGTAAACAGTTCCATTGGCTCACTCCTTTCGATCACTGCTTTCAGTATATGGCGGCCTCTGTAGGGTTATACGAAGTGAACGACTGGAAACGGGAAGTCATATTTATAAGGAAATAATCGGTTTCATCAAGAGCAAAACCGAAAGACGTTTGAATATTTAAGGTGGGGTATGTTAAGGTTATAGTAATATGAATTTTTCACAAGAGGGAGGGGATAAGATGCCAACGATGCTGAACATACTGCGTACATGTATGGTCGTCATATTGAGCCTCGTTCAGATTTTGTCCCTTCCTGTGACATTTCATGCAGAAGATACCACTCAATCCCTGCAGTTTACTGCGGTCTCTTCTTTGATGCCTTATGCTGAGGCCTCCTCATTGGAAACGGATTCCCATGGGCTGGAGCATCACTCCAAACCAGCTATTCGTAAGTCCTCCCCATTGCTTCATCTGGTGGTTGCTGCGGCCAAATCACTCCCTTTTGTCATTTTGATCGCGCTTGTGCTACTTCTGAGCATCCCCAAGCTTCGTCTGCCTTTCATCCCTGTCATTTGCAAGCTGAAAAAGCAGTTGTGCTTGTTTCCCATCAAATTCACCTCCAGTTATGTGGCTTAACCTCTCCTTTTTGCATGCATACCACACATTTGTATGTCTATTTGTTGATCTTTCCCAATGAGTTCTAATAAGAAAAATTTATTTAGGGTTTTCTATTAAATTTTAATAAATTTATACAATTAATTCATATTCCATATTACACTCAAAGTATGTGATTTATTTCCCATATCATTTATTTCAAATAAACGTATCGTACAGGAGGCTTTACAAATGGATATTCGAGAGTCTATTTTGCCAGGAATCGGGATTAAGTATCGAATAGATGCTGAAAGCGGCGACCGAATTGTCATTATTATTCATGATGACGGCAGGCGTGAGTTGTACCATTTTGATTACGAGGATCTGGAACAAAGCATTTCCATGACCACCCTGAATGATCAGGAAGCGCGACAGGTGGCCTCCATCATCGGTGGCATGACGTATAAACCCAAACAGCTTGAAAGCGTAGAAATGACATTTGACGATTTTATTATCGAATGGTACAAAGTGGAGCCCCACTATGCAAGTGTTGGCAAATCAATCGGTAATCTGGATATAAGGCAAAATTCGGGCGCTACCATCATTGCTATTATGGAGAAAAAAGGGAAGAAGTTTGTAAATCCTGGCCCTGAAGTGGTTATTAATGAGGATGCCACTGTGGTCGTTGTCGGGGAACGTGATCAGCAAAAGCGGTTTAAACAAATTCTTTTGAACGGAAGCGGGTGATTGGATGGATCATCTGGTATTTGAGGTTGGGTTGGCAATTGCTCTAATCGCTGCAGCCGGGCTTATTTCCTCCAGGCTGCGCTTCTCGGTCATCCCTTTTTATATCCTGATTGGAATGGCCGTTGGACCGCACGCGATGGAGCTATGGCATTTTGATTTCCGGTTTATCGAAAGCGCCCCGTTCATTGATTTTATGGGCAGAATCGGAGTACTGTTTCTACTCTTCTACTTGGGTCTGGAGTTTTCAGTAGGCCGCCTGATCAAATCAGGCCGCTCCATAGCTTTGGGCGGTACCATTTATATCGGCATCAATTTCACACTGGGGCTGGCTCTTGGCTTCCTAAGCGGTTTCCCCGTTGCGGAGACGCTGGTCATCGCCGGGATAACGACAATATCATCCAGTGCCATTGCTGCCAAGGTGCTGGTGGATCTCAAGCGGACCGCCAATGCCGAAACCGAAATGATTTTGGGCATTATTATGTTTGAGGATGTTTTCCTCGCCGTATACATTTCCATCCTCTCCGGACTGGTGCTCAGCGATTCATCCTCGCTCGGGGGTGTGCTGCTTTCGGCGCTGATTGCGCTTGGTTTTATGCTCGCAGTCATTATCATCGGTCGAAAGGCCGTTCCTCTGTTAAATCGGATTCTGCGAATTCGCTCCAATGAGGTATTCGGGCTTGTTGTTTTTGGCTCCCTGTTTCTGGTGGCCGGTTTTTCGGAAACGATTCATGTGGCGGAAGCCATCGGAGCCCTGCTGGTCGGCCTGGTACTGGCTGAGACAGAGCATGCCAAACGGATTGAGCATTTAATTGTGCCCTTCCGCGATTTCTTCGGCGCCCTGTTCTTCTTCAGCTTTGGACTTTCCATTGATCCGTTATCCCTCGGAGGAAACGCAATATGGCTGGCACTGGCGGCGGTCATTCTTACGCTGTTCGGTAATATTTGGGCCGGGATGCTGGCTGGACGCACGGCCTCCTTATCCCCAAAAGTATCCGCCAATATTGGTTTGACCATAGTCGCGCGCGGTGAATTTTCGATTATTATGGCCAATTTGGGTAAAGAAGGCGGTTTGCTTGATATTGTTCAGCCCTTTGCAGCCATTTATGTTCTCATACTGGCGATTCTTGGTCCGTTGCTGACCAAGCAATCCAAACCTATTTTTAATATGCTGAACAAAATATTCAAATTCAAAGACCCTCGCCTTCGAAAGGAAGAGAGTAAGACGATATAACTGTAGAAGCTGGATACGACAATCCATGAGGAGGGAAGGCTATGCAGCACATTGAAAAGCATGCCGAAGCTCTATGAAGCGGCTTGTGAAGTCCGCTTCAGGAGATGCGAGCAGGTTCCCTGTCTTTTATACGGTGATTGGCGGGATTACAGCATCCGTCGGTCTGGAATTGTTTTTACATCCACATGATATGATCGCTGGAGGCGTCACAGGCATCTCCAGACTTGTGTCGCTTTATACACAGGAGCATTTTGGGTTGCTGCTATTCGTTTTGAATTTGCCCTTGATGCTGCTGTATTCACTGTCTACCCACAAGCCCATGCTGCTTCGGGCGCTCCCCGGCTTGTTCGCCTTTTCAGGCTCAGCCATTATTCTGTCGCCCTTCCCGGCAGTGAGCGGCCATCCGGTTGTATGTGCTTTGGGAGGCGGAATCTGTATCGGGCTTGGCGCAGGGCTAGCGGCCCGTCACGGTGGTCTGCTCGATTCGCTAGGGCTAAACGAATCTGACGATGGCCGCCCATCGGCTCTATTTCTAACACAACGGAAAATTCCGCTGATACAAATTGTGATGCTTTGTAATGGTTTACTGCTCATGACGGCTGGCTTCGTGCTAGGCTGGGAACCAGCTCTGTACTCGGCCTTGTCCTGCCTCGCCGCCTACGAAACGACTCGGCTGATGTTTACTGGTCTGACCCGCATGGTTTGTGTCATCAGCAACAACCAGCAGACTGTCGAGGATGCCCTGTACCGCAGGCTTCGTATACAACGTATGTCTGTGGGAAGTCCTGTTCAGAACTTGAATGAGATTAAGAAAGATCTGGTCGATGAAAAAACTGAAAAGACTATTGTCTATCATGTTCATCTTTTGGATTTGCAGCGCTTCAAGGCGATCATTCAAATGACAGACCCGCAGGCTGAGATGTATACACTAAAAAAAGAGTAAGGATGTTGTAGCATCCTCACTCTCTAGCAACAGCCGCTTATAAAAGCGGTGGCTGTGTTAATAAAGGCACTGAAATAGACCGTTTACCTTTGGAGAGGGCGTCTATTCGTATTAAAAGACTAACCAGAATTTGATATGCTCCCCTTACGGTAGACAGGTGAAATAGTTAAAACCTGCTACTGAAAGGGGAGTTTTTTATGTCCAGACAATCATATACTACTGCTTCGGAAAAATTAGCTATCCTTGAAGAGATCGAACGAGGTGACATCGGTTTTAATGCAGCAAGCAGAAAATACGGCGTGAGTAAAGTGACTTTATGGAAATGGAAGCGTCGTTACAAAGTGTATGGTTATGAAGGTTTAGAAACTCGTACTTATAATAAAAGTTACAGTGCTGAACTGAAGCTTCAGGCGGTGCAGGATTACCTGAAGGGAGAATTGTCTCAGTACCAGATCATCGATAAATACAAGATAGCAAGTCGAACACAACTCTCCGACTGGATTAAGCAGTATAATCGTCATAGCAGCTTAAAAGCTTATACAGGAGGAGCGAAAGCAATGACGAAGGGGCGTTCTACAACCTGGCAGGAACGGATGGATATTGTTCAGTATTGCCTTACACATCAGCGTGATTACCGTAAGACGGCGGGGCAGTTTCAGGTCTCCTACTCGCAGGTATACCAATGGGTGAAGAAGTTTGAAAATGGTGGTCAGGATACGTTAAAGGATGGCCGGGGACGAAAGAAGGTGCCGGAAGAGTTAACAGAAGCGGACCTCCAGAAGCTCAATATGAAGAAGCTGCAATATGAAATAGAACGGCTTCGGGTGGAGAATGCATTTCTAAAAAAGTTACAGGAAGTCCAAAGGAGGCGAAGCTAAGCCAACATCGTCAAGTGAACGTCTACCTGGCCATTCAGGCACTTCGGGAAGAAGCAGCTGTCAGCATTCAGCTTCTTTGTGAAATTGCAGGAATCCCACGGTCAAGCTATTACAAATGGCTCCATCGCAAGCCCGGTTCTCATGAGCAGGAGAATGAGCAGCTTACGCATGTTATGATGTCTATTTATGAGAAAGTGGAGCGTACCTTTGGGTATCGTCAATTAACCCTGCATATGCGGGAGCAGACGAGAAAAACCATTAACCTCAAGCGCGTGTACCGTCTGATGAAGGTGAAAGGAATCCAGTCTGTCATCCGCAGGAAGAAAAAGAGATATGTACATTCCACTCCACAACAGGTAGCTGAGAACCTGTTAGACCGTAACTTCCATGCAGCCGCACCAAATGAGAAGTGGGTAACTGATGTGACTGAATTCAAGTATGGCAATGGTCAGAAAGCGTATTTAAGCGCGATTCTCGATCTTTATGATAAGTCCATTGTCTCCTATGTATTCGGGCACTCCAATAACAATCCGCTTGTGTTCCAGACGTTAAAACGGGCCTTGCAAGTGGCCCCAGGAAGCAAACCTATGCTTCATAGCGATCGTGGTTTCCAGTATACCTCGCTGGATTTCAAAACGATGCTCGATAAGTATAGAATGACCCAGAGCATGTCCCGGGTGGGACGGTGCATTGACAATGGTCCCATGGAATCTTTCTGGGGAACCTTAAAATGCGAAAAGTATTATTTGCATACATACCACACCTTTGAGGATCTCAAAAGGGATATCGAGGACTACATCCACTTTTATAATTACGAGCGTTTACAAGCGAAACTAAACGGCCTCAGTCCAATGAAATTCAGGAGCAAGGCCGCTTAACTCATTTTTATTTTTTGTACTGTCTACTTGACGGGGAGCAGTTCAAATTCTGGTTAGTCTTTTCTATATTCGGAGGATATTTATATGTTAAAGTTCAGAATTAAGTTAAAAGAAGTTCTAAAAGATCGTGGAATAACACAGAAGAAATTAGAGGAACTCTCGGGAGTTCCACAATCCAAAATATCTAATTTGTGCAACAATAAATTTCAAGAATTGAATATTAACAACATTGAAAAAATTGCCTATGCATTACATATCAAAGACATTTCTATATTAATGGGATTTGAAGAAGAATAAAATGTAATTATAAACACATCAAAAAAACGCTTATCTACGTTAATCCCTCTGCACGGATTAATGTTAAATAGGCGTTTTTAATGATTAAAAAATATGAACGGATCTATTCTTAATTTTGCATAATAAAATCATGTTCAATACTGCTGGCGCTGTCAAATGTACGAATGATATCATAACGGGTGTTACGCTGCGCCGGGATGTTACCAGTCTCGCGGATCAACTGTAAAATGGACTCGATGTTGACCTTATAGGTTGCGCCTGCGGCGGAAACGACGTTTTCCTCAATCATCGTGCTGCCAAAATCATCACAGCCATAGTAGAGAGATTTTTTGCCGATTTCCGGTCCCATGGTTACCCACGAAGACTGAATATGCTTGATGTTATCCAGTACAAGTCGACTGATCGCAACAGTTTTCAAATATTCCTCCGGCGTCTGGCGCTCCTTCTTCAGGTTCGTGTTGTCTGGCTGGAAGGTCCAGGGAATAAAGGCCAAAAATCCTTCAGAATTATATTTGTTTTCAATACATTCATCCTGAGCATCACGAACACGCAGTAAATGCAGCGCACGCTCCTCCATCAACTCGCCAAAGCCGATAACCATCGTAGCCGTCGTGTTCATACCAACCTTGTGAGCCGTTTGCATCACGTCCATCCAATCCCGCCAAGACCCTTTGAGACGGCTGATTTTGCGGCGAGTGCGGTCATCCAAAATTTCTCCGCCTCCACCGGGCAATGAATCCAGTCCGGCCTCATGAATGGCTTGAATGGTTTCTTCCATGGAAAGGCCGGATTTCTCTTTCATCTTATGAATTTCAGCCGGCGAGAAGGAGTGCATCGTAATATCGGGAAAACGCTCCTTGATGCCTTTCAGCAAATCTGTATAGTAACTGAACGGCAGATTCGGATTTACACCGCCTTGCATCAAAATTTCAGTGCCTCCAACATCCTGTGTTTCCTTGATCTTCTGAAAGATCACCTCATCCGGTAGAACGTAGCCTTCATCTGAACCCGGTCTGCGGTAAAATGCACAAAAACGGCAATATACGTCGCACACATTCGTATAGTTAATATTTCGTCCGATGACGAAGGTTTTAACGGGATTAGGATGCATGCGATTCATGACCTTATTTGCTGCATGACCGATTTTTTCTACCTCGTCTGATTCAAACAAAGCAACGGTATCCTCTAAATTCAGGCGTTCGCCGCGCAGGGCTTTATCTAAAATATGGTCGATTACACTCATGGTGTATCCTCCTTTGCTTTCACAGGGCGACGAAATGAAAGACAGGACTTATGAACGAGAATGCTTTCACAAACCTGCGTTCGAACCCTGCCGTAATGTATGTTCATGACTGGCCTTGTATGTTGTCTGTGCTATTTAGCATAGTAAAACCTATTGATAATACTAACATATCTTTAGGTAAGGAACCATACTTATTCCCGCTTCTTTCTGCTTTTCACCTTGAGAAATATGCAGCTCCCAGCTGATTTTCAACAGTAAGTATAGCCATTTTTCGCACTGTCCTTCATATCATTCTATAGAAAACAGCAAGCCTCCTGAAATACTGGAAACTTGCTGTTAGTACTGTACCTATTCGCTTCCTGCGTGAAAACGCCAAGATGCTCTGAGGTGCTGAAGCTCTAGCTTAACGCCTCGTTCAGATCGCTGATCAGGTCATCAATATCCTCCAGACCTACTGAAAAGCGAAGTAGTCCATCTGTAATTCCTCGCTCCAGGCGCACACTATGCGGCATAGCCGCGTGTGACATCATCGCCGGGTAAGACAGGATGCTTTCCACAGCTCCCAGACTCACCGCGACAATTGGAATACGCACGCGACTGAGAACTTCTTTTGCCCGCTCACCAGAACCTACATCAAACGATATCACTGCACCGTATCCGCTGGATTGGCTCTCGTGAACAGCACGCCCCGGATGATTCTCCAGCCCCGGATAGTACACAGCCTCAATATCGGCTCGGTCGTTCAGCCAGTTCGCAAGCTTTGCCGCACTCTTTTCACTATGTGCCATACGAGCTTCCAGTGTCTTCATGCCGCGCATGAGCAACCATGACTCTTGCGGGGCCAGCACAGTCCCCATCCCGTTTTGGAGCTGCTTGATTTGTCTCCCGAGCGATTCGGTACGTGCTACCGCAAGTCCTGCCAGCACATCGCTGTGTCCGCCGAGAAACTTGGTCGCACTGTGCAGGACAATATCAACACCCTGCTCAATCGGACGCTGATAATAAGGGGTCATAAACGTATTATCCAGCAGCGTCAAAAGTCCGTTGTCCTGTGCCCAGGAAGCTACTGCCGCTACATCGGTAATTTTGAGTGTAGGATTGGACGGGGTTTCCATATACACAGCCTTTGTATTTTCCTGCAAGGCCTCTTTTACGAGGTTGAGGTCCGTCATGTCAACAAAGGTCGTTTCAATATTCATCCGTTTCAGTATGGTAGTCAACAGTCGATAGGTTCCTCCATATACGTCTTCCGTAACAATGACATGATCTCCGGCGGACAGAAGCATAAATACAGTGGAAATGGCCGCCATGCCCGATGCAAAGGCAAAGCCTCTGGCCCCGCCTTCTAACAGAGCAATATAGTCCTCCAAAGCTTGTCGTGTCGGATTACCGGAACGGCTATAGTCATGCTGTGGAGGATTATAGATATCATGATGGTGAAAGGTAGAAGCCTGATAGATGGGGACACTCGACGCACCTGTTACACTGTCAATTTCAGAGCCAAAATGCAGCAGCTTGGTAGCGAATTTTCGCTCCTTATCCAGAGTTTGCTCGATTTTCTTTGCATCCTCAATCATTGTTGCTCCCCTCCTTCAACTTCCTGACGTGCCGCTTCCAGCGCCGAACGCAAATCTTCAATTAAATCGTCTGTATGCTCAATCCCTACGGAGAAACGCAGCAGCCTGTCATCTACCCCAACTGCATCCCGAATTTCTGCCGGTATATCGGCATGTGTCTGCACAGCAGGATAGGTCATCAGCGATTCTACCCCGCCCAGACTTTCGGCAAAAGCAATCAGCTTAATGTTACGAAGCAATGGCTCCACATAGCGAGCATCCTTTACTTTAAAGGAGAAAATACCTGTATTGCCGCTGGATTGTCTGTTTTGTATCTCCCGACCCGGATGACCTTCGAGCCCTGGATAAAATACTTCCGCCACTGCAGGGTGGGTCAATAAATAGTTAGCAAGTACCGTCGCATTATGCTCATGTCGATCCATACGCAGCGCCAGCGTTTTCATGCCCTTCATCAATTGATAGCTGTCGCCCGGGGAAAGCACAGCTCCTATAGAATTGTGAAGGAAGGAAATTTCGTCCGACAGCTCTTTGCCCTTGGTTACAATCAAGCCTGCCAGCACATCATTGTGTCCACCCAAATATTTGGTTGCGCTATGTACCACAATATCGGCACCCAGCTCCAAAGGACGCTGGAAATATGGTGTTAGCAGCGTATTATCTACAATGGTAAGCAACTGACGTTGTGATGCCCATTCAGCCACCGCTTGAATATCCGTAATCATCATCAACGGGTTCGTAGGCGTTTCTATGAATACAGCTTTGGTATTCGGTCGACATGACTGTTCAAGCGCTTCAAGGTCATTTGTATCCACATAACTTGCCGTCACGCCGAATTTAGATAAAATGCGCTCCAGCAAACGATATGTCCCGCCATAGAGGTCCAGCGATACAATGAGGTGATCTCCCTGTCCAAACAAAGCAAATACCGTTTGCAGCGCCGCCATGCCGGAACTGCATGCAAAGCCTGCATCACCAGATTCCAGTACAGCGGAAGCCTCTTCCAGTACCTTTCGCGTCGGATTAGTCGTCCGGATGTAATCAAATCCTGTGCTTTGGCCCAGACGGGGATGGCGGAACGCCGTAGCTTGATAAATCGGATAATTAATAGCCCCGGTTACTGGCTCCTCCACTGAACCGATCTGTGCCAATTTGCTTTCGATTTTCCACTGTTTCTCACTCATATGAATCCTCCCATTAACTTCCATATTAGATGATGTAACATATGCTGCAAAAATGGATGATCAAATACTATACTGCTGCGCTACTGCAAGGTGGTACTGCAGAAAGGTAAATTTCAAGCCCCTTTTTAAATCTGGGGCCCGATATCGTAAGGTGTTTCCTGGTATACATAATAGTTAAGCCAATTAGAAAATAATAAATTGGCATGCGCACGCCAGATAGAGGGCGGTGTGCGTTTAGGATCATCGTCCGGAAAATAGTTTTTGGGAACTTCAACATCCAATCCTTTAGCCACATCACGATCGTATTCCCATTTCAGCGAGAGTGGATCATATTCGGAATGGCCAGTTACAAAAATTTGTTTGCCATCACACGTGGCGACCAGATACACTCCAGCTTCCTTGGATTCGGATAAAACCTCTAATTCGGCAATGCGATCAATATCCTCTCGCCGAACCTCCGTATGCCGGGAATGAGGAGCATGAAAAAGTTCATCAAAGCCACGTAACAGCTTCACTTTAGGCTTAATAACCGTGTGTGGAAATACGCCAAAGCATTTGAAGTCGAGTCCGTATTTGGGGACCCCGAAATGATGGTATAGACCTGCCTGTGAGGCCCAACAGATATGCATGGTCGAAGTGACATTCGTTTTCGTCCATTCAAAAATTTGCTGGATTTCCTTCCAGTAGTTCACATCTTCAAACTCAAGCTGCTCTACCGGGGCACCTGTAATAACCATACCGTCAAAACGACTGTTCTTGATCTCGTCAAACGTTTTATAAAACATGTTCAAATATTCTTGTGATGTATTTTTGGATACATGGGACTTCATGTGTACCAATGTAACGTCCACTTGCAGCGGGGTATTGCCGACCAGTCGCAACAGTTGGGTTTCTGTCGTCTCTTTTGTAGGCATCAAATTCAAAATGGCGATGCGCAACGGACGGATATCCTGGTGATAGGCCAGGCTTTCATCCATTACGAAAATATTTTCGCCCTCCAGCACTTCTTTGGCAGGTAGTGTATCCGGAATCTTAATCGGCATGTAACTCACTCCTCGTTAGTAAGTTTTGCGAAAATCGTCTTGTCGAGATGCCGGGCATATAATAAAAAGACCTTTCTCAGTTAGAGAAAGGTCATATTTGTATCCATATGCGCCTCTCTCATCTGTCAGGGCAGCACGCTTGTATACAAAGCGCACGTCCTGCAAGAATTAGCACCGTGCGATTAGAATCGCCGGTTGCCGGGTATCATCGGGCTAGTCCCTCCACCTGCTCTTGATAAGATTTCGCTGTATTCTTTTAGGTTTACAATGTTCTTTTTAAACACTTTAATGCATCGGCTGGGCTTCGTCAAGATGGGACTTGTAAATTCGTGTCCTCCATTCACATTTTGTCTACCTTTTCCATAGGTTAAACCATCCCCCTCTTATCGCTGAAGCTCTCGTCACTACTGTTGATTCAGCCATGATTTTGCGCTTGAAAGGCCGTAGGCCGAGCGTTATACTATACAAGTGCTAATAGGCAAAATAATGGTGCAACAGTGCAGATTTTGAGTGCTTTCTGCGTTATTGTGGCAACCTAAAAAGAATATTTGTGAGGTGAATCCGGAATGGAAGGCGACCCGAGTCCGAATAGGCGGCGATCCCTGAACAACAGCATAGGAATGACTTTAGCTTGCCGAAAGACGGGACGCCAGGCTCTGCATGCTCCAAAAGCCTTCGGCTTTTAATGGGAATGCTCGCTTATCCGAACCGGCTAACCGGCTAACTGAGTCCATTCCTTATGCTTAAGGTACACGTATTTCCGTTGCGACGGAGCATAAGGAGTGACATATATGAAAATCCGTTTGGTAAACAACGGGGTTTTTACCCCTGTCGAAGAAATTGAAATGGCGCTTACTGCACCGGCAGAAGGCTTTTACTGGATTGATGCCGATGTTGAAGACCTGGCAGTGCTCCAGCCTTTATTCTCCATGCATGATCTTGCGGTAGAGGACTGTTTGAGCGAAGAAGAGCAGCGTCCGAAGATTGAAATTTACGAAAGCCATTATTTTATCGTTGTAAACAGTATTCGTTTTGATGATGAAGAAATATTTTTGCGTGCTTTGAACATTTTTCTCGGTCGTCATTTTATCATTACGGTGACCAAGCAAAAAATCAACGAGCTTCGCACTCTTAAGCCTTTGCTGTGGGAGCAGGAAGTAAGTCAGCCGGACCGTTTTATGTATCTGCTGATCGACTTGATCGTCGATAATTATTTTCTGGTTGGTGACCGGATTGAGGTCCGCATTGAAAAGCTGGAAGAAGATATTCTAATGCATACGAAAAAGTCGCATTTGAATGAGATCATCGGCTTGCGCAGTGAGATTTTGTGGCTGAAAAAGGTGCTGGGACCGCAAAAAGAGGTCATTAATACCTTGAATAAACGGGATTTACGCCTCATCGACGATCAATTGCAAAAGTATTTTAGCGACATTTATGAAAATGCTGTGAAAATTTCGGAGACTTTCGAAACTTACCGCGACTTGATGGGTAACCTTCGAGAAGCTTATCAATCCAGTATTGCCAACCGTGCCAATGATATTATGCGCGTGTTTACAGCAATTACGACCATATTCATGCCATTGACGGTGATTACCGGAATATATGGAATGAACTTCGACAATATGCCTGAGCTTCATACACATTATGGCTATTTCGTTGTTATTGGTGTTATGGTGGCGCTGGGCGTGAGTATGTTCTTTATTTTCCGCAAGAAGGACTGGGTTTGAAAGGGAAAAAGAGTAGCCAAGGCAGCAGCCGTATCCGGTCAGGATATAGCTGCTGCTTTGTTGTATTGTTGTGTATTTCCCCCGCACAATCACTACTTCTATTCACAAAAGCACTGACCTATTTTGCCTTTCGGCGAATGATCGGTGCTTCCGATTTTGTATTAGGTTATCCCACATGTCGATCTGCTGTCCCCTGATGTCGGAAACGGATACGGATTAGACGCAAACGCTCATAAACTTGATCCAGCCCTGTTTCTGCCGCCTTTTCCTCGCCGTACACTTGCAGCATGACGGGCTTGAGCAGCGTATCCCCTAACTCTTCATAGGCAGACCAGATGGCTGCCTGCTCTTCCTCGGATACGTTCACCAGTTCCTTACGGATTAGCTTCTCCATATCAAATCCATCCCTGTCCAGATGCTCCACAGCTTCAATCATCTCTCTACGATGCAAGCCTGCCTTCATTCCGATGTGTTCCAGTGAAAGACCGTCTGAAATACCTTCAATAATCGTTTTTGTCAGGCTGAATTTGTTCAGCTCCTGTCTGTACTGGTTCTGTTTTTGTTTGTACATCCATGACAAAAAAACTTCTTCTTCCAGCGTCTCGGTTACCCAATTCAACGGAAATGATGTGGTCCGGTCATTTTGTGTCGTAATAGCCAGCAGCTCCTTCCCATATTGAGACATCTTGCCCTGGCCCACACCGGGCAGCTCCAGCAATTCCTCTTCCGTATGGGGAAGATAAACGCTAATGAGTCGGAGCAACCGATTCGTAGCAATAAAATAAGGGGCTTTGCGCTCGGCGGCTGCCTTTTGCCGTCTCCACATTGTCAATTGCTCATATACATCGTCACGCGGAAATAAATCGCAATAACAGTACAGCTTTTGCAGCGATTGCCCCCGTCCTGCTGCTCCTTCCTGCTCATGAAAAACCCCATGGATCAAGGGTCTGTAGCCCTCAGCCATCTTGAGCGCCAGCTCATGGCGGTACACATGCAGCAATTCCTGCCACAAGCTGCCCTCATACCAAAGATCATCCGTGCTTTCATCCAAGCCATGGTGCGTACTCCAGCCAGCACTCCATATCCCTTCATGTTGCCCAATCCATACCTGGGCAAAGCTCTCATCGCCATGTTCATTCCGTTTGGACAAGCGATTTAAAAATACAATCTCCATGATTTTCCTCCCTGTGTATCGTTGATTACAGTCCCGCACAACGCAAAAACACAAAAAAAAGCACCTATCCCGCGTATTCGCAAGAAAGGTGCTTCCCTTTTTGAGCCGTACTATACTGTTGTTTATATGATAACCGTACCTTGGAGCGTCGTCAACCAGAAATTCTCAACGACTTAGCTTTTCCTTTGCCAAGGCAAGAGCACCACACAATCCGGCATTGTCACCCAATCCCGGACTTACGATATATTGATCAATGTCTGTTGTCAGACTCGGATGCTGTACATAGCCGTTCAAAAGCTCTTGAAGCTTGCTGCGAACAAGCGGGAACAACTGCTCCTGCTTCATTACGCCTCCGCCCATAATAATCTTTTGCGGTGACAGGATTAATACATAGCTCATCAAAGCCTGTGCGAGATAATACGCTTCCATTTCCCATGCCGGGTGATCAACAGAAAGTTCATGTCCCTTAACCTTCCATCTTTTTTCGAGCGAAGGACCTGCTGCCAGTCCTTCCAGACAATCTCCGTGATAAGGGCATGTACCCTCATAAGTATCCTCTGGATGACGACGCACCAGAATATGCCCCATCTCTGGATGTGATAATCCATGAATCAGTTTACCCCCAACCAAAGCACCTGCCCCGATCCCTGTACCTATCGTAATGTACAGACAGCTGTCCAATCCCTTGGCCGCGCCCCAGATGGATTCACCCAATGCTGCTCCGTTCACATCGGTGTCAAATCCCATCGGTACATCAAAATGCTCCTTCAGCTTGCCAATCAGATTGTAATTCCCCCAATGCGGCTTGGGTGTTGTCGTAATATAGCCATATGTATCACTGCCCTCGATAGGATCAATCGGTCCAAATGACCCTACTCCCAGCGCTTCAATACCCTTCCCTTCAAAGAATGAAATGACATTCTCCATCGTTTCCGCTGGTGTGGCTGTTGGAAAGCTCGCACGCTCCAGTACCTCTCCCTGTTCATTGCCGATTCCACATACAAATTTGGTACCGCCTGCTTCAATTGCTCCCAATACTGTCATAGCTTCTGCTGTCCCCTCTCAATCGTTGTCCGTTTCACTATCCACTATATTCACCTGAAACGTGCTCAAGGTCAATCCCCTGATCACAATTGTATATAATCCTTCACATGACTGTTTCTTTGTTGATGCCTATGGCACAAAGAAGGACACTAACGATCCAAACGTCAGCATCCTCACAGGCACTTTGCCTGAATACACCATGTGAAGCATAGCTGCCTCATTATTGATCTATGATCCGGTGGCAACCCCCATCAACGTACATAAGCTTTTCATTTCAAGCTGCTCAAACTTGTCGACAATTTGCACATGATCCAGTGTCAGCAGACAGCTGTCCAAAGCACACGCTACAGGCACATCACAATGAATTTTAGCAAGCTTGCGTGAAAGATGCAGCATATCCAGATCGCTCTCAATCTTTTTGCGCACCGATGGCGTCAACTGATCCAGATTCTCCAGAATACCTTCAATGGAGTCATATTCCTGCACCAGCTTGAGCGCTGTTTTCTCACCAATACCGCGTACCCCCGGGTAATTGTCGCTCGCATCCCCCATTAAGCCTTTGATGTCTACTACTTGGCGCGGCTTAAGCCCTTTTTCAGCCAACAATGTCTCCGGGGTATACACCATATAGTTGCCGTGGCCTTTTTTCATAATGATGACCCGTGTCCGCTCATCCACCAATTGAAGTAAATCATGATCCCCTGAGAGAATCATCACATCCATGTCCTCATTTTGCGTATAATGGCGTGCGAGCGTGCCGATGCAATCATCCGCCTCAAAGCCTTCAGCTCCAATGTTGGGAATGCCAAGGCTGTCCGTCACTTCACGAATCAATGTAAACTGGGGAACCAAATCATCCGGTGCGTCAGCTCGATTTCCCTTATACGCAGCAAAATGCTCCCCGCGAAAAGTCGTTCCGCCCATGTCCCAGCAGCAAATAACGTGAGTGGGATTAAACGTTTGGACAGCATCCCAAAAATATCGAATAAAACCATATATAGCGTTTGTTGGCACTCCAGCTTTTGTGCGACGAATATATCCGTTTGCGGCAGTTGCATAATAAGCGCGGAATAGCAGAGCCATGCCGTCAACCAGCATTATGGATTGTTCATTACGTTGTGTCACAGATTGTATTGCTCCATTCATTCATATTATTTAACCCCAACAGTATACCATATCGCAGAGCGGAATTGGGCGTTATTGAGCACCCCATGCCTCCTCAAATGTTTCCTCTTTGAAGCCTACCGTGACTTTGCTCCCGTCTGTTACGATGGGGCGCTTGATCAATCTCCCATTCGAGGACAGAAGTGAAATTTGCTCTTCACGGCTCATATCTCCGAGCTTGTCCTTCAACTTTAACTCCTTGTAAACCTCACCGCTCGTATTGAAAAATTTCTTGAGCTCCAGTCCGCTTTTACGGATCAAATCTTCCAGTTCCTCCGGTCCGGGCGGTTGCTCAAAAATAGGAATCAGTTCCGGCTCATATCCTTTGTTTTGCAGCCATTTTACTGCATTACGGCAGGTGCTGCATTTGGAATACTGGTATATTTTCAACTGGCTCATTAGGTTAATCCTCCATTTTGTTTCTTAACAGCTCCTGCATTTCGGCCATATCATCCGGTAGAGGAGCACAGAACGTCAGTCGCTCCCCTGTCACAGGGTGCACCAAGGACAGTTCCGAGGCATGCAGCGCTTGCCGAGGCATCTGGGCATCAAGCTGCTCATATTGCTCACGACGCGCTGCGTCATCGGGTATCGCCCGGTACATTTTGTCTCCGATCAACGGGCACCCGATGTACGTCATATGCACACGAATCTGGTGTGTACGCCCGGATTCCAGTTTTAGACCCATTCGGCTCCCTTCGTTCCAGGCTTCCTCCAGCTTGTACATCGTCAGAGCAGGATAACCACTCGGAGTCACCATTCTCATATGCGGATCATCCGGATTGCGATCAATCGGTCCATCCACCTGTCCTTCCGGTTGCCCAGGACACCCGTGCACCAGAGCTGTGTAGCGCTTATCCACCGTTCCCGCAATCATCTGCTCGGAAATATGCTGGTGCACATACGGATTTTTAGCCACAACGAGCACACCTGTCGTCTCCTGATCGAGACGATGAACAGGACGGAACCGGAACAGCTCTCCTTTGGACTGCCAATAATGCACAACTCCGTTAGCCAGAGTGCCTGTGTAATGTCCATGTGTCGGATGAACAATGATTCCCGCCGCCTTGTTTACGACCAACAGGTGCTCATCCTCATACAAAATGTCAAAAGGAATCGGTTCAGGTAAAATATCATCGGAACGCTCGCGCTCCATGCGGATTTCCACCCGATCCCCAGCCTTTACCTTTACGCTGATGTACACTCGTGTCCCGTTCAGCATGATCCCTTGCTCTGTTAGCTTGAGTTTGGATATCAGCTTCCGTGAAATGTTCATTCTTTTCTGTAAAATCGTCTTCAACAGCATGCCCTCCTCCTCAGGAGGGATCATATATACGATAGGTTCATAGTACAAGTCCATCACAAATTCCCGGTTGCCTCCTTATTTGCGGAACACTTTTTTGCTCCGCACATATTCGACATCGGGTACGCCCTGACGCACATTCGCTGTGCGGGCCACGACAAAGAAATAATCGGAAAGACGGTTCAAATACCGACGTACCGCAGGATTAATATCCGTGTGCTTCCCCAGTGTGACAGCACGGCGTTCCGCACGGCGACACACGGTACGGCAAACATGTAGCGTAGAAGACAATGTGCTGCCCCCCGGTATAATAAACCGCTCCACCTTCGGATTTTCCTCCTGACATGCATCAATCCAGCCTTCCAGCCGCTCTGCCAGCTCGTCTTTCACCTTATATTTGCTTTCATTGATTTTGACAAATGCCAAATCCGAGCCGCAATCAAACAGCTCCTGCTGTATTTCCTCCAATTGGGTCCGGATATCCGCAAACTTTTCTCCTTCGGCAAAGCTGATGGCTTGTCCTACAAAGCTGTTCAGCTCGTCGATTGTACCGTATGCCTCCACACGGTCATCATCCTTGGACACCCGACCGCCGATCACCGAAGTTTGTCCCTCATCACCTGTTCTCGTATAAATCCCCATCGTACTCCATCCCCTTTATCATTCCGTTAATGCTTTCAGCACCTTGATGGCCTCATCCTTATTGCTTGTACGTGGAGGCACGGTAGCAAATAATGTTTTTGAGTTATATTTTAAATCCTTGAACATCTTCATCTGCTCCACGGGAATCCCGTATAAATGAGTTTCCTTGATCACATCTGTTCCTTCTTCTCCCTGCCCCTTCTTCTCAAATACACCGCCCTCGAACACACCCCGAGCATACGTTTTTTTGTCAAAGGCATCGTCTAACGGAAGATTCGAGCCATTCTGTCCATACAGCTTCATATCCTCTTCCGGTAAAAGAAACAGATCATGCTCCCCAGCCGCATACTCAACGACCAGTTTCTGCTGGTTGTACAGCGGGCTAACTGAAATTTCGATATTGGGAGCCTGCCCGCCCAGCTTATCCTTAAGCTTTTGTGTCAGCTCATCACGAACGACTGAAGCATCCCCTTTATCCATAATAAAAATGGAAAAGCTGTCCTTGTCCCGTTCACCACATCCGGCCAATAGTGCGAGTGCCAGCATTCCGATAATCCATGGTGACAGCCATTTTATTCCTGCTCTCATCTGTGCGCCCCCTCTTCCATGCCACTAATATATCATAAGTGGTGAACGCAAAAAAAGAAGGCCCTGCGGCCTTCCTCGTACGTTCAACTGACTGCACACGGTCACACCTTGCACTCCGTACCATACAGCTTCATGTATTCATTGATTTTCAAATCGAGCTTGCAGCTGATCTCGATAACAAGATCAGAGGTGAAGGACTGTTCTTCCTGAAACGTCTGCATCATCTCATTGCGCAGAAGCAAAATTTCATCTTCCAGGGAAATGTCGTATCCTATTGAACGCGACGAATGATATCCAACATATGACATGAGCATTCCTCCTGCAATTTGAAAAATTGAACTTCCTGCTTTCGATTTCAAATTATAGCATATAAATTTAGAAATAAAAGACTATTTTCTATTTTTTAACCATAAAAAAATAATTTTAGCCTTCTTTTTTTACTTTTTCTACAAAATGGCCGATCCGATCCAGTGCTTCCGTCAGCTGACCGACAGAGGTCGCATATGAGCAGCGAAGGTAACCTTCTCCTCCCAAACCGAACACATTCCCCGGCACAGCCGCTACCTTCGCCTCAGTCAAAAGGCGCTGCGCAAATTCATCCGAGCTGAGTCCCGTGCTTTGAATACTAGGAAAAACGTAGAAAGCTCCTCGCGGCTCGTGACATTCCAGACCAATGTCCCGGAATCCCTCTACCATTAGACGGCGACGCTGATTATAGGCTTCCACCATACGATCCTTCTCGCCCAAACCATTCCGCAAGCCTTCCAGGGCAGCAACTTGCCCCATGGAGGGCGCACACATGACGGTGTACTGATGGATTTTGAGCATAGCAGCAATCAGGTCGGGATGCCCGCATGTATATCCAATACGCCAGCCTGTCATGGCAAAGGCTTTGGAAAAGCCACTAACGAGAATCGTACGATCCATCATACCCGGCACAGAAGCAAAGCTGACATGCTTATCGCCATAATTCAATTCGGCATATATTTCATCCGAAATAACGATTAAATCATGCTTTTCCACGAGTTCGGCAATCGGAAGCCAATCTTCATAAGTCATCGTAGCTCCGGTCGGATTGCTCGGGTAGCATAAAATCAGCACCTTGGATTTAGGTGTAATTTTAGCCTCCAGTGCCTCAGCGGTCAGTTTGAATTCATCCTTGGCAAATGTTTCGATACCTACCGGAATCCCGCCTCCAATCGAAGTGATTGGAGAATATGAAATGTAGCACGGCTCAGGGACAAGAATTTCGTCGCCGGGTACGATTAATGCGCGCAAGGCAAGATCAATCGCCTCGCTGCCACCAACCGTCACAATAATTTCCTTTTTCGGGTCATAACGGACATCAAATTGCTCATTCAGATATTCACTAATCGCTTCACGCAATTCAGGTGTTCCCGCGTTGGACGTATAGCTGGTAAAGCCTCGCTCCAACGAATAAACGCAGGCTTCCCGCATATGCCAAGGGGTGGTGAAATCCGGTTCACCTACCCCAAGGGTAATAATATCCTTGTTGCTCCCCACCAAATCAAAAAACTTGCGAATACCCGAAGAAGGGATTTCACGTACCAGCGGGGACAAATAGGAACTCATGGCTTTGTTGCTATCGGTAAATGCTTCTGATTTGAGATTCATCATGATCTTCCTTTACGGCGAAATCATCAGACGATTATCTTCCTGATGGTCCTCAAAGATAATTCCGTCCTGCTTGTATTTTTTAAGCGTAAAATTGGTCTTGGTGGACAATACGGAGTCAATAGGTGATAGCTTTTCAGACACAAAATTAGCGACCTCACGGAGGTTGCGGCCTTCAACTTCCACCAGCAAGTCGTATGCCCCGGACATGAGATAAACCGATTTCACTTGCGGATACAAATAGATCCGTTCGGCAATGCCTTCAAAGCCTCTTCCACGCTCAGGTGTAATCTGTACTTCAATCAAAGCAGTAACCTTCTCGTCGTCGACTTTATCCCAATTGACCACAGCGGCGTATTTGACAATCACATGCTGGTCTTCAAGCTCTTTAATTGATTTACACACATCCTGCTCGTCAACCCCCAGCAAAGTAGCCAGCAAAGTCGGTGTTCTTCTTGCATCTTCTTTTAACAATTCCAGTACTTTTAATTTCAAATCATCCAGTTCTGTCATTCTACATAAGGCCTCCATCAAAAGAGATTACTATACATCATACAATACGTACTTTAAACCTGCAAAGAAAAACCGTCCGCCCCGGTAAACCCGGCAGACGGACGGCTGTTATGGGAAATTGCTTTAAGGATGGAATGTCGCGTTTACATATAATAAGGGTTGTGCTGATGGGAAGGCTGGCCCTGTTGATGCATAGGCTGACCATATCCTCCTGCCGAGGACGATTTTTGCTGAATGAACTGCTGGCATTCCTGTTGTTTCTTGCGAGCCTCTTGAATCTGTTTGTCCAAATCGACGCGCAGTGCCTTGGACGAGGCAGAATACATATTGTTCTGACTCATCAGGCGATACAAATCGCCCTGCGCACGCAATGTATCGTTCGTAAGGTCAGTGAACATCTGGCGTACAGATGAACAATTGGATTCGGTAGTCGCCGTTGTATACTCCCCAACTGTACGTTTCAAATCAGCAAGAATGGTATGGAGCAAATCTTCTGCGGGCATAAATGACATATTGTTCTGTGGATACATCCTGTCATACCTCCTTTATGGTAAGTGCTAAATTACTGCTGCGGTTGCATAGGAGCAAGCTGCTGGTGCTGTTGAAGGGCATTTAAGAGCAGGTTCATGTGGTGTTCGTGCGTTCTCGCGAACTGCAAGCAGACTTGTTGAATGGCTGGCTGCTGAATAGACGCTGCTGTCGCCGCACATTGCTTGAGCAAAAGTTCTTCATTAGAAATGGAGTCCACGATGTACTCCAGCTCTTTGCCAGTCAAAGGTTGCATGTTCATAGATTGCATAGTCTGTGCCTCCTTAAAATGTTTTGTTGCACGCTGGTTATCTTGTCCGTTTCGCGAAATACTATGTACGACATGTATGAGATACTACATTTTGCCTATAAGGAGCACAATTTATATGGATCTGATTAGTCGGATTACCTATTGGCAGAGTACCTTGAAGCAGACGCCGGACTTTCCGCCTTTGGCAGAGGATTTGGATTGTGACGTACTGATCATCGGAGGCGGGATAAGTGGGTCGCTCTGCGCTCGGCTATTGAGAGAACGACAGGTAGACACCGTGGTTATTGACAAACGCAAGCTGGTACATGGAAGTTCTTTAGCGAATACCGGATTGCTGAAACATAGCAATGATAAGACCTTGACCTCTTTCATCCATACGTTTGGTGAGGCTAACGGCGTGCTGTTTTACCGGATGTGCAAGGATGCTCTGAATCAGTTGGAAAAGCTGGCCACCACACTGGAAATCGATCCTTACTTTATTCGACGCAGCAGCCTGTACTATGCGAGTACACCGGAGGATGTACAGATCCTGCAGGAAGAATATAAACAGCTAACCCGGTTTGGGTTCCCGGTGGAATACTGGGACGAGCCCCAGGTGGCTGCCCGGTTTCCCTTTCGAAGGCCGGCGGCATTGTACACCCACGAGGATGCCGAGGTTAATCCATTTCGGTTTGCCCGAGGATTGCTGCAATCCGCGAACCGTCTTGGTGTACGCTTGTATGAGCATACGGAAGCCAAGCATTTGGAATTTGGCGAAAATGAGGTCGTTTGCCATACCAGCGATGGAACCATTCGGGCGAAAAAAGTCATTTTTGCCACAGGATATGAAACTCAGGAGATCAAAAAGGATCGCGGAGCCATACTCGAAAGCTCTTATGCTATCGTTACCAATCCTGTTGGGAATTCATCTTTGTGGCACGAGCAGTGCCTGATCTGGGAAACCGCACGCCCCTATCTGTACATACGCTCAACCCGGGAAGGACGTATCATTATCGGCGGTTTGGATGAGCCTGTGCTGAACTCAAACCAGCGTGAAATCAGGCTGCTGCACCAACAGAAAAAGCTGCTGCAAGCGTTACAAGAGCATTTTCCCGATGTGCCATTTCAGATTGATTATGCATGGGCTGCCGTGTTCGGCTCCTCCCATGACGGACTGCCGTATATTGGTCCGCATCCGCGTTTCCCGAACTGTTACTTTTTAGAAGGATACGGAGGAAACGGAACGGTTACCAGCATGATAGCCGCACAGCTGTTGGCTGATGAGCTGACAGGCACACACCGACCAGAAATGGAGCTTTTTTCACTAACCCGTACCGCCAGCCCATCGCCCGATACAACGAAGCCAGTGGTTTAATCATATGTACCGCGAAAAACCTCCAGTCCACGTCTAAAGTGGACTGGAGGTTTTTAATTGTCTTTTCAGACTATTCGGTTTGCTTGTGCCAGCGCTGTGTTTTGGAACGAGTCGCACTTTGACTTTCTTTTTGTTCCATTTTTAGTACATTTCGCATAAAAAACCATCCGCCCACCGGTACTAATGCAAGTCCAATCAGCAGCCAAATCATCGCTCCAGGAGCCTTGCTGATACTTAACACACCCAAAAAAATTAACGTTCCGGTCAATCGGCCGACCATAAGGCATAGTTCACGCAGCACAACAAGTTCCACTCTCTGATTGGCATCTCCTTTACTCGTTCCCATTAGATCAAAGCTTGCCGAGATCATAGGTATCAAGTACAGAGGCATGAACAACGAGGTGCCGATCCCCATAATCAGCAGGGTGCTGTACTCCATACGCCATAATAACGGTAAAATCACAATGACCAGCAGCACGGCACCCAGCAGCATTCCAGCCGATCGATAGCGGGGCTTGAGCCATTTGCCGGCAGCCCAAAAGCTGAAAAATGAAACCGCCGACGTAATAAATGAAAACTGTGCCAGCTTCCACTCCTGCTTTGTCACTACATACACAAGCAGTGTAATCAGGAAGGCAAAAACACCTTCACGGATGCCCTGTGCAACAAGGGATAACGACAACGGACGCCACATACTTTCTTTTTGTGACAATCGTTGCTTAGGCTCCTTCCAATTGTATTTTCCTGTCGTTTTGCGCTTACGAAGAAAGAAACTCAGCACCACCCCCACGACATAAAATGCCAGTGAAATGCTGAAGATCACGCGATAACCGGCATCATCCTCCATTCGGGCAATAATCCAGCCGGACAGCCAAGGACCCACAATGCCAGAAAATGAGCCCAGCAAGCCCACCCAGCCGTTAAAATGATCACGGCTTACCCGGTCTGTGACTTCGAAAAAAATCACATTAAACGCCAGCCAAAATAAACCCAGCGCTGCCCCCAACAACATCCCGAGCGGCCATATGTAGTTTACAGCCTGCGGTCCCGTGTATAATACGACCAAATAAAATAAGCCGGACATGGCGGTCCCTACGCGCAGAGCATTCATTTTGTTATGTTCCTTGACCCATTTTCCAGCCACCCAGACCATAATTCCCAGCGCAATTTGCTGGCTGACATTAAACCAACCGATCATTGCGTAGTCCTGCCTGCTTTTCCACAAATACACGTTAAGAAAAGTGCCGGACAAAGCTGCTGCAAAGACAAACAATCCATTCAGGCTTAGCAGCAGAATGGATTGTCCGTTTAGGTTTGATTTCAATGCAGTTCCCCCTAACCGAAAATCACCCATCAGCTTATGACATACAAGTCAGCTTGCTTTAAGATTTCTTCGATTTAAGATGCCCCTATCAAGCTAGGGACTATCCGGGGAGTTAACTATTTAATTGTTGGAAATACCGCTGAGCTTCTCCAGCATCCGCAGTCGGTCATCCTCTGAAAGCGTCTGCTGAACATGGAAGCAGCTCGGACACACATAAACATTTAAGACAAACGGCAGATCCAGAACAGGTCGGCCAAGCGCAGGAGAGAGCGACGGTTCAAAGCCTTCTCCGGTTACAGTTTGCGATCCCGCATGCAGCATATATTCACCGCACTGGGAGCATTCAAGAACTTCATCCTGTCCATCCAGTATTTGTTCAGCGCCTTGCTCATAAGCCATCAAATCCGCACCGCTTTCTTCAAATTTTTGCAGGGTGTGCAGCACAGGCAGCTTATGAAGCTCATTGTCCTGCAACAATGGGGCGCCCTCTGGCTTTTCAACTACCGCTTCATCCTCGGCTTCATATAAAATATCCTGCTCCTCATCATCGCCAAGCTGAATGCTCAGTGTACGATAGCCCTTTAATGCTTCCTTCTCATGAGAATGGAGCAATGAGCTGCCAGATGCAGCATGATCGTGTTTTGTATGCTCGTGCCGATGCTCAGGTGCATGTCTGTGTACAGACGCAGAAGCCGACTCTGCCTCATCTTCATCATCATTTATGTCTGAGTATCCCTTCAGGTCATTATGGCAATAAGGACACTCTTCTTCAGGGCCCAGTTCTTCATCCCAAATAATTTCCATGCTACACCATGGACAAATAGTCATTTCCAAGCTTTATCATCCTTCCGTTCCCAAGCGTATACCAAGCTTTAGTATACAGGATGTGTCAAGTCACACTAGCACCAATGACATAAGATAACGATATCGAAATAATCATGGAGAACAAGCCGACAGCGCGGTTATCCTCTTTAATCTCCTGATCGATAGAAAATACCGGTGTCAGAAACTCAAACAGAAAATACGCCGCAAGCAGCAGTAAAAAGCCAACGAACGACCAAATCATCGTATCATACACACTGGATTTGGCTTCCATGGCAAAGCGGAGCACGTTGCAGATGCCGAACATTTTCCCGCCCGTAGCCATCGCTACCGAAATATTTCCACGCTTGATCTCTTCCCAGCATTTATAGCGGGTTACGAGCTCAAAGCATGACAAAAATACAATCAGCTCCAGCACCGCCACCGAGAAATAGCCCAGCATCATTCCCAACGGATGTGACAGCAATTCATCAATCGCCATCTTCACTTCGTCCCTCCCGTTCTACTGAGCATTACCGGCAGAAGCCGGCAGACCCGTAGCTCATTCCAATTCAGCAACAGTTACCCCTGTGCCGCCTTCATTGTAATTGCCAATGCGGTAGCTTTTCACATGCTTATGTTTGCGAAGATATTCCTGAATGCCGGTGCGCAAAACCCCCGTGCCTTTGCCATGAATAATGTGAACCTGACCGAGATTGGCTAAAAATGCTTCATCCATGAAGCGATCTACCTCGATTAGAGCTTCCTCGACATTCGCTCCCCGAAGATCAAGCTCATTGCGTACATTATCATCTCTCGTTCGTTTGACGCCTGTGACTGGCTTTTGGACCCTTGGTGCAGGCGTTTGGGCAGGCTGCAGCAGCTCCAAATCATCCAGACTGACCTTCATTTTCATGATACCCAGTTGAACGACAGCTTCCTTGCTTCCAGACAGTTCGACCACGTGGCCTTTTTTATTCAGACTATGAACAGTTACCTCATCTCCGGCCATAATAGAACGAGTCCGCGTAGCAGCACGTTTGACCGTGTTCTTCTTGCGTTGCTTAGGTTCAGCCTCATCCAGCTCTTTACGGGCTGCAATCAGCTTATGCTCCTTAACAGAAGCTCCTTCTTCCTGAGCCAGTTTGCGTAAATCGCTAATGATCTTCTCTGCTTCGCTACGAGCCTTATCTACTAGAACTCTTGCTTCATCCTCTGCTTTTGCCAGCATACGGTCCCGTTGTGACTCCAGCTTATCCAGCTCAGTCTGGTGACGGCTGCGCAATGCTTCCATTTCCCTACGCAGCTGCTCGGCCTTTTCCCGTTCCTGCTCAGCCGTCAAACGGTTCTGCTCCAGCGACGCAATCATGTGCTCGACGCGCTGATCTTCTTCCGTTACCTCGCCACGGGCATAGTCTAAAATACGGTTCGACAAGCCCAATCGCTCGGCAATGGCAAAAGCGTTGCTTCGTCCAGGTACACCGACCAAAAGACGATAAGTAGGACTTAATGTAGCGACATCAAACTCCATGCTTGCATTAATGATTCCTTTGCGCTCATAGGCATACGCCTTCAATTCACTATAGTGAGTCGTCGCAACCATACGGCAACCCATTGCATGCATATGCTCCAAAATCGATACAGCCAGCGCCGAGCCTTCCGCCGGATCTGTTCCTGCTCCCACCTCATCAAGCAACACAAGGCTTTTAGGTGTCATATTTTTCAGAATGCTAATGATGTTGGTCATATGGCTGGAAAAGGTACTCAAATTCTGCTCAATGCTCTGCTCGTCACCAATATCCGCATAGATGGCATCAAATACGCATAACTGACTTTCATCCTCAACAGGTACAAAAAGTCCTGACATCGCCATCAAGCTTAGCAGACCGATGGTCTTCAGGGTAACTGTCTTCCCCCCTGTATTCGGTCCCGTAACGATAATGGAGGTGTAGGAATTGCCCAGCTCCACATCAATGGGAACGACCTGCTCCAACGGGATTAGAGGATGTCTGCCTTTTTTCAGCTTCAAGTATCCGCGATCATTCATCAAAGGCAGGGTAGCCTTCATTTCACGGGCGAGACGCGCTTTTGCAAAAATAAAGTCAAGATTGCCCAAAATGTCCACATCATACAGCAACATATCCGCTTGTTCGGCGACAAGTGCGGTCAGCTTTTGTAAAATGACTTCAATTTCACGTTCTTCTCTCAGCCGTGTTTCCCTCAGCTTGTTGTTCATAGCTACAATCGATTCAGGCTCGATAAACAGCGTTGCACCGGACCCGGATTGATCATGCACAATTCCGCCAAAATAAGAGCGGTATTCAGCCTTAACCGGAATTACAAAACGATCTCCACGAATTGTAATCAACTGATCCTGTAGCATTTTGGAGACGGTGGAGGAACGAATCATGGAATCCAGCTTTTCACGAATACGCACTTCACCTGAGCGCAGCTCCCGGCGAATTTGCGAAAGCTCTGTACTGGCGGAATCCAGCACCTCTGCGTTTTCGTCAATGCAGCCTTTAATCGAATTTTCCAAGCTTCTCTGCTCTGAAAGCTGCTCACTCCAAAACAGCAAGGTTTCGACAGGATTTTCCTCATGCAGACTTGCTACGTACACCTGTATACGACGTGCAGCCTGCACTGTAGTCCGAATGCCAAGCAGTTCCTGCGGATTCAGCGTTCCGCCAATACGTGCGCGTTTCACCGCCGGAGTAATGTCCACCACCCCGTTAAATGAAGGCACTCCTTTGAGCCGATCAGCTGCATAGGCCTCATCCGTGCCTTTCAACATTTTCTTGATATGCTCCAAGTCATCGCTAGGCTGTAGCCAAAGAGCTGTTTGCTGACCTGTTGCCGTTTGGGCATAGTGGCTTAGTTTATTTAGAATTTTTTGGTATTCAAGGGTTTTAAAAATTTTAGAGTCCAACTTCACTACTCCTTTCACTTATATCTATATTATACCGAAAGCCGCAAACTTACGCTATTTGCCAACACTGTTTTACACATAAGAAAGCTCCCTATGCCACACACTAACCTTTGTCTAACCCTGCAATTTCAAAAAAACGAAGGAGGTTATTCCGTGAGCATTCTTGGGCACATTGTGCGTTTCATCGTGGCCGCCCTGGTTCTGATGGTCGTAAGCTGGATCGTTCCCGGATTTAGTGTAGGCGGCTTTTGGAGCGCGCTGATCCTTGCGATTGTCATTGCCTTGATTGGTTATATTATTGAGGCCATGTTCGGTCGGCGCGTTTCTCCATTCGGACGCGGTATCGTAGGTTTTCTGGTGAGCGCTCTGGTTATCTGGGTAGCTCAATATATTGTGACCAGTGTCAGTGTTTCTGTGATGGGCGCATTGCTAGCTGCATTGGTTATCGGGATTATCGACCTGTTCATTCCGGTAACGACACCTTTTGAAGCTGGTCGTAAGGCCAAGAATTAATTTTCAGTTTACACCGCGGCAAAGCTGTCCCAAGCAGATTTATTCTGCCAAAGGACAGCTTTTTGTCATACACACACCTACGGTGAATCCAATATACAAATAATCCCCGGCGATAAGCAGCCGGGGATTTGCGTCACATCTATAATCCGTATCTACTGATCCTGTTCGATGAGCTCAATCCATTCATTATACTCCGTTTGAAGCTTGGTGTATTCTTCCTGCAATTGATGCAATTCCGTCGAAATCTTTTCTGTATTTTCCCGATCTACATCCTGCTGAACTTGTAAAAGACGAAGCTGATGAGCCGCCATTTCATATTTTTGACCCACTTCATTAAGCTCAGACTGTAAAGCAAGCCGTTCCTGCTCTACAGATTGCTGTTCAGCCTTCGCTGTTTCGGCAGCTTCAACTGCCAAACGGATCTCCTCCTGCAGCTGCTCCTTTTGTTCAACCGTTACGGCTATTTCACGTTCCCACGAAGCAAATTCTTCCTTACGTGCAGCGTCTTCAGCCTCCCAACGTTCCACCTCGGCCTTCAACTGCTCATATTTAAGCTGCCATTCCAACAATTCTTCTGCAGTACGTTCCAATTCACTCTGCCGTTCGCTATCTTCACGCTGGAGTTTCTTAATGTTCTGCTCCAATTGCTGAGCCCGGCTCTTCATGCTGCTATGCTGCTCCTGAAGCACGTTGTAGGCCTGTATTCCTTCCTGCTCACGACCGTTTACCTTCTTCAGTTCATTCTGGACACGTATTAGCTCAGACGAAAGCTCTTTGATATTGGCTTCCAACTGTAACAGACGCTGCTGCTGTGCCGCAAACTTGCTATTAACAGCTTCTACTTCTGCCTCAGCATGCTGTAACTGCTCCTGCGTTATTTTCTTCTGCTCTCGTGTCTCCTGTAGCGAAAGCTCCAATTCATCGACGGCATACTGACGCTCCTCAGCAAGCTTCTGCCATGACTTCTCACTTTCAGCCAGTGCAGCCAGTTCGCTTTGCAACTTGCGAGAGGATACGTGCGCCTGCTCCAGCAGCTTGTGCATCCGGCGCTGCTCTTCCTCCAGCTTAGCCGCTTGCTGCTGCACAGCCTTGGCTTCCGTAGCCAAAAGATCATAACGGTTCTGCAGCTCTTCACGCGCAAGCGAATCCGCCTGTTCCCGTTCTGCTGCGGCCTGCCGCTGCGTTTCCAGTCGGGACTCCAGCTCGGTCTGCTGCTGCTTCAATAATGCAGCTTGCTCTTGCGCTTCTCCCAAACGGGATGCAAGCTCTGCTTTGCCTGCCTGTACCTCGTCCAACTGCTCCTGAAGCTCCTCGATTCGAATCTCCTGCTCGAGCGCAGCTTCCTCGGCCCGTTTCTCCGCTTCCTGGTGCTGGAGATTTCTCTCATTCAGCTCTTGCTGCGCCTGTGTTCGCTCCTGCTCTAGCTGCTCATTCAGCCCGGAACACTTGGTCTGCCATTCTGTTACCTTCTGGCTATACTCCTGCTGCAAAGCAGTACGCTGCTTGTCCAATTCTGTGCGTTGACGCTCCTGATGAGCCTTCTCCGCAGCCAAAAGCTTGGCTTCGGACTGCTTGGCCGCCTCAGCCAATTCCTTCTTCGTCTGCTCCTCCGCCTGCCGTATACGGGCATTCGCCGCTTCCTGCTGCTCTTTCAATTTACGGGAAGCTTCTTGACGGGACTCCTCCAATTCACGTTTAGCCTGCTTTTGCTCATTTTCAAGCTCGCCTGCTTTTTTCTCCTGCTGTTCCAGCCTTATCCTCAATGCAGCAATTTCCTTGGCTGATACAGACTCGGTTTCTGCCAGCTTCTTCTGGGTCGCTTCCTTCTCTTCCTTCAATTGAACAAGAGACTGCTTCATATCTGTATTTTTCTGCTGCTGTTCTCCCAGGGCTGTCTGGAGTTGCGCCAGCTCTCCCCGGAGTTCGGCACGTTCGGCGGCTAATCGGTTCATATGGCTTTGAATTTCCTGAATTTGTACAGCCTCTTCTGCCATATGGACTGCAGCCAGCACGGCAATTCGGGGCATATCCAGACGTGAATGAGCTTGGGAAATATTGTGCATGCGTTCATCCACATAATTGGCAACCTGTTTCATATAATCGGGATTACTGCCGACGAGTCTATAAGAAGTACCGTAGATCTCTACAGTGACGCGAGTGCGATCCGGTGTAGTCACAATTATGCCCTCCTTCAATACTACTGTATGTTGATTCTAAGTTGTGTCCGATTCTATGGTACCCCGCCCTTGGTGGAGCGTTCAACCCCATAGTCCGGCTTCCCCGCAGCGGGTGAATATCAGAGTAGAGAGCTTCAATGATGATAGGCCAAAAAGCCGTATCGAACCTCTGTCACTAAGATTCGATACGGCTTCCCGCATTTCCTGCTACTTTCTCAATTCCGCTCCAAAAGTTTGCTCCAGAGACGTAACGACAGGAGAATGCGCCGCATTAATTTCTTCATCCGTCAGCGTGTGCTCCCAATGACGGTAGGTCAGGGAAATAGCTACGCTCTTCTTGTCCTCACCAAGCTTGCTGCCTGTAAATACGTCAAACACCCGTGCATCCTGCAACAGTTCTCCGCCTGCAGCGTAAATAACACGAAGCAGTTCGCCTGCCTCAACGTCTTTGTCAACCACGAGAGCAATATCACGTTCCACGGACGGGAAGCGAGCCAGCTCTCTAAATTGGATGTGATTGTTGGCATGTTCAACGATTTGCTGTAACGCAATTTCCGCCACATACGTATCATTCAGTCCATAAGACTGCTGCAATTCCGGATGGATCTGCCCAATCGTGCCGATCCGCTGGGAGCTTCCATTCACATCCAGCCATACCGAAGCGGAACGTCCCGGATGATAACTTTGCGGTTGATCAGCTACATAACGAATGCTTGCACTCAACCCAAAATAGTCGAACACCGTTTCAAGTGCCCCTTTAATATCAAAGAAATCAACCTTCTCAGCACCAATGTTCCATTGCTTTTCACGGCGTGCTCCAGTCAACAGCAGACTGAACACTTGAATTTCCTGCGGCTGACGGGTTAATGTTTGCTCCTCTGTGTAAAATACAGTGCCTATTTCAAAAATCGCCAGATTTTCCTGCTTCCGGTTCATGTTGTATACCGCTGTATCCAGCATCTGCGGAATAATGCTCGTACGCAGAACGCTGCGGTCTTCGCTCATAGGCATCGCCAAACGAACCGGATGGCTGCCTTCTGTCAGGGCATTAAACAAGCCCGTACTTTGCGGATGTACAAACGAATAGCTGATTGTCTCTTGCCAGCCGCCATGCACCAGCAATTTGCGCAAAGAACGACGCAATGATTGTGATGCCGTCAATGCACCCGGAGTGGTTGGCCCTTCAATCGGCGTGGTTGGAATGTTGTCGTAGCCATACAGGCGTGCAACCTCTTCGATAAGATCCACGTCAATGGTAATATCCCCGCGGCGCGTAGGCACTTCAACTTCCATCACGCCTTGCTCCGCATCACCGCAACCAAAATGCAGTCTGCCAAAAATCGTTTTAACCTCAAGCAGTGACAGCTCTGTACCCAAATACCGATTTATTTTATCCAGCGACAGCTTGATAATACGATTTTCAGCTTTTGCAGAAGCAGATTCTACAATACCCTGATGTACAGTTCCCCCTGCGTAACGCTGAATCAGTGCTGCCGCACGGTTTACAGCAGGTACAACGGCACCCGGATCGACCTCTTTTTCAAAACGCAGGCTCGCCTCCGAACGAAGTCCAAGTTGACGGGAGGTTTTGCGCACCGTACCGCCATCAAACTTCGCGGATTCCAGCGCAATGCTGACAGTCGCATCGGTCACTTCCGAATTAGCCCCACCCATTACACCTGCCAGTGCAATCGGCTTCACACCGTCCGTAATCAGCAGCATTTGCGGCTCCAGCTTACGTTCCTGATCATCCAGCGTAATTAATGTTTCGCCTGCGCGAGCGAGCCGAACTTCAATGTTGCCATTTTCCAGCTTATCCGCGTCAAAAGCATGTAGCGGCTGACCGTATTCCAGCATGACATAGTTCGTAATATCCACGATGTTATTGATCGGACGAATACCCGCTGCCATCAGACGGTTTTGAATCCACAACGGGGAAGCCCCCACTTTTACACCTGTAATATAACGGGCTGCATAGTGCGTACACAGCTCAGGAGTATCTACTTTCACGGATAGATGGTCTGCCGCTGCATCACTGATTTCCACCAGATCCTTAGCCGGGTCAGCCAGCGAAATATCACGTCCCAGAATGGCGCTTACTTCATAGGCTGCTCCGTGCATGCTCAAGCAGTCCGAGCGGTTTGGCGTCAGATCAAAATCCAGTACGTAATCATCCAGCCCCAGCAGCTTCGTAATCGGTGTACCAATTTCAGCATCCTCCGGCAGCACGAGAATCCCTTCCTGCAATTCCTTTGGCAGCAGCTTGTCATTCATGCCCAGTTCCTTAGCCGAGCAGATCATGCCCATGGACACAACACCACGCAGCTTGGCCTTCTTAATATGGAAATCTCCCGGCAGCTTTGCGCCCACAACGGCAACAGGAACCTTTTGACCTGCGTCCACGTTTTTGGCACCACACACGATTTGCAAATCTTCTCCCTGACCCGCATCGACAATACACACATTCAGCTTATCCGCATCCGGATGCTTTTCCTTGCTTTTGACGTAGCCGACAACAACGCCAGTAATCCCTTGGTTGCGATGTTCAACTTCATCTATTTCAATGCCCGAACGGGTAATTTTCTCTGCCAGCTCCTCCGCGCTCACCTGATCCAGCGATACATACTCGGACAGCCACTCGAATGATACTTTCATATGGGTTCACTTCCCTTGATATAGTTGTTTATTGACGCGCAAACTGTTTCAAGAACGACAGGTCGCTGTTATAGAAATGACGAATATCGTCAATGCCGTATTTCAAAATGGCAATCCGCTCTACACCCATACCGAATGCAAAGCCACTGTACACCTCGGGATCAAAACCACCCATTTCCAGTACTTTCGGATGCACCATGCCACAGCCCAAAATCTCAATCCACACACGTTCGCCATTTTTCTTTACAAAGGTAACGTCAACTTCAGCACTCGGCTCGGTGAATGGAAAAAAGCTTGGACGCAGACGAATTTCGGTCGATTCCCCGAACATTTCGCGCGCGAATTGCAGCAAGGTTCCTTTCAAATCACTCATGCGAATGTCTTTTCCAATCACAAGCCCCTCAATTTGGTGGAATTGGAAGGAATGTGTTGCATCGTCATCATCACGACGGAAAACCGTACCCGGACAAATGACCTTTATAGGTGTTTCACCTTTCATGGCTTCCATCGCGCGAATCTGAACCGGTGACGTATGGGTACGCATTAACAGATCCTCGGTCAGGTAAAACGAATCCTGCATGTCGCGTGCCGGGTGATTTTTAGGCAAATTCAATGCTTCGAAGTTGTAATAATCCGTCTCTGCCTGTGGTCCCTCTGCAACTCGATAACCCATGCCTGTGAAAATGTCTTCGATCTGCTCAATCACTTTATTGAGCGGATGAAGTCCGCCTTGCGGCAACGCGCGTCCAGGCAGTGTAACGTCGATTTTTTCCGCTTGCAGACGTTCATTCGTTTCCGCTTTCGTGAACTCGTCCTGTTTGCGGTTGACTACCTCTTCAATGGCCTCGCGCACTTCATTGGCTACCTGTCCAACAACTGGACGCTCTTCCGCACTCAGTTTACCCATACCGCGCAAAATCTCAGTCAACGCACCCTTTTTACCCGAATACTTAACCCGCAGGTCAGCCAGCTCCTTGGCTGTTGCCACCTTCTCCAATACTTCCAATGCTTCTTCCTTCAAGGCCAGCAAATGTTCCTTCATTTGGATGGTTTCGCTCATCGCCTGTTCAGTCCCCTTTCTTCATTTCCAGCTTTTCAGACAACAAAAAAAGGTCCTTTCTCCCGGTAAGGGACGAAAAGACCGTGGTACCACCCTCGTTAGACAATCAAGCTCAGCTCACCTATTACTCTGCCTATCGGCAAATACAGGTGCTTATTCACGCTATGCATCATCATCTCGCTCTGCACATTGTAACGGTCGTGAACCGGTATCCTCTACTTGCCCATTCGCCATCCACATGACGCTTGAGGTTCAAGGAACTGCTCCGGAGCGAACTTCAACAGCCCATTATTTGCAGAAACGCTCTCAATCCTACGGCGCTTCCTCCCTGTTCAATCGGACACTGCCTACTCTTCTCCATCAAGACATTTTTAATTTCGAACTATTGTTCATTATTATATGCAAACTGCCGCGCTTTGGCAAGCAGGGCCTACACTTCATTCTTGTGGATGCCGGGAAAATCCAGCCGATCCAGCTTGGCACGAATGTGTCTGATTTCGCTCAGATGCTCATCATTCTCATCCATCATCCCCGTCAATCCCATCAGTTCCGTCAGACGCAACTGTAATCGCAGACGCTCCTCGCGCTGCTCCTGATCCTCCGGCTCCCGTTGACGGCTTCGCTCGTCTTCTTGCTTTTCGTCGGCTGTTCCCTCATAGATCTCATATCCGCCTCCCGGTTTCATATCGAGCAGCCGGGTTGCTGTGCACCGCACCAGTTCCCGGTCATGTGAGACAAGCACCAGCGCCCCGTCATAGCTGCGCAAAGAATCCTCGACAATCTCACGGGTTTCAATATCAAAGTAATTTGTCGGCTCATCCAGCACCAGCAGATTGGCTCCACTAAAGTACAAGCGTAGAAAGGCTACCCTGCATTTCTCCCCCATACTGAGCGTCCCGATCCTTTTGAACACATCTTCTCTGGCAAAAAGAAAGCAGCCCAGCACCGTTCTCGCTTCCGTCACATCCATCGACACATTCTCAAACAAAGTGGTTCCGTTCCATTCCTTTATTACATTGCGAACACGTAAAATCGTTTTCATACCATGATCATCCTTTCCCAGCCCGGCTTTTATGCCGGAAGCAATAAAAAAAGCCGCAGAAGGCTGCGGCTTGCATACAAGGAATACAGAATGACTGCTATGAATCGTTTCAGAACATACGCTCATGAACAAATAAAACCATGAAGGGAAAAAAACGACTCCCGTTCCGGAATAAACGTATACGTCCCAACTCTCATTTCAGACACACTTTCCCCGTTGCAGCTTACAGCCGCCTGCCAGTAACTGTGCAGTTAAATGGGAAAATCAGTGTGCTTACTTCATCAGACGTATGGTTACCTTCCTTTTTATGGGATACTTGCTTGCAGTCAGTATAACAGAACAAAATAGATTTGCAAATAAATTTAGAGTTATTTTCCGAATACCAAAGTTGTATTAGAAGAACCAGCATATTTAGTTACAAACTCTTTGGTATACTCAGGAGTTTGAACCTGGTAGCTGTAGTTCTTGCTTGGATTCCAACGGGTTACAGGCGATTTTTGGTTCTTGATGGCGGGATAACTACCCACATCTTTAAACTCGCCATTGGCTTTATCATCGAGAATTCCACCCTTTTCACTACCTTTGCCAAAGTAGTTGTACTCCGAATAAATTCTTGCATTGGTAGCTATCGTGTAAGCCAACTGGAAATTATTGATATAGTTATTTTTAACATGGAAATATCCGTATCTCATAAGCCCTGGACCACGGACAAGCAAGTTTTCAAAATAATTATTGGCGATTGTGATATGGGGCATGCCATCATAATTTTTATTGCTATCATCAGGGTAGCCCAGAATGAGACCATATTTGTGATTAGCAAACTTCGAATTACTGATGGTTACATAATCGGCTGATTGTCCTACATACAAAAGCTTGTCCAAATCCGAACCATTCGGATCATAATTGTGACCCGCAAAAGTAACATGATCAATCCAATAATTAGTACCCGCAGTAAGATATAGCTGGATGTCATCGTTGCCTTTAATGTTGGCACTGTGCTCAAAGGTTAAATTTTGAAAGATTACATTTCCGGAGTTAGCTGTTGTTTTCAAATGAATATTGACCAGCTTGTTTTGCGCGTAAGAGCCAATAAGTGATTTATTGGAGCCAATGTTGACGACGGTTTTAGAGGAAGCAGAAATATTCTTTTCAATCACCAAAATTTTTGGAGTGGAATCCCCTAACTGATTTTTCAAATCATTTAGATTGTTGATATAGATAACCTGCCCATTTTTCCCCCCGGTTGTACTAGGCTTGGAAGCCCCATTTTCATTTTTAGCCTGTCCAGCAAAGCCAGTCAATCCATTCGTCGACGTATTCGGAAAATCAGCCGCAGCGAACGTAGAGCTTACCGGAAAGGTGAAGAGCGCAAATGTTAAGGCTAAAAAAAGAAAAGAAATTTTCCTCATCACAGGTACACCATCCTTTTTTTGTATTATATTCCATTAATGTGACTATACTTATTTTTTAGGGAACGGTAAATAGTTCTTTGTATCTGTTTATTTATAGCATGTAAGCGAAATATTTGGATTTTTGTTTTGTATAATAGTGTAAAATATGGTTCATAAGAACGTAAAAAAACCGGGATACCCAATGGCCCCCCGGCTAAAGTATGTTCATCTAATTATGAGCAAAACAAAAACCCTTGCAGTACAAGGGTTTTTAACGCCTTAAAACAAGAAAGCGGGTGATGGGAATCGAACCCACGCTATCAGCTTGGAAGGCTGAAGTTCTACCATTGAACTACACCCGCATTTTAAAATATCTCAATTCTAATGTAGACAAACTCAAGCTATTGTCAAACAACTGAATCAGGATGTTATATAGTATAACTCACCCGTTTGCAAAATGCAAGTAAACTACATACTATCCTGAGACAGCCAATTCATAGGCTCGCGTAAAAATAATTTTTCAAAGGCTTCTGCCGGAATAGGACGGCTAAAGTAATACCCCTGCCCTTCATGACATTCCTGGGCCTGCAAAAAATGAAGCTGTTCCTCGTTTTCCACGCCTTCTGCCGTAACCTTCAGTTTTAAATGATGAGCCATGGAGGCAATGGTAGATACGATGGCCGCATTTTTGCTGTCGACCAGTACCTCATTTACAAAGGAACGATCAATTTTAAGACGATCAATCGGAAGATTTTTTAAATAATGCAACGAGCTATAGCCTGTACCAAAATCATCGATACTGATTGCAACCCCGATCGCCTTTATTTTTTTCAACTGTTCGAAGGCCCGATCCTTGTCAAAGGTCATACTCTCGGTAATCTCCAGCTCCAGATAGCATGGTTCCAGTTCTGTATAGGCCAGAATGCCCTGAATGACATCCACCAGTTCTTTTTGCTGAAATTGGCGCATGGATAAATTGACCGATATCGGGATCGGTTGATATCCGGCCTCCTGCCAGCGCTTGTTTTGCAGACATGCCTCCCGTAGCACCCACTCTCCCAGCGGCACGATCAGACCACTTTCTTCGGCTACCGAAATAAAATCTCCCGGCATCACCATCCCACGCTGGGGATGATTCCAACGCACTAGTGCCTCCAAACTGGTCAACTCACCACTTTGCAGGTGAACACGCGGTTGATACACCAATGAAAATTCTTCATTTTCAAGCGCGCGCCGCAGATCATTTTCCAATTGGAGTCTTTCATGCGCCCGCATCTGCATCACACTGGTATACCGCTGAAAATTCACTCCTTGCTCCTTCGCACTATGAACCGCAGTATCCGCATTCTGAATGAGCTGCTCGCTCTGATCCGCATCTAATGGGTACAAAGCTATACCTACGCTCACCATTACATGATAAGACTCTCCATTAATATGAAAGGGCTGATCGAACAGCTTCACCATATCATCAATCCGATTTCTCATGGCCCTCATATCTTCGTACCCTGTTAGAAGAAATGCAAATTCATCTCCACCCATGCTGAAGACCTCTTCCCCCTCATGGCTAAAGTGCCTCAGGCGTTCGCCTACCGCATACAACAGATAGTTTCCTGCCATATGTCCAAGCGAATCATTAATCGTTTTGAAACGATCTATATTCAGCACTAAAAGCGCTACTGTCTCATCAGGCTTTAATGAATCACGCAGCATTTTATCCAGACGTTGGGACAGCCGGCGACGGTTCGGAAGTCCTGTTATATCATCAGTATAGGCAATGAAATTAAATTCAGATTCTGCAGCCTGCTTTTCCCGGTAGGGAACGAGAACCATTTGCCGGACCAAACCGTTCAGCAGAATATAAAACGCCATCGTATTGGTTAAAAACCCCATAAGGTGATTAACATCACTCATTTGCTCAGAAGACATATAGAACAGCTGGCTCACAACACAAAGCCCAGTCCCGCGAATCATAAGCAACATGCCATGTTCCTCCTGGTGAAATTCGCGATATCTTCGCACCCCTAAGACCATAGTAGACACGAGCAGAAACATGATAGCCAGATTCAAGATCCATCCGAGAATGTCCGCTTCATATCTTATACGAAGATCCGGCAATCTTGCACCACAAACCTTAATAACCCCCAGGATGAGCAAAGTACAGCCTATACCCGCCCACAAAGCAACTGTCTTGTATCCAGACTTCATTTTTCTATAGGGGAGCAAACAAATGATTAAGAACATAACAGCAGTAAAGACTCGATTCACAAACAAAAGCCATAACGAAATACTCGAAGACAAAGCAAAGTCGGTCAAGCTTAGGAAACTAACCGAAACGATATGAACAAGGTAAAGCAGACCAGCCACTAGAAATGTCGGCGCAATAAAAAGTCTCTGCAAGGATAATTGCTCCAGCAGAATGGACCAGGATTGATAAAAAATAGAAAAACAAATCGCAGCGCAGGCAAATCCTATAACCGGATATACCAAGAAAAAAACATTATGAGAGTATAACTTATTCAAAGTTACATGAAATAACTGAACCAAGACAAACAAACCTATCGCAGCAATGCCGATACCTATCGTTTTCTTTACTTCCAGTCGTATACTCATCCAGCCTCTTCAGCCCCCTGCATATCGGAGATTCCGATTTCTAAGACGTTTGACAGCTTTGGAAGCCGTTGTTTAAGTCTATAGTCTCAAAAATAATGTTGTATTCTGGTATATAATAGCATTTAATCTGTGAAAGGTGAATCTTTTTTTAGTCTTATATTCACGAATTCATTTTCGCATTCACGCAAAAAAAAGAGCTTACAGCCCCAAAAAAGCGCATGATCTCTTCAGATCATGCGCTCCAACCGACCTTTTTCAACTAAGTGATACCTATGCTCCAACGCTGCACAACGCAAAAGAAATTGCACACAGCACTCCTTTGCAAAAAACTGTGCATTTTTAAACCACAGGAAGCGTGATTTTAAATTGTGTCCCCATTCCATGCTGGCTGTCTACATGAATAAAGCCTCCATGATTTTTGATAATTCGATAGCTCACAGCCAATCCCAGACCCGTTCCACTTTCTTTTGTTGTAAAAAAAGGATCGAATAAACGCGACAATGTATTGTGATCCATACCCAATCCGTTGTCTTCAATACAAATGTGGACATAGGAGCCCTCAAGCACCGTATGGATATCAATACATCCCTCTCGTTCCCCGCCGATGCTTTCAATGGCATCCATCGCATTTTTAATCATATTGAGAATAACCTGCTTAATCTGCTTTACATCAATGGAAACCTTCATAAGCTCGTCATTTTCATCCAGTGCGATCTGGCAGCCCTTCATCAATGCCTCGCTTTCTGTCAGCATCACAACCTCTTTCAGCAATCCCATCACAGATACAGCCGTTTTTTGCGGAGCCGAAGGCTTGGACGAATTCAAAAATTCGTAAATAATGTCGTTCGCACGATCAATTTCGGTTAAAATAATGCGGGCATACTCATCCCTGCCCAACTCCATCAAATGAGGTCGAAGCAATTGAATAAAACCCCGGATTGCAGTAAGCGGATTACGGATTTCATGGGCTATGGAAGCAGAGATTCGTCCCAGCATCGCCAGCTTGTCATTTTGGTATGCCGTTTGCTCAATCTGCTTGTAATCCGACACATCCTTGAGGCTAAACAAAAAATCGCCATCCATCTGATCCCCGTAGGTCACTGTCATCAACCAATGCCGACCATACTCATCAATTAACTCGTGATAGCGCTTTCTATGAAAGATAGTTTCTTTATAAATCCGCATGATTCTCTTCTTCTTAAACCGACTTAACTCAGGAAGATGCAATATCTGCATCAGGTTGCGACCCGCCAGCGAACTACGTGGTAATTCCAGCAATTTCGCCATTTGCACGTTAATAAAGGTCAGTACCCCGTCACTGTCAAACAGCATGATACCACTATCCAGGTTCTCCAGCACATTCTCATACTTGTTATTGGCGATCTGTGTGGGAGGGCAAGCTCCCACGGTATCAAGCAAGGCTTCTTGGAATTCACTGATCATGCCAGGCTTCCCCCTTGTTTCGGAATGATAAACTGGCCGTATCGGACGCGTAACATTCTTGAAGAAGAGAAAGACAATCTATCGACTACCCTTCAATGGTGTAGAAAACAGATTCACAAAACTCCGACCAACTCTTTCCAATTCGAGTCTTATTTCATGATAGACAAGATCAAGGATTCGAGTCAATCGGAAAAAGTGTCGAATCCATACTTTTATCCTGTTTTCTTTCGTCATAATATCTGCGCAACATTACCAAAACGAAAGAATAAGTTAGGAATATGCGCCCTACACACCAAAGAAGCTCTCGAGAATTGAGAGCTTCTTTGGTGTGTAGGAAGTCAACTGCCGCTCTTATTATGTTGAAGCCGGGATCGTCTTTGGCTCATCACAGCCAGTCTTCTCTTAAGCTCTCCCTGCCATTTTTCATCATTCATCTGTTTGGCTACCATCAATAAATCAAGTGACATGTCAATTTGGCGCTTCACAATTTCAAATGCATCTTCACTCTCACGATTTACACAGTTTTCAAATATCGTATCATCATCTTCCATGACATAATCCTGAAAATCAATCTCGCTTGCCCCATCTCCATGTGCATATTCAGCCAAAATTTCATATTCATTTTCGACTTTATAATGAACTTCAATGCGACGACATACCGGGCAAAACAGCAAAGGAACATTATGGACTTGGGTACGGTAATGCTTCAGCGTTCCCTTGGTTCCTACCATGCTTGCTCCACAGCAATAACTCATCCGGGCTCAGCCTCCTCTGAACAAAACCTGTTCTGCCTTGTTATCTTCTACACTACCTTATTCGCTTTCGTCTACCAAAATTCCTCCAGAGCACAACAACATTTCCATAATTATTTGTTACTCACTCTGTACTACTCCATACAAACAAACTTACTCTAATATTTGTACTACATAACCACAGGCAAGCAAGCCCCCAATATCGGCATAAAAAACCGTTTTGGGGGCTCGCTTGTTGAATATAAATTTGTGAATCTGATATTACAGGTTTTTGTCGCCTGGTTTCCAGTTCATTGGGCACAAGCCACCGGATTGCAGGGCTTGCAGTACACGCAATGTTTCTTCTACACTGCGACCCACATCATTGTGGTTAACTACTTGATATTTTAATTCGCCTTCTGGATCAATGATGAACAAGCCGCGCAAAGCAATGCCTTCTTCTTCGATCAGAACGCCATAATCACTTGCTGTTTTTTTGGTGATGTCAGAGGCCAACGGGAAGTTCAGTTTGCCCAGACCGTTGTTTTCTTTAGCTGTGTTAATCCATGCTTTGTGGCTGTGTACAGAGTCTACACTGATACCCAGAATTTCAGTATCCAGCTCTTTGAATTGGTCAGCAGCATCGCTCAATGCTGTAATTTCCGTTGGGCACACAAAAGTGAAATCCAGTGGATAGAAGAAAAATACGAGCCATTTGCCACGGTAATCAGAAAGCTTCACCGAACCAAATTCTTGACCGTCCCCACTCACGGTTTCCAATGCAAAATCAGGTGCAGGTCTTCCTACCAATCTTTCTGCCATAACATGAAATCCTCCTTTAAAATATGTAAGAAAAACACCGTTTGTGTTCTTCCCAATCATCTGTATTGTATTAAACAACTTACTTGATAAATGTTATCATTCGTACAATTCAAAGTCAATATTGTAACCATTACTTTTTTATAATTATTTTAAACTAGATGAAAAATTCACAACTTATACACATCTTGAATATCTTACACTTACTGATACACAAGCAGCTCCTGATTGCTCAGGAGCTGCTGTGCCAAACATGGATTGTAAAAGCCTACGATATAATTCATTGTATAACCTTACTATATAATAGGAAGCTTTTTTTCAGAACAGGTGCGTTTTGGAGTCTTTAGCGAATAGCTGCTGCGATCAGATCGCCCATTTGAGTTGTCGAGATGGCTTGAGATTTATCCACCGCAATATCCGCTGTGCGATGTCCTGCATCCAGTACCTCAGCTACCGCTTTCTCAATAGCGTCAGCTGCTTTCTCATACCCGAAGGTGAGGCGGAACATCAAAGCAACGGACAAAATCGTTGCAATCGGATTGGCCAATCCTTGACCTGCAATGTCCGGGGCCGAACCGTGCACTGGCTCGTACAGACCAAAACTGCCTTCTCCGAGTGATGCAGAGGACAGCATACCGATAGACCCGGTCAGCATAGCTGCTTCATCACTTAGAATGTCCCCAAACATATTTTCCGTCACGATGACGTCAAAGCTGGATGGACGACGCAGCAATTGCATCGCACAGTTATCCACCAATACATGCTCCAGCTCTACATCCGGATAGTCTACAGCGACCCGGTTAACTACTTCCCGCCATAAACGGGAAGTTTCCAGTACGTTAGCCTTGTCTACCGATGCGAGCTTTTTGCGGCGTTTTTGTGCAATCTCGAAAGATTGGCGAACAATCCGCTCAACTTCCGTTACATTATATGCACAGGTATCAACTGCCTCCTCACCCTGAGCACTCTCACGTCTGAACTTCTCACCGAAGTAGATGCCGCCCGTCAGCTCACGCACGACGATTAGATCCGTTCCTTCCAACACTTCTGGTTTCAGTGTAGAAGCATCCTTAAGACAATCAAAGACGACAGCGGGACGAAGATTCGAAAACAGGCCAAGCTCTTTGCGAATACCCAACAGACCCGTTTCAGGACGAAGTTCCTTGGGATTGTTGTCCCATTGAGGTCCACCTACCGCCCCCAGCAATACGGCATCTGCAGATTGACATACAGCCAGTGTTTCTTCCGGCAATGGCGTCCCCTTTTTATCAATTGCGATTCCGCCAAACAGCGCATGCTCTGTTTCAAATGAAAGACCAAACACTTCTTCCGTACGCTTCAAAATTTTCTCCGCCTCAGCGACCACTTCCGGTCCGATTCCATCACCAGCTATTACCGCAATCTTTTTCACGTCTGCCATCACGTACACTCCTCTTGTTATACAGCCATACGGGTGTATTTTTCATACTTTCTTTGTAACATATACGGCAGGGCTTTGACTAAGATATAGAATCTATCAATTCAATAGGCTTAGCCTATAAGATGAATTTTTCGTTGGAAACAACAAAACAGGACCGGGAAGACCCGATCCTGTCAGCATTTTGCATCATTTGATTTGCAATGCTCGAAAGTACAATATATAGACAAACCAAACCATCTCGATCTATATATTGCTGAATTAAAATCGCTTTGGGGATTTATGCAAAATGTTCTTTTAGGAATTATAATCTACGCGATTGCTGTAGTTTTTACGCTTGTCGATCAAACCGTTCAGTGCATCCACGTAAGCTCGGGCACTTGCTTCCAGAATATCGGTGCTTACACCACGCCCCTGTACAGACAGCCCGTTTTGCGTCAGCACCACGTGCACTTCACCCAAAGCATCTTTACCATGGGTAACAGACTTGATGGAGTAATCCGACAGTACAACGCTCTCGCCACTGGCTTCATCAATCGCATTGTAAATCGCATCGACAGAACCGTTCCCTTCAGCCTCCGTCTCAATAACCTGACCTTCTTCGTTAACCAGACTTACTTTGGCAGAAGGCGTAGTCTCATTGCCGAAGGTTACGAACATCGTTTTCAATGTGAAGACCTCAGGTGTATCTGCCAGTTTTTCTTCCAGCAATGCCAGGATGTCATCGTCCGATACTTCCTTCTTCTTGTCAGCCAAGTCCTTGAACTGCCCGAAAGCCCGGTTCAGCTCTTCTTCACTCAATTCGTAGCCCAGCTCGATCAAACGCTCGCGGAAGGCATGACGCCCGGAATGCTTGCCCAGAACCAGCTTGCTTTCCTTCAGACCGATACTTTCCGGCGTCATGATTTCATAGGTGGTTTTTTCCTTCAGCATGCCGTCCTGATGAATACCTGATTCATGTGCAAAAGCATTCGCACCAACAATTGCCTTGTTCCCTGGCACCACCATCCCTGTCAAACGGCTGACCAGACGGCTCGTACGGGAAATTTCTGACAATTGCAGAGATGTTTTGGCCTGAAAAAATTCCTGTCTCGTTTCCAGCGCCATCGCAATCTCCTCAATAGCTGTATTTCCGGCGCGTTCGCCAATACCGTTAATGGTTCCCTCAATCTGATCCGCCCCGTTCAGGATTGCAGCCAGTGTATTAGCGGTAGCCATGCCCAAATCATTGTGACAATGCGCACTCAGTTGAATCTTATCTACATCAACTACATTTTCCTTGATATGCTTGAAAATGTTACCGTATTCATAAGGTGTCAAGTAACCCACCGTATCTGGGATATTGACGACAGACGCACCCTCCTGTACAGCCATGGTGACCATTTCGACTACAAAATCAAGCTCTGTACGGCCTGCATCCTCCAAAGAAAATTCTACTTTGGGCAAATATTTCAATCCGTAGCGAATGGCTGAACGGGCAGTCTCCAATACCTGTGCCTTCTCCATCCGCAGTTTATGCTGACGGTGAATTGGCGAGGTTGCCAAAAAGATATGGATACATGGGTCCTGTGCTCCCTTGAGCGCCTCGCGAACCGCATCAATATCCTGCTCCCTTGCACGTGAAAGCCCGATGACTGTTGAATTTTTGACAGCCTTGGCAACCGCATTAACAGCGGCCAAATCCCCCGGTGAAGCAGCCGGGAATCCTGCTTCCATACGGTCAATCCCCAGTTTTTCCAACTGATGGGCGATCTCTACTTTCTCACGGGTATTCAAGTTCACGCCCGGTGATTGTTCTCCGTCTCTCAACGTTGTGTCAAATATATATATTTTGCGCAACGTAATACACCTCCCTCAGGATTAGGACCTTTAAATTTACAATGCGGCTCACGCAATAAGCAGGGCCGCATTGTAAGATAAACTTTATAAATGAATCATATTGTCGAACACATAGTACAAAAAGAGCTTACTTTTTGATCCAATGCATCATTTCACGCAATTGTCCGCCCACCACTTCAATCGGATGGTTAGCTTCGTTACGACGAGTAGCCGTCAGGAATGCGCGTCCGGATTGATTTTCAAGGATAAAGTCACGAGCAAATTTACCTTGCTGAATATCAGTCAATACTTCCTTCATTGCTTTCTTCGTATCTTCTGTTACCACACGTGGTCCAGTTACATAATCACCATATTCTGCTGTATTACTGATGGAATCGCGCATCGTTGCCAATCCGCCTTCATACATCAGGTCAACAATCAGCTTAAGCTCATGCAAGCATTCGAAGTAAGCCATCTCAGGAGCATATCCTGCTTCAGTTAATGTTTCGAAGCCTGCTTTTACGAGTGCGCTCACGCCGCCACACAATACCGCCTGCTCACCGAACAGATCCGTTTCCGTTTCTTCACGGAAGGAGGTTTCGATTACGCCCGCACGTGTACAACCGATGCCTTTGGCGTAAGCAAGACCGATTTCTTTGGCTTGACCCGTTGCATCCTGCTCAATTGCGATCAGACCCGGTACACCAAAACCTTCTACATAGGTACGACGTACCATATGCCCTGGGGATTTTGGAGCAACCAGCAATACATCACTATCTTTAGGAGCTACGATTTGTCCGAAATGAACATTAAAACCATGGGAGAACAAAAGAGCTGCGCCTTTTTTCAGGTTAGGTTCAATTTCATTTTTGTAAACAGAAGCTTGTGTTTCATCTGGCAACAAAATTTGAACCACATCTGCACGGCTTGTTGCATCAGCTACGTTCAGAACTTCAAAACCGTCGTTTCTTGCAACATCGGCTGATTTGCCTTCACGCAAACCAATAACAACATTCACACCACTGTCACGCAGGTTTTGTGCTTGAGCATGTCCTTGGCTACCGTAACCGATAACGGCAACTGTTTTTCCTTTCAATACGCTAAGTTCTGCATCTTTTTCGTAGTACGTTGTAACTGCCATGGTTAATTTCCTCCTTTTAATTGGACCCTTCATAATGAGCGGGTACTCCAAGAGATTTGACTTTGTTCGTAAATTGGATCTAAAAATCTCCTCGAGCCCCCGCTCTTATGCGGGCGGTCTTTATTGATGTAATGGCTATAAGCGGTAATTCGTTAAAGCTCCATATTAAGCATTGCCACGTACCATCGCTGTAACCCCGGTTCGGGTCAGCTCACGAATGCCGTAAGGCTTTAATAATTCAATCATGGCGTCTATTTTTTCGGTATCGCCAATAACCTGAACGATCAAGCTCGTTGTCCCAACATCAATTACAGCTGCTCTGAACGTTTCCACCACACCCATGATTTCCGGCCGCTGAGGTGGCTCCGCCTTTACCTTGATCATTGCCAATTCACGGGCAACCATCGGCTTGGAGCTGAGATCGATGACCTTGATTACATCAACCAGCTTATACAGCTGCTTTTCAATCTGCTCCAGGTTATTCTCATCTCCTACAGTTACAATGACCATACGGGATAATCCGACTTCTTCCGATTGACCAACGGTTATACTCTCAATGTTAAAGCCACGGCGACCGAACAAACCGGACACACGCTGCAAAACGCCGGGATGATCATTTACCAGTACAGCAATGGTATTTTTAGTCGTCATTTTACTCGTCCCCCATCAGCATTTGATCAATTGTCGAACCTTGCGTCACCATCGGATATACATTCTCTTCCCTGCTGACTACAAACTCGACAACGACCGGTCCGGGTGTATCAAGCGCCTCCTGCCAAGCCCGACGTGCCTCTTCCTTATTCGTAGCACGCAGACCTTTTACACCGTATGCTTCAGCTAGTTTCACAAAGTCCGGGCTTCCAGCCAGATCAATGTGACTATACCGGTTGTTATAGATCAATTCCTGCCATTGGCGAACCATTCCAAGCACCTGATTGTTAATGATTACGATTTTGACCGGGATATTGTTGATCGCGCAGATGGCTAATTCCTGCGAACACATTTGCATACCGCCGTCTCCGTTAATCGAGATTACCAATCTGTCGGGATTGGCCACCTGAGCGCCAATCGCTGAAGGAAAACCAAAGCCCATCGTCCCCAGTCCACCAGATGTCACCCATGAGCGCGGCTGATTGAATTTGTAATACTGTGCTGCCCACATTTGATGCTGGCCCACATCCGTCGTAACGATTGCGCCGCCCTTGGTCGTTTCATCCAGCAGTTCAATAACCCATTGTGGCTTGAGCACTGCATCGGAATCCTTATAAGAATAAGGCTTTTCATTCTTCCATCGCTGAATTTGTGCTCTCCATGCATCTGCCCGATCTGTGCGTTTCACATCCTGGTTCAGCAATTCCAGTACCGCCTTCACATCGCCTACAATTGGAATATCGGTCGCTACGTTTTTGCCAATTTCAGCAGGATCGATATCAATGTGGACGATTTTAGCTTGTGGAGCAAATCCATCCAGTTTGCCTGTCACCCGATCATCAAAACGAGCACCGATACAGATCAGCAGATCCGACTGTTGAATAGCCTGATTGGAGGTGTACGTTCCGTGCATACCCGGCATTCCCGTCCACAGCTCGTGTCCGCTTGGGAAAGCTCCCAGTCCCAACAATGTTGTCGTAATAGGAATTTCCGTTTTACGAACAAACTCGTAAAGTGCCTCATGTCCACCGGAGTATACAACCCCGCCACCGGCCAGAATGAACGGACGTTCTGCCTCTGATATAGCCTGAGTCAGCTTGTCTAGTTGAATCTTATTAGGCAGCACTGTCGGGTTATAGCCCCGCATGGTCACAGGTCCCGTTTGTGGAACAAACAGCGTTTGGGCTGCCGAAATATCCTTCGGGATATCAATCAGCACCGGTCCCTTGCGGCCTGTGTTGGCAATATGAAATGCCTCATGGATGATCCGCGGCAGTTCTTCTACGTCTCTTACCAGATAGCTGTGCTTCGTAATCGGCATTGTAATTCCCGTGATATCAGCTTCCTGGAAAGCATCCGTGCCGATCAGGGAGGATACTACATTACCCGTGATGACCACCAACGGCACCGAATCCATAAAAGCCGTCGCAATGCCAGTTACCAGGTTTGTCGCACCAGGTCCGGATGTTGCAATACAGACCCCAACTTTACCGCTTGCCCGTGCATAACCATCTGCCGCATGAATTGCTCCTTGCTCGTGACGGGTGAGAACATGCTTGAAATCCTTAAAGCCATACATGGCATCATAAATATAAAGCACTGCACCACCAGGATATCCGAAGACACATTCTACTCCCTCCAGCAACAGGCTACGGAGCAAAATTTCCGAACCTGTAATCACTTCAGGTTCCATCCACTTTTGACGTAATTCATCGGTTGACCGAACTTCAGGAATTTGTGCACTCATTGGTCATCCTCCTTTACAAAATTTACATACAGCTGACATTTGTGAAAACAAAAAAACCTTTCATCCCTAGAACAGACTTGCTGTTACTGAGGGACGAAAGGCTGTAGCTTCCGTGGTACCACCCGTGTTTGCCCGATATCTCACAATATCGAACCTTGGCAGGTACAGAAATCACAAAGGATTTCCATATCTGGCGTCTGTAACGTAGACCGTACGATTTTCCCTAATAGGTAAATCGGTGCACCGCTAAAATTCACTGGGCCCAAATACTTTTCAGGAAAACAGCTCCGAGGTGAGCTCGTTAAAAAGGGATTTTGGTGAAGCTTGCAGCTAATGCCTCACTCTCTGAACAAAAGAGCCCTAATCACTTCGTCCTCTTCATTGCCGTTGTGTTCATGTCATTCTTTCAAATGTTTAGACACATTATATGTCCCCCATCTGGGATAGTCAATACCCAGATTTCATAAAAATTTATGTTTATCTTTTGAAGCACCTCAAAGTCGCACGCATGTAACCGATGCCCGCATATGATAAAAAGACCACACGGTAAGACGGGTGCATACCTCCAAAACCACGTCTTGTCTTGTTAACTGGGTAGAAAAGGAGGCCCGTTTATGATTCGCAAACGCATCGCTCAGGATGATACGGTGATCTTTCGTCTGATCGAGCAGGAGCTTGTCCCTCTATCACATTTAAGCTCTCAGGAAATGGAGCAAATACGTAAAGAATTACCCCGGCGCTTAAACCGGGGCATCACTTTTGTAGCTTGCAGGCCGGATAATGCACGGGTTGTTGGCTTCATTCATGTTATGCTGCACGGGGAATTGTTATACATTGATTTGATCGCAATTTCTTCGGCTCATCAAGGTAAGCACTACGGAAAAAAATTGCTGGAATATGCCGAGCACTACGGACGAATACGACGCTGCAAGCGGGTCAAAGTCATGGTAGACGAAGACAATATCCGGGGAATCCATTTTTATCTGCGTCACCAATATCAAATATTGCGCTACGTAGCCCTGAGCCGATGCCACGAACTTGAAAAATCACTGTGAAAAACCGGCTTCTTGGGATGCTGATCTTGTTATCCTAAAATAAATTAGGGTAAAACGGATAACCTAATCCGGGATACCCCCCATTGGTATACGGGGCAGGTTTAGGATCGTATCCATAGCCTGGTCCGTAGCCATTATATCCGCCGTAGGCATAAGGAGCCGTGCCGATGGCAAGCAAGTCAAACAGCACCAGGGGAATAATCGCCTTCGTGTTTACTTTTTTCTTGCAGTTTGGTTGGAGAACCAGTCGGTTACCCGAAATGCGGATCAGCTTGCCGCTGACCTGGGAACCATCCTTGCGAGTAGCGAAGATGACTTTGCCAACAAGCTTCTCCACCTGCTTTCTGGTTACTGCCTGTTTCATCGTATTTCCTCCTTCTTTCTCAACGAATGGACAGATTGAACGGCTCCTTGATAGCTCACCACCACCACAAAATAGACCGGAGCTGACAGGGGCCGAGCGTCCGTCCAATCTGCATAGCACATTCTATTCTTTTCATACCAGAAGCGTATGTTTAAATGCCTGCACAACCTAAAAAAATCTAGCACCTGCAGATGCAGATACCAGATTTTTGAGATGTCAATTACAGTTTTAAAACATAAAACTGTCAGCTGTTGATGACTTATTAACGCTTGCTAGGATCATAAAGCTGACCCAAAGCAGCCGGAGCTCGTGACCGGCCTACAGCTGCTACCAGTACAATAATCGTCAAGAGATACGGCAGCATAAAAATAATTTCCTGGGGAATACTTTGCGACCATGCAAACAACTGTACATAGTTGCGAATCGCTTGTGAAAAGCCGAAAAATACGGCTGCGCCAAAAGCACCGAGCGGATTCCATTTGCCGAAAATCATAGCGGCAATAGCAATATATCCCTGACCGGAAACTGTATTGTGCGAGAACATATTGGTTGTAGTCAGGGTGATCGTAGCTCCACCAATACCTGCCAACGCACCACTGATCATGACACCGATATAACGAAGGCGATTAACCTTGATACCTACTGTATCCGCTGCACCCGGATGCTCCCCAACCGAACGCAAACGCAAGCCAAATGGAGTTTTATACAAGGTGAAATATCCAATAATAACTAACAAAATAGCCAGATACGTCGTTGGATATGCCTGGAAAAAAGCTTTCCCTGCAATTGGAATATCTACAAGGTAAGGAATGGATATTTCACTAAAACCTTGAATGCGACCGGTGTCACCATCACCTTCAAATAAAAGCTTGACCATGTATAGCGTACTACCTGCCGCCAGAAAGTTAATGACAATCCCGCTTATGACTTGATCGGCTTTAAACGTAATCGAGGCTACAGCATGAATCAACGAAACCAGAATACCGAACACTGCAGCCGACAGTACGCCTACCCAAGCCGCAGAGGTGCCTCCCAGTCCCGCTTGCTCGGCATAAAATCCGCCGACCCCAGCAGCAAACGCCCCGAATACCATTAGTCCTTCCAAACCGAGGTTCGTTACACCGGATTTTTCTGAAAAAACTCCGCCGAGAGACGCAAATATAATCGCCGTCGCAAAAACGAGCGTTGTATGGATTAATTCACCAAGTGTTAACCAACTCATTTTACAACACCTTCTCTTTCTTCCGCTTGGAGTAGAGCGGCTTCACAACCCAACGCACAATTCCTTGGGCCGCAATGAAGAAAATAATCGAGCCAATGACCACCCGGATAATTTCGGGCGGTACATCCGCGCTAAAGCTCATCCCTGCCGAACCATACGTAAGCGTTCCGAACAAAACAGAGCCCAGCAGCACACCGAACGGATTATTCATCCCGATCAGAGCCACGGCGATACCGTCAAAGCCGGTTCCCGGTGATCCAGCCATGACGGATTGGTAATGGAATACTCCCAACACTTCAAATGCACCCGCCAATCCCGCAAAAACACCACTAATGAACATCGCTTTTACGATATTGCGATTTACATTCATACCAGCATAACGGGATGCATCCTGATTAAATCCGACAGCCCGAAGCTCGTAGCCCTGCTTTGTTTTCCACATGAAAATATAGAAAAATACCGCCGCCAGCAAAGCAATGACTGTACCCCAATGAACCCGGGCATTTCCCATCATCTGTGACAGCCATTCGATGGAGATGGAAGCGGAAGGCTGAATGTCCACAGAACGGTTTTCACCTTCCAATAGTGCGAACTGATTAATCACCAAATTGGCCAAATACAGGCCAATCCAGTTCATCATAATGCAGGTAATAACTTCATTTACGCCTCGCTTGGCCTTCAAATAGCCCGCAATCGCAGCCCACAGGCCACCAAAAACCGCCCCTGCAATCACAGCCAGCGGAGCATGAATTATGGCAGGCAGTCCATGGAGCTTGATACCCACAATTGAGGCGGCTGTCATACCTACCAGAAACTGACCTTCGCCACCAATGTTAAACAGTCCGGCGCGAGCCGCAAAAGCAAATGCCAGACCCGTTAAAATCAATGGGGTCATTTCACGGATAGCCTCACCAAAATTGTATGAATCTCCGTATACACGGCTAAACAATGCGGAATAGGCCACAATCGGATCATATCCGCCAATCAGCATGACGACAGCACCCAGAAGAAGACCCAAAATAATAGAGACCAGTGCCAGAACAAAGGAGTCTTTCGTAAATATTTTCAATAGGTTAGCCATTCTCTGCTCCTTTCTTCACTGCACTTCCTGCCATCATAAGTCCCAATTCCTGGTCATTCGTTTCTTCCGGCAACACTTCTCCGACAATTTTGCCCTCATAGATGACAGCAATACGGTCAGATACATTCATAATCTCGTCCAGCTCAAAAGAAATAAGAAGGACCGCTTTACCTTGATCCCGCTGAGCAATTAGCTGTTTCTGGACAAACTCAATGGCTCCGACATCCAGACCGCGTGTAGGCTGCGCTGCAATAAGAAGATCCGGATTTTTATCAATTTCACGCGCTATGATAGCCTTTTGCTGGTTTCCCCCAGACAACGCTCTTGCCTTAGTGTGAATATCCGGTGTTCTTACATCGAACTTCTCGATAAGGCTTTTTGCCTGTTTATCGATAGCCTCTTTATTCAAAAAGCCATTTTTACTGTAAGGTGCTTGATAATACGTCTCCAGCACCATATTTTCACTCATGGAAAAATCGAGCACCAATCCATGTTTATGGCGGTCCTCCGGTATATGCGAAACACCTGCCTCGGAAATTTTGCGTGGCGGCTGATTTGCAATCTCTTGCCCAAGCAATTGAATGCTTCCACCATCGACCTTGCGCAAGCCTGTCAAGGCTTCAATCAGCTCACTCTGTCCATTGCCGTCTACGCCAGCAATTCCCAGAATCTCACCCGCCTTAACCTTCAGGTCCAACTCATCCAGAACACTAATGCCATCCTTGTTTTTAGAGACCACATGGTTCATTTCGAGTACAGTCTGTCCTGGCTGGGCAGGCTGCTTGTCCACTTTAAAGGACACACGACGACCTACCATTTTCTCCGCCAGTTCATTCGGTGTTGTTGCTGACGTTTTGACCGTATCAACAACCTGACCTCGACGAATAATTGTAACCGTATCTGCAATTTGCATAATTTCTTTGAGCTTATGCGTGATAAGAATGATGGATTTACCCTCAGCTACCAAGCGCTTCATAATGTCCAGCAGTTCGGTGATTTCTTGTGGTGTTAACACTGCTGTCGGCTCATCGAAAATAAGAATATCTGCACCGCGATAAAGCGTTTTGATAATTTCCACACGTTGCTGCATACCAACGGATATATCCTCAATTTTGGCATTCGGATTCACTTGAAGCCCGTATTGCTCAGACAACCGCTGCACTTCGGCGGCAGCCTTTTTATAATTGATTTTCAGACCTTTACGCGGCTCGGAGCCCAGGACAATATTCTCGGTAACGGTAAACGGCTGTACGAGTTTAAAATGCTGATGCACCATGCCGATCCCCAGATCAATCGCCTTATTGGGGCTATCAATCTGCACTGGCTTACCGCCGATTTCAATCGTCCCTTCTTCTGGCTGATACAGTCCGAAAAGAATATTCATAAGCGTAGATTTGCCCGCACCATTCTCACCCAAAAGGGCATGAATTTCTCCCTTATGCAGCTTGATGCTGATGGAGTCGTTGGCAACGATGCCTGGGAATCGTTTTGTAATTTTCTTCAACTCAACGACGGGGGTCGCTGCATCCATGAAATCACCCTTATACACTTTATAGTATGTGCTCCAATGAGCTGACTGATCTTTATGATTCGTATAACTCCAGACGTAAGAACAAGGCTAGTCTTATGAACCAGCCTTGCCGCCACCTCTATGTTCTTCAAACACGATTATTTCGAAGGAACTGTAATTTCGCCCTTAATAATTTTTTGCTTATATTGCTCTACAAGATCAAGTACGTCTTTAGGGACATTTTTCGTTGATGTATCCGCCAGACCAACTCCGTTATCCTTCAGAGCCAGTGTTTCAATACCACCCTTGAACTTACCATCAACAACTTCTTGAGATACGCGTTTTACAGCTTCATCCACACGTTTCACCATGGAGGTCAACGTTACATCGTCACCAAACTCAAGGGATTGGTCTTTATCAACACCGATAACCCATACTTGCTGCCCTTGTTTCTTCCGTGCGAGTGCTTCGTTAAATACGCCTGTACCCGAGCCGCCAGCCGCGTGGAAAATAATATCTGCACCATCGTTGTAGATCGTTGCAGCAGCAGCCTTGCCGAGATCCGGCTTATCAAATGCACCAGTGTAGTTTACTTCCAATTTCGCATTTGGATTTACAGCTTTAATCCCTGCTTCAAAGCCTTTTTCAAAACGTTTGATCAGCGGGCTGTCTTGTCCACCCACAAAACCAATTTTGTTTGTTTTGGTAAGCTTACCAGCTACAACCCCTACCAGAAAGGAACCTTCATTTTCAGCAAAAACAACCGATTTTACATTAGGCGCATCTACAACACTGTCGATGATCGCCAGATTTTTGTTCGGGTTATCTTTTGCTACTTGTCCAATCGCATTCGCCAGATTAAAACCGATTCCCCAAGTCAGGTCAAAATTACCCTTAACAAATTGATTCAGGTTAGGAATATAATCTTGATCCGATTTACTTTGCAGGTATTTAACTTTAGCACCTGTTTCTTTCTCAGTGGCTTGCAGTGCTTCCCATGCAGATTGGTTAAACGATTTGTCGTTTACTCCACCCACATCTGTAACCATGCCAATTTGGACATTTGATGTTTTGGCAGAACTGCCTGTGTCCCCACCACTTGCGTTGGACGCACCTTGGTTTTTGCTACCGCAGCCTGCGAGAATGACCGAGATCGCCAGCAGCATAACCAAAGACATACTGAACATTTTCTTCATGCTGATACTGTTCCCCCTTAGTGTTAGATCCCTGGAACTGCCTCTTTTTCTTTGAAAATGGTACATGCCATACATGTCATTTACTGACGAGACAGATCGTACAGAAGACTTACTTTAGAGATTATACAATTATGATCGGCTAAAATCTAGATAATTAATAACCTTGGGTCAATTTTTTTTGAATTCCCATAAATGTAAGCGTTACAACTTGAAAAAATACATACATTCTGCCATCACACGTCATATTCATTCGTATTTTGGGGAAATTATACCTTTTCGCATCACAAAACATATACAAAAAAAGGCATCCCTACACAGCGTACTGCTTGGGATACCTCTTTTACCACATTCGTGGTCTCCACGCTCAATAATTAAGCGTTGATTTTGCCTTTAGCAACAGTTGCCAAAGAGTTGAACGCATTGATATCGTTGACTGCAAGATCAGCCAGGATTTTGCGGTTAATGTCCACACCAGCCAGTTTCAGGCCGTGCATCAGTTTGCTGTAAGACAAACCATTCAAACGAGCTGCTGCATTGATACGCACGATCCACAGTCTGCGGAAATTACGTTTCGTCTGACGACGGTCACGGTATGCGTAAACAAGCGATTTCATTACCTGCTCGTTAGCTGTTTTAAAAATGCGGTGTTTGGAACCAAAATAACCTTTAGCAAGCTTCAATACTTTTTTATGACGACGACGAACGACGAATCCGCCCTTTACTCTTGCCATATCAAAAGACCTCCCAAATAATGTTTATGCTTTATTCATTGCCGAGCTATATGCTATTTCAGGTTAGCAAGACCTTGTTTCAGACGTCTAACGTCCCCAGGTGCCATCTCAGGGTTAGTACCCAGAACACGTTTTGCACGTTTGGATTTGTGGGAAAGCAAGTGGTTTCTGTAAGCTTTGTAACGCGTTACTTTACCAGTACCGGTAATCTTGAAGCGGCCTTTAAGGCTGCTATGTGTTTTCATTTTAGGCATTGAACTTCCTCCTTAATTTATCATTGGCTCTTTGGAGCCAATATCATAATCATGCTGCGTCCTTCGAGCTTGGGTTGGCGCTCCACGGTACAAAGATCAGCAACTTCCGTTTTCACACGCTCGAGAATTTTTTGTCCCACATTAGCATGGGTAATTTCACGACCGCGGAAACGAACAGAGCATTTCACCTTGTCCCCTTCATTCAGGAACTTCACCACATTGCGAAACTTGGTTTGGTAGTCATGTTCCTCGATGTTGGAACGGAACCATACCTCTTTGATGTCAACGATCTTCTGGTTCTTACGGGCTTCCTTTTCTTTCTTCTGCTGCTCATAGCGGAATTTTCCGTAATCCATAATCCGACACACGGGCGGCTTCGCTTGAGGCGCCACGTTCACGAGATCCAAGTTTGCGTCAATCGCCATTTGCAGAGCTTCACGAGTCGGTTTAATCCCGATTTGTTCCCCGTTTGCACCAACAAGACGTACTTCTCTCACCCGAATCTCATCATTGATCATATGTTCCTTACTAATAACCCTCCACCTCCAGAACCTGTTATTTTTGTATTTTGTGTGTAGACACAAAAAAGGGATGACGACTATACAGCCGACATCCCTGTCTGATACTCAATTCATCATGAAAATTCAATTCACAAATCATTGGATCATGACCAGCCGGCAATACCGGGCAGGTGAGAAGTCGGACCTTCTGCTTGTTAATCCATATTCTTCAATTAACATACTCATGTATTTTATCATCTTGCAGACGATGTGTCAACACCTTTCAAAGAAACAAGTGACACCTCGCCTCTTCGGTACATTTATACCGTTCTGCAATTATCCTTGCTTGCTCTGAACCTCTTCCAGACGAACGACACGCGTATGCTGAGTGTGGCTCCATTGCTTATTGTTCTGTGTGAAGAACGCATAGAACGTAATCGGATACCAAGAAACCAGATAGACCGGGAACAGCAGCAAGTACAGATATACTTTTTTGAACGTAACCTTTTCCAAGATCATCGCGATCAAAAAGGTGATAATATTCAGACTCACAGCCACAAAACCGGTCCAAGCAGGGAATTGTACATAGATATTTTCGATATTAGGTCCACCAAATAACGCAATATCTACCCACATCACCATTGTCATCAAGAAGGTAAACAATACGATATACACGTTCAGACCATAAAGAGCCATATCGAATTTAATCAGGCTTCTATGCTTGATACTTTGCCACAGCAATGGGAAGAAATAACGACGAGCGACCGTGAAGTGGCCCTGCATCCAGCGCAGACGCTGTCTGGACGAAGCTTTGAACGTCAACGGCTTCTCATCATATACCTTGGCATCGTAATTAAATCTTGGATATACATTGCGTTGTGTACAACGCATGGTGAATTCCAAATCCTCTACCAGACTTGTTGCACCCCAGCCCATTTCCTTGAGCAAATTCGTTTCAAAGCACATGCCTGTACCACCAAGGAAATTGGCCATATTCAGGTTGTGACGCGACAGCTGCCACAGACGGTTGATGTACCAGTAAGATACCCCGTATGCCGCTGTGATCCAAGAATCCTCAGGATTTTTGGTATCAATGTACCCCTGGATAACACGGGCCCCTGTGCACAAATCATTGTTCATTTCACTCAAAAAATTGGTATGCGCCAAATTGTCAGCATCAAACATGACAATAGCATCATATTGGCGCGGCATAGCCCATAATTCCTTGAGCATCCACTCAATAGCGTAGCCTTTACCACGCAAATTCGGATTCGTGCGTTCACAAGCATTCATACCGTGAGCGCGAACGATGTCCGCTGTCTTGTCCGTACAGTTATCACAAATCACGAATACATCGTATAGTTCCTTCGGATAGTCAAGCTGCTTCAGGTTTTCCATCAATGCTCCAACAACCTGTTCTTCATTGTGAGCAGCGACTAAAATGGCAAACGATTTTTCTGGAGTTGCTTGCTCTTTTCTTTTTTTGCGTACCAATCCGAACAAGGAGAATGCAAACTGATAGACAGCGATCACTGCCAGTATGATCTGGAGTGTCACAAATATAGCGTCTAACATAATCTCTTGTTACCCCCTTTTTATACCCCTTTAAAAATCTTGCGTTTATTTGTTTTCTCTCTGTGTAGCGCAAGTTGCGGCGCTTTTGTGCGCCTTTTTCTGTAATTTTGACCCGACCCTTGCTTTCTTCATTGGCTGTGCACAGCCCCCTTTTGGCTGACACAGGAATGCCATTACGATTTTCGTTGGTTTTCAATCTTTTGTCAAAGCCCTAAAACCGGTCTCAGCAGCAAAAAAACACGACAAACTCCCATTTAATCCGGGAATGCAACGCTGAGCCTCTCATTCATAACGCTTAGGTCTTATTTTCATCCATTTGCTAACTTTTTATTTCTTTGGTCCCTCCTTTTAGTGGGGCAATTAGCAACCACTTCTAACCACTCTATCTTATTAGACGGATGAACGCAAAGAAAGTTATACAATTCAGCTTATATTCCTTAAACATTTTTGTGTAGAATTGAACCAAGTGAGTGGTGATTCTTGAAATGAATAGCGTTTAAAAATATGATGGGAGCAAGAGAATAATTACTTATGGACTGATTCTGTCAAAGTGATTGAAAATATTTGCCGACTTTACCCTGAAACGGCAACCGGAGGAAACCAAATGCAACGTCTAGTCGTAAAACTTATAAACCTGGAGCAGCAGTTGTTCAAATGGATCAACGGACGCTTACACAACCGTTTTTTGAACTTCTGGCTTTATTATCTCACACATTTGGGCGGGGCCACTTTTACAATAGCCTCTACGTTACTTATTTGGTGGCTCGCTCCGAATCCATGGAAGGATGCCGCTATGAAGGGAGCCATTGCCCTGGGGGTCAGTCATATCCCCGTGGCGATTGTCAAAAAGCTGTATCCGCGGATTCGCCCATATTTGGCGCTACCAGGTACAAATACATTTCGCAACCCCCTGTCGGACCATTCTTTTCCCTCAGGGCATACAACCGCCATTTTTTCAGCTACTGTTCCTTTTATGCTTCAGTCACCGATGCTTACCCTGCCGTTGTTGCCTGTAGGAATAATTGTAGGATTTTCCCGGATTTACTTAGGGCTTCACTATCCCACGGATGTACTTGCAGGAGCGGTTATCGGAGCTTCTGCAGCAATAGGGACGGTTGCATTCTGGCCTTAAAGCCGATATGGTATGATTGAGAACATCCCAGCAGGAACAGGTGAAATGAGAGTGGCTAAAAAACGAGTGTTATTATTATCGGAAGGTTTCGGTGCCGGACATACTCAGGCTGCATACGCGCTCTCAAGCAGCTTGCGGAAGCTTTCTCCGAATGTGCAGACCCGAGTGCTGGAGCTGGGGAGCTTTTTGAATCCAAGAATGGCCCCGCTCATTATTACAGCATACAAGAAGACCGTTGTATCGCAGCCTCGTCTAGTCGGATTGGTTTACCGTCATCAGTACAAAAAATCATTAAACCGTCTTACAACGCTCGCTTTGCACCGTCTGTTCTACACACAGACCCGAAACATTCTGCGGCAGCTCCGTCCCGATTTGGTGGTATGTACTCATCCTATCCCGAGTGCGGTGATTTCACGCTTAAAGCGCTTAGGCTTACATGTTCCGCTTTGTACTGTCATTACAGACTACGATGCACATGGAACATGGATCAGTCCCGAGGTTGATCGGTACTTTGTATCTACGCCTGAAGTCATGCGCAAGCTGCGAGCACGTGGAGTACCCGTATCGAAAATCCAGGTGACCGGTATTCCGGTTCATCCAAATTTTTGGGAACATCCGGGGCACGATGAAATTCGGGAACAATTTGGCCTTAAGCCTATCCCGACCGTACTCGTTATGGGCGGCGGCTGGGGACTTATGAACGACGAAGTCATTCATCGCTCGCTTACCGAGTGGAGAGAAAACATTCAATTTATTTTTTGTTTGGGTCACAATGATAAAATGCGTCGTAAAATGCAGCTGGACCCCCGTTTCAATCATCCGAATATTCATATTTTCGGATTCACACGGGAAATCGACAAATTAATGGAGGTATCGAATCTACTTATTACCAAACCCGGCGGAATGACATGTACCGAGGGGTTAGCCAAAGGGATTCCGATGCTGTTTCACAAACCTCTTCCCGGACAGGAGGAGGAAAATTGTCAATACTTTACGGCTCAAGGCTTCGGAGAACCGATTACTTCGCTGGATGTTGTCGTTAAATGGATGAACCGATTACTACACGATTTTCCGGAAATCGTTCGCAAGCGACAGGAGCACGTCCATAATGTAGCGCGATTCTATCCTCTTCAGAGCGCACAGAGTATTTTGGATATACTGGAACCAAACGGGGTGCTTTCCTAAAAAGGAAGCACCCCGCTTTATTTTAACAGCTATATCGCTATCGCTTTACTTTCCGTACTTTTCAAGACGCATTTTCTCGTATTCTTCCAAAGCGTCTTTGCCAATCAGCACCTCGACACGATGGATATTCATGCCTTTGCCCATAAATTTTTGTTCATATTCCGTCATGACATGCTCCTCGTTAATCCCCTCACGATGAAGATTCAACGAAATATTCGTCATTTGCAGACCGCTGTCGGCAAATGAATTCAAGGAAAACTCAAACAGTGTCTCCGAATCCGTCTTAAAGTGAATTTGCCCTTTGCTGTTCAAAAGCTGACGGTACTTGTCCAAAAAGCGCGGATGCGTCAAACGACGGCGCGCGTGCTTGGTTTTAGGCCAGGGATCACTAAAATTCAGATAAATGCGTTCAATTTCTCCAGGCTCAAAAACATTCTCAATCTGTTCAATGTTTGCCAGTGCCAATTTGATATTGGGCGGTGTACCCACCTCTGTATCGCTCCAGGCCAGACGAGACTTTTCTGTTGCACGTCGTACCAGTTCATCGTACATATCAAAGCCAATGTAATTGACGTCCGGATTCCGGAAGCTCATTTGGCTAATAAACTGTCCTTTGCCCATGCCAAATTCCACATGAATCGGACGATCATTGCCGAAAAGCTGCTGCCAATTTCCTTTATACTGTGCTGGCTCCAAGATGACCAGATCCTGTTGTTCTTCCAAGCTTTCCCTTATTCCTTTTCTTCCGCGTAAACGCATGTTACTCCTCCATATACTCTGTTATCAAGGAAAAAGGAATTCCACCCCCGCTTGAAGATACGGAAATGAAATTCCTTTTTCAATATATTTGGATTGGGGTCCAACTAATTTAATTGTTCATAGTCTACCGCATCAGCAGGTGAAAAATCAATTGTCTTTTGGCAAGCCGCTCTGATTTTCTGACGTGCGGCCGTTCCAATCTGACGATCCTGCCCAAAACGGACACCAGTCAGCGCCAACGCCTCATCAAAGGTTAGCTCAACAGTAACTTTATTCATACGTGTTTTATCCTGCGTATTCATAAAAAATCACCTCACGGGTTATTAGTGTTGGAACCGACGTGCACTTCCCCTACAGCAGGCGATAGAAACAGCATAGCTGCCTTCCTGAAAAATCATCATTAGTCGACAGCTAATTTTTATTTCCAGGATCGAAATCAATCCTTATATCGTATGTCTGGTACCGCTTACAATATAACATATCGTGTAACCTTTTTCAATCCTGAATCCAGTAAAATCCGCACTTTTTATCGCCTTTTCTGTCAAGTGATTCCCAATTTAGACTGATCTTTGTTACAATAAGGTGATCGTAAAAAAAAGGAGTACACCCATGAAAACAGATTTGTTGCCTGCTCCTCTCCTATGGGGAGATAAACGGTTCCATACTTGGAATTACGAAATGCGCGAGCAATTTGAAAATAAAGTGTTCAAAGTTATGCTGGATGCGGGTTTTACATGTCCAAATCGCGATGGCTCTATTGCCAAAGGAGGCTGCACTTTTTGCAGCGCACGCGGGTCGGGTGATTTTGCCGGACGCCGCCGTGATGATCTGGTCACCCAGTTCAATACGATTCGGGATCGTCAGCATTTAAAATGGCCAAACGCCAAATATATCGGCTATTTCCAAGCCTATACCAATACGTATGCCCCGGTTGAGGAGCTGCGGGAATACTTCGAGGTTATTCTGGAGCAGCCGGGGGTTGTGGGACTGTCCATCGCTACCCGCCCTGATTGCTTGCCTGATGATGTGGTGGATTACCTTGCCGAGTTGAACGAGCGCACGTACCTGTGGATTGAAATGGGACTGCAAACCGTCCATGAATCCACTTCAGAGCTGATTAACCGTGCCCATGACACTCAATGCTATCTGGATGCGGTGGAAAAGCTGCGCAAGCGCAATATTCGCGTGTGTGCCCACATCATTTATGGTCTTCCGCAGGAGACGCATGAAATGATGCTTGATACGGGACGCGCAGTAGCGGCTATGGACGTGCAAGGCATTAAAATTCATCTGCTGCATCTTATGCGCAAAACGCCGATGGTCAAGCAGTATGAAGCAGGCTTGTTGCGCTTTCTGGAAAGGGACGAATACGTTAAGCTGATCGTCGATACCCTGGAATTTTTGCCGCCCGAGATGATCGTTCATCGGCTAACTGGAGACGCTCCCCGCGATTTGCTGATGGGACCCATGTGGTCGCTCAAGAAATGGGAAGTCCTTAACGCCATTGATGATGAGCTGAAATCGCGTGAAACGTGGCAGGGCAAATACTGGAGGCAGCCATAAATGGGTTTCCTGTCTGTCTTGAGCTATGCTCATCAATTGGTGGCTGCGCGCGTGCAGCCAGGCGATGCTGCTGTAGACGCCACCGTCGGCACAGGGGCAGATACGCTGTTTCTGGCCAAGGCTGCTGGCAAACGAGGCCGTGTCTACGGCTTTGATATTCAGCAGGAGGCATTGCAACTCGCCCGGCGTCGTCTGGAAGAAAATACCTCTCCCTCATTGGCAGAGGTAACACTGCTGCTGCAGGGTCATGAGCAAATGAGGGAGGCCGTTCCTGGCAACCTGCATGGCAAGGTCGCTGCGGTTATGTTTAATCTCGGCTACCTGCCGTCTGAAGGCGCCGATCCATCTGTCATCACGCATACGGACAGTACGCTCGCCGCGCTTGAAGCGGCCCTACAGCTGCTGCGACCACGCGGTATTCTGACCGCCGTATTATATCCAGGGCACGCCGGAGGCAGTGAAGAAGCGGAAGCCGTCCTTCAATGGGCTTCTGCTCTCCCCGTCTCCATCGGCCAAAGTATCATTTATCGTCAATTACAACGAGACACTTCGCCGTATTTGGTGGCGGTTGAAAAAAAATAGCATACCGGCTTATCAAGCCAACTTATCCAGGTTATGTGCGGCTTTTTCCAGCCGCCTTACATATATCATTTTGTGAGTCGTAGTCGTAAGGGTTATTCTGCTGTGCACTCATTACTCATTCATGGAGGAGAGAAATTATGCTAAAGCCATACCCGCTGCAATTTCAACCTGAATTTAAAGAAAGAGTCTGGGGAGGACGAGCATTAGAACAATTTGGTCTAACCCCACCAGAAGGACATATTGGCGAAGGATGGATGATTGCCGATCATCCGAATGGAACAACAACGGTCATCAATGGCGAGCTAGCAGGTAAAGGGCTGGATGAGATCCGTGAAGCTTATGGACAGGAATGGCTTGGAGCCAAAGGAGTATCGGAAAAAGGTGGCCGCTTCCCGCTTCTGATCAAGCTGCTGGATTGCAATGATGATTTGTCCGTACAGGTACATCCGACAGATGATTATGAGGGACTTCCAGCTGGAGAGCTTGGAAAAACCGAAATGTGGTACGTGCTTGATGCCAAGCCGGATGCGAAAATCATTTATGGTCTGACAGAAGGTGTAACGCGCGAAAGTCTGCGTACAGCTCTTGAAAGCGGAGACATCCTCGGCAGCTTGCGTCAGGTTCCTGTTGAGGCAGGCGATACATTTTTCATTCCCGCCGGAACTGTACATGCGCTGTGCGCGGGTGTTGTCGTTGCTGAAATCCAGCAAAATTCGGATACGACCTATCGGTTATATGACTACAACCGCCCTGGTTTGGATGGCAAGCCCCGTGAGTTGCATATTGAGGATTCCCTCAATGTGACCTCTTACGAAGGTGCAGGCGCAACAACGATGAAAACGGGCGGCTTACAGCCAGGGGAATGGCTCCAGCTTGCAGCCTGTGAGTATTTTGTCGTAGAAAAGGGAATCGTAGATGGAAGCTGGTCGCTTTCCACAACGAAAGACAGCTTTACCATTCTTGTCATTTGCGAAGGCAGTGGTACCCTTACATGGGGCGATAATGCTGCATCTCTTTCCTGTAAAGCTGGAGATTGCTTCTTGCTGCCTGCCAATCTGAACGGTTACACATTGAATGACAAAATGACCGTACTTAGATCTTATCTTCCTTAAAGCTTAAAGGATGTGATGTCTAATCATGCGGGAATACACCTTCACCATCGTTGAAAACGACGGAACCGAGCTTTTTGCCTACCGCTGGCTGCCCGATCAGCAGATACCCCTAAAGGGGATTGTACAAATTTCACATGGCATGTGTGAGAGGTCCTACCGCTATATCCGACTGGCCGATAAGCTCACTGCTTCCGGCTACGTTGTGTATGCCAACGATCATATCGGTCACGGGCGTACAGCTGGTGATCTTGATAAGCTCGGTATGCCGGGAGCAGACGCGTTCAATCGAATGGCAAACGGCATGCTGGAGCTAGGCGAAATTGCGGCTAAGGAGTTCCCAAATCAGCCTCGTTTTTTGCTGGGTCACAGCATGGGCTCCTTTTTAACCCAAAAAATAATGTATGACGACAGGCAGGTGTATCAGGGGTTTATTTTATCGGGAACGAACGGGCGGCGTGGTCTGTTAAAGCTCGGAGAGCAGGTCGCCTTGGTACAAGCCAAGCTGCAAGGAATGGATCATCGCAGCATGCTGCTCAATGCGATGGTCTTCGGAGGGTTTAACCGCTCCTTTCGTCCGGTGCGTACGGCATTTGACTGGCTATCCCGTGATCCAGAGGAAGTAGATCAATTCGTACATGATCCATGGTGTGGAGCCATCTGTACGACAAGCTTTTTTCTTGATTTCTTCAGGCTGCTGCAGGAAATCCATTGGCCTTCCTCGCTGGAAAGCATTAACCCTAAACTGCCAGTCTACATATTTGCCGGGGATCGTGATCCGGTGGGATTGTTCGGTAAAGGTGTATTATCGCTGGTCGATATGTACCGAAGCCTGGAGCTTCAGGATCTGGAATATCGCCTCTACCCTGATGGCCGCCATGAGATGCTGCATGAAACAAACCGTGATGAGGTCATGAGTGACATTGTTGACTGGCTGGACCGTCATATTAACGCAGCAACGACCTCTGTTTCTGTTTTGTCTGGAGGCCCTAAGGCATCTTTATAAATAGCTCTTAATAAGAGAAACCTTCAAAACCACGGTTAACGTGAGTTTAAAGGTTTCTTTTTTTTCAGTTCAGCTTATGTTGAAAATCACCATGCATTCCGTTCCCTTAAGGAGGTGATATGAGCTGTATGATGCTTGCCGTGCCAGGCATAGATGCCGATGTTTCGTTCGAGCCGGATCGTCTGGCCTGATTCAGGATGAATAAACGTTCGATGCAGCTGATCTTCTCCTAATGATCGCAACACGGTGGCCCACCGTTCATGCAGCCCTTCCAGCAATTGCAGCGAGGGTTCCAGTGGAAGTTCCCTGGCGTCTGGCATTTCGGCCCAACGTCCCTCATCGTATGGCTTGATTGTCGGTGTATCCTCCGTCAGCGCCAGCTTAAAACGAATATAGCTGTTCATATGGCTGTCTGCCAAATGATGAACAACCTGTCTTATCGTCCAGCCCCCTTCACGATAAGGCGTATTAAGCTGCTGCTCATTCAATCCCTCAACCGCCTGACGAAGCTGCGAAGGCAGTTCAGCAATGTCGTGAATCCATGCCAGAAGCTGTTCTTCTGTAATCATATCCGGAACGACGAACGGCCCAATCGGGTAGCGCAAATCTTTGTCCAAAACAATCCCCGCCCTTCTCTGCATCTGAGTGTCTATTAGGTCTGAATCTTATGGTGTAACTATGCAGGAAAAAAAGCAGACCCGCAAGAGTCTGCTTTTTTCATATCCATCTGCCTGAATACAGCTGGATCTCTATTATCCCTCCAGCAGCAGGGATTCCGGATCTTCCAGCAATTCTTTGACCGTTACCAAGAAGCGAACCGCTTCGCTGCCATCGATAATCCGGTGATCGTAAGACAAGGCGATGTACATCATCGGACGATTTTCCATACGCTCCTCGTCAATTGCAATCGGGCGAAGCTGGATTTTGTGCATTCCCAAAATACCCACCTGCGGGGTGTTCAGAATTGGCGTAGACAGCAGGGAACCAAAAATACCTCCATTGGTAATGGTAAAGGTTCCACCTTGCAAATCTGCCAGCGAAAGCGAGTTGGAGCGTGCTTTGCCAGCCAAATCTGCAATGCTTTTCTCTATTTCAGCAAAGCCGAGACGGTCAGCGTCCCGTACGACTGGCACGACCAAACCTTCCTTGGCAGATACAGCAATCCCGATATCATAGTATTTTTTCAGTACAATATCATCGCCGTTAATTTCTGCATTCACGGTAGGGAATTGCTTGAGTGCGCCAACCACTGCTTTCGTAAAGAAGGACATAAAGCCCAGCCCTACATCATGCTTCTCCTTGAACTTATCTTTACGGCGTTTGCGAACATCGAGAATGGCGGTCATATCCACTTCATTAAAAGTGGTAAGCATAGCGGCTGTTTGCTGCGCTTCAACAAGACGCTTGGCAATCGTCGCTCTGCGACGAGACATCCGCTGGCGTTCTACAGGCTTGCTATACTCCGTTGGAGATGGAGACGAAGCCGCAGGCTTGTTGGCAGCGGGAGACGCAGGTGCAGTCGATGCCGCACGCGCAACCTCAGCGCTGTTCGTATGCGTTTTGACATCTCCCTGGAACACACGTCCGAGCGGGTCTTTTCCCTGTACCTGCTCCAGATCAATGCCGCGTTCACGCGCCAGCTTCCGGGCGGATGGAGATGCCGTCTGATTTCCCACATCATTATTAGACGAAATAGGCTGTGCGGCCTTTTCCGCTGCTGCAGAAGCCGTCGTAGTCGCTACGGGCGGTGCCTCCGGCGCTTTGGTCGCTGCTGCTTCTCCGGCGCTGGCTGCTGCGTTACCGCTACCACTTCCGATCAAGCCAACAGCTTCACCGATGGACACGGTCTCTCCCTCCTGACGAAGGATCTTCTGGACGACTCCCGCTTCTTCTGCACTAATTTCCAGATTGACCTTATCCGTTTCCAGCTCCAGTAGAACATCCCCCTGTCCTACAGAATCCCCTTCCTTCACAAGCCATTTGGAAATTGTTCCTTCCGTGATGGATTCTCCCATTGCCGGCACTAAAATATCGCTCACAGCCGCTACCTCCCCAATGTAATATTGTTTTTGGAATCCTGCTTCAACGCTGATTGAATAATTCGCTGCTGTTCTAGGCTGTGCACTTGCTGATAGCCGCTCGCCGGGCTGGAACGTTCCGGTCTGCCTGCGTAACGAATTTCCGCTCCTTGCGGTACAACATTCCGCAGACGAGGCTCAATGTAACTCCAGGCCCCCATATTTTTAGGTTCTTCCTGAGCCCATACGAATTCTTTAACATGCGAGAAGCGGCTGAAAATATTTCGAATTTCCTCTTCCGGAAAGGGGTACAACTGCTCCACACGAATAATGTGCAGGCGCTCCTCTGCCTCATTTTTATCCTTCTCCAAAGCCTCTTCCAGATCAATCGCAATTTTGCCACTGCACAGTACAATGCGCTCTACACGATCCGGGCGTGCACCCAGGCCGGGCTGCTCCAGCACAGGACGGAATGTTCCCTCGCTGAACTCAGAAGCGGGCGAAGCGACACGGTTGTTGCGAATCAGGCTTTTCGGCGACATCATCACAAGCGGACGCGCTTCCTCACTTTCGCTTAATGCAGCCTGACGGCGCAGCAGATGAAAATACTGTGAGGCACTGCTCAGATTGGCGACAGTCCAGTTATTTTGTGCAGACAACTGGAGGAAACGCTCCAGCCGTGCACTCGTATGCTCCGGTCCTTGTCCTTCACTGCCATGCGGTAACAGCATCACCAAACTGGATTTCTGTCTCCATTTGGCACGGCCCGCGGAAATAAATTGGTCGAAAATAACCTGAGCGCAGTTCGCAAAATCGCCGAATTGTGCTTCCCAAATGACCAATGTCTCAGGAGAAAACACATTATACCCATATTCAAAGCCGAGCACAGATGCCTCAGATAAAGGGCTATTATGAATACTGAACGAGGCGCGCGCTTCCGGCAATGTATGCAGCGGGCAATGTGTATTGCCGGTTTCAGGCTCATGCAGCACGAGGTTACGGTGAGCAAAGGTCGCCCGCTCCGCATCCTGACCCGTCATGCGAATCGGCTTGCCATCTGCGAGGATAGTAGCCAGGGCCAGCGTCTCCGCCAAGCTCCAATCTACCTTTTCCCCTTCGTTCAGAGCTGTTTTTCTACGCTGTAAAATGCGATCCAGCTTCGGATATACATGAAAATCTTTTGGCCATTTGAGCAAGTTTTCATTGATTTGCCGCAGCTTTTTCAATTCCACCGCAGTACGGACCGCAGAGCCCTGATTTTTTGTTGCCTTAACAGCCGTAATCTCAGGTTCCTCTTCCGGTTGATTCTTCACATGCTCATGCGCTTCCTTCAGTCGGTTTTGCACCTTTTCAATGAGGCCGGCACTAAATGCTTCATCCACAATACCCTGCTTCATCAGATTTTGAGCATACAATTTGCTCACCGTCGGATGATTCTTCACCTTGCGATACACCAGCGGCTGGGTTGTTTCCGGGTCATCGGATTCATTGTGACCATAACGACGATACCCAATCAGATCAATCAGAAAATCCTTCTTGAAGCGATTGCGGTATTCGCCAGCCATACGTGCCGCTGCAATGCAGGCTTCAGGATTATCCGCGTTCACGTGTACAATCGGGATTTCGTAGCCCTTGGCCAGATCGCTGGCATAACGGGTCGAACGTGAATCAACACTCTCTGTCGTAAAGCCCAGACGATTATTCACAATAATATGAACCGTACCGCCATTACGGAAGCCACGCAAATTTGTAAAATTAAGCGATTCTGCCACGATACCCTCACCCGGGAAAGCCGCATCGCCATGCATGATAATCGTAGCCGCCTTGCTGACATCCAGCTTCGGATAGCCTGCTTCACTGCGGTCTTCCTGCGCTGCGCGGGAAAAGCCTTGGACGACCGGATTCACATACTCCAGGTGACTCGGGTTATTCGCCAATGTCAGGCGGGCTTGTACCGCTTCTCCATCCTTTACAAACCGATCGGCACCCAGATGATACTTCACATCTCCAGTCCAGCCGTAGTTAATTCCGGTAGAGCCTTCCGACGGGATCAGATCCTTATTCGGAGAATGATGAAATTCAGAGAAAATTTTGCTATAAGGCTTGCCCAGCACATGAGCCAGCACATTCAAACGGCCCCGGTGCGCCATTCCCATCAGGACGTGGCTTGCTCCTGCATTCGTCGTGAGTCGAATGATCTCGTCGAGTACGGGTACAAGCACATCATTGCCCTCGATGGAAAAACGCTTCTGTCCGACAAACGTTTTATGCAAAAACTCTTCGAACTGCTCTACCTCTACCAATCTGCCCAGCAGCGCCTTGCGTTCCTGTGTTGTGAGTGGCTTGGAGGACCAGCCGGATTCTGCATAGCTGTTCAACCAGCGGCGTTCCTCCTCATCATGAATGTGACTAAATTCATAGGCAATCGGCCCTGTGTATGCTACACGCAACCGTTGAATGGCTTCCCATCCGTTAAGTGTTCCCGCAGGAGCGTTATCCCATATTAAAGAGGCCGGAAAAGCCTTTAAGTCCTGTTCAGTTAAGCCATAGGATGCTGGATCAAGCAAGCGTGTATCCTGCTCAGCATCCAGTTCCAGGGGATCTATTTGGGCGGCCAAATGCCCGTATTCACGGATGTTCCACACCATTTTCCCCGCTGTAACCGCTTTCTGTAATGTGTTCGAGTCGAGGCTCCCCAGAGCACTTGCGGGGGGTCCTTGCAATTTGTAGTCTATCATGGAAGCAGCCGAGTATTCGGATTGCGGCGGCTCGCCCCATTGATCAAACAGCTCGCGGTAAGCCGGATCAACCGTTCCGGGGTCCGCTACATACTTTTCATACTGGTCCTGCACATAACCTAGATTAGGCCCGTAATACGTCTGCCAAGGTACCTGTCTGCTGCTCTCTTCCATTGTCATCTCGTTCCCTCCGTCAAATTTTGAAATTCATAGCTGGACGGAAATCATTTTTAATTTTGTTTTTTGTTAAGCCTTCAATTTAAGTTGTTCACAATATGCTCACATTATATGAAATCCTACATCAAAAGTCGAATTTCACAATTCTTATTTCTCTTCCATTGTATAAACTTTTCTAGCTATGAGCATTTCCTTTTTCTCAACATATCCATGCGTAAATGAGATCAATCGGGTTATAGTAGCCTTTAGCACTTAAAGATTAGAATGTGGCATAAAAGGATATCCTAATCACAAAAAAAGTTGACAACGTTTTCAGATCATGATAACTTATCTCGTGAGGCTTGTTACCGGTAATGCGGGCAAAACCACAACAGAGATGATATTTCGTTCTGTTGTAGTTTTGCCTTTTTTTATTCCTCAAAATGGGTGATTCGATGTGATAATTAAACAAATTTTCAACAATAATATCGTCAGCACGGTGGATGATAAAAACCAGGAGTTGCTTATCCTCGGCCGGGGTATCGGGTTTAACTTCCGTGCGGGTGATCCGATTGACGAGAAGCGGATTGAGAAAATTTTCCGTCTGCAGGATGCAAATATTTATGAGAAGTTTAAAGCCACTGTCATGGAAGTTCCGATTGATATTTTACAAGTCACCGATGACATTGTTAGTCTGGCGCGCACGCAGTTGAACAAAAAAATAAGTGATGGCATTTATGTCTCCTTGTCAGATCATATTCATTTTGCTATTCAGCGTATGGAGCATGACATGATTGTACGCAATCCACTGTCATGGGAGATTCAGCATTTCTATAAAGCTGAGTATGACGCTGCCAAAGAATCACTGACACTTTTGCGCGAACGTCTGGGCATTGAATTCCCAAAGGAAGAGATTTGTAATATCGCCCTTCATTTCGTGAATGCTGAAATTAATGATTCGATGAATGATGTTACTCATATGATGCAGCTGCTCCAGGAAATCATGAATATTATCAAATATCATTTTAATATGGAGTTTAATGAGGATAGCGCGAATTACTTCCGTTTTATTACACACCTCAAATATTTTTGCCAGCGCGTGATTACACACTCGAGCCACGACGATGCAGAAGAATATTTGTATGAAGTCGTGAAAAAAAATTATGCGGGCACTTTTAAATGCATTGGGAAAATTGAGAAGTTTATTCAAAAGAATTACGAGTATACCATGACGCACTCTGAGCAGTTGTACCTGACACTTCATTTGGAGCGCCTCATAAAAAGAAAATAAAATATTATCCAGGCTTGTAACTGTTAAATCAGGCAAAACCTGAATGAAAAGGCTCACGATACGTGGGTCTGCTCATTCAGGTTTTTTTTATCTAAAAATAGGAGGAATTCAAGATGGATCAGCAGGAAACTGCCAAAAAAATTGTCGACTCTGTTGGTGGAACAGACAATATTAACTCCGTATACCATTGCGTTACACGCTTACGCTTTGATCTCAAGGATAACGGTAAGGTCAAGCAGGATGAATTAAAGAAGTTGGATAAGGTTATGGGAACCAATGTATCTGGAGATCAATTCCAGGTCATTATCGGCAATGAAGTCAGCAAAGTATTCGATGCAATGGCGCATCTATACCCTGTCCTAAAGAACGACTCCACCGAAAAGAAGTCTTCTGAAAAAAAGAAACAAAATGCGATCTCTAACTTGTTCGAGTTTATTGCAGGTGTGTTTGCCCCTATTTTACCTGCCATTGCTGGTGCGGGCTTGCTCAAAGGATTGATTGCCTTGCTCGTATCCGTAGGCTGGCTTACAGCGGGGACGGATACGTACCGAATTTTCTCAGCGATCGGGGACGGAGTCTTTTATTTCTTACCTTTACTGATTGCTGTGAGTGCGGCTCGTAAATTTGGATGTAATCCTTATGTGGCCGTTGCTGTGAGCGCAGCACTCATGTACCCTGACATGGGGGCGTTATTATCAAGTGGTCATGCTGTTTCTTTTATCGGTGTTCCGGTTACCGCTGTTACTTATGCGTCCTCCGTTATCCCTATCCTTCTTGCCATTTGGTTGATGTCTTATGTGCAAAGGGGCGTAGACCGTATCATTCCTTCATCTTTTAAGCTGCTGCTTGTGCCCTTAATTACGATGATTATTGTCGTTCCAGTTACACTGATCGCCATTGGTCCGCTGGGTACTCTGATCGGTAGTGGACTGTCTGGCGGTATCAATTGGCTTATTTCGGAAGGCGGCTGGATTGCAGGTATTATTTTGGGCGGGGCTATGGCATTGATCGTGATGACAGGCATGCACTATGCGCTGGTTCCAGTCATCATCAGTAATTTGGCTAAACTGGGTTTTGACAAATTCCTGCCGCTAACCTACATCTCCAATATGGGTCAGGCAGGAGCAACCATGGGCGTATTTTTCCGTGCTAGAGATAAAAAACTTAAATCTGTGGCATTTTCTACAAGTGTGACAGCACTTATGGGTGTTACCGAGCCTGCTATGTATGGAGTGAATATGAAATATAAGCGACCTTTTATAGCAGGTATGATCGGTAGTGCTGCAGGCGGCGGGTTCTCTCTTGCCTTTGGTGCCAATGCCTATGTGCTGGCAGGAAACGGGGGAATTCCAGGGCTGCCTGCATTGATTGGACCCACCTTCTGGTATGCAGTGGGCGGTATGTTGATCGCATTCGTGGTAGCCACAATCGCAGCTATCCTGCTCGGCATTAACGAAGAACAGAGTGGCGAAGCTGTGCAAACCACGAGCGAAACGACCACTTATTCTACAGACCGTGACGACTCGACAGATTCCTCTAAAGAACCGCAGGAAGATTTAAATATTCGAGCTACCAATGAGACGATTCTTGCTCCCATGACAGGCCGTTCGATTCCGCTGAAGGAAGTGAATGATCCGACATTCGGTGACGAACTGATGGGCAAAGGTGTTGCCTTTGTTCCTGTTATTGGAGAACTGTCCTCTCCTGTAAATGGCACTGTGTTAAATGTGTTCAAGACTAAACACGCCATGGTTATTCGCAGTAATGACGGTGCAGAGCTGCTCATCCATGTGGGCATCAATACCGTTAAGCTGCGTGGGCAGTTTTTTGAAGCCCATGTTCAAGCTGGCGATGTAGTTCAAGCTGGCGATAAGCTGCTCTCATTCGATCTGGAGCATATCGCTAAGGATTATGACATCACCACAGCGATGGTTGTCACCAACACAAGCGACTATCAATCTGTTTTTCCCATCAAGCTGGGTGACATCACCATGAAGGAGCCTGTGCTGAAGGTAGAAATCTAAAAACCGATAAAGGAGCATACACTCATGAGTAAAACACAAGTATTTCCAGAGCATTTCCTATGGGGAGGTGCTATCGCCGCCAATCAAGCAGAGGGGGCATTTGACGCAGATGGCAAAGGCTTGTCTACCGCAGACATGGTTCCTTATTATAAGAAAAAAGACTATGCCAACTTAAGCGCCCTCATGCACGTATCCAGCGAAACGATTGCAGAGGCCATGACAACCAAAACAGCCGCGGGTTATCCAAAGCGTTATGGAATTGATTTTTATCATCATTATAGAGAAGATATTGCATTGTTTGCAGAAATGGGCTTCAAAACATTCCGTCTCTCCATTAACTGGAGCCGCATTTTCCCTAATGGAGACGACCATGAGCCAAATGAGGCTGGCCTACAATTCTATGACAATGTTTTCGACGAGCTACGCAAATACGGTATTGAGCCTCTGGTAACGCTATCCCATTATGAAATGCCGATGACGCTGGTATTGAATTATGGCGGTTGGGCAAACAGAAAAGTCATTTCGTTCTTTGTAAAGTATGCAGAGACCGTTATGAACCGATATCAGGATAAAGTAAAATACTGGCTGACCTTTAATGAAATCAATACAACGATCATTGAACCGTTCACAGGCGGCGGAATTGTCGGTGACAAAGAAGTTAACCTGCTGCAAGCGTCCTATCAGGCATTACATCATCAGTTCGTTGCCAGTAGTCTAGCAACGAAAAGAGCACGTGAGATTAACCCCGTGTTTCAAATTGGCTGCATGTTAGCCAGAATGATCCATTATCCTGCTACGAGCAGCCCCGAGGATGTACAGCAAGCTCAGTTCGACAACCAGATGAATTTGCTGCACACCGATGTTCAGGCCCGCGGCAGCTACCCGCCAATCATTAAGCGCTATTTTGAGGAGCATCAGATTCATATTGTAAAAGAAGCAGAGGACGATCAGATTTTGAAAAAAAATACGGTCGACTTTATTTCCTTCAGCTATTATACATCCCTTATCTCCACTACTACGCCGGAGAAATATGGATCTACAGGAGGTAACCTGTACAGTACAGTTAAAAACCCAAATCTGAAGGTAACAGAATGGGGCTGGCAGTTGGACCCGATCGGCTTGAGAACGGTTTTGAAAGAACTTTATGATCGCTATCAATTGCCATTATTTGTAGTGGAAAACGGATTAGGGGCTAAGGATACTATTGAAGAAGACGGCTCTATTATAGATGATTACCGTATTGATTATTTCAGACAACATATTGGACAATTAAAAGAAGCCATTCTGGATGGCGTTGAAGTGATGGGCTATACCAGTTGGGGAGCGATTGATATCATCAGTGCATCCACTTCAGAAATGTCCAAACGCTACGGATTTATTTATGTGGATCAGGATGACGAAGGTCACGGAACCCTTAACCGCAAAAAGAAGAAAAGCTTTGACTGGTACAAAAAAGTAATCGCAACAAATGGCGAGGATTTAGCTTAATTAAGATTGGGGACTCCCCCCATAAGTGAATCAGGAACCAAAACACCTGGCAAGTTAAACAGCCAGTCGTCGGAATCAAGCGGCGGCTGGCTGTTTAGTTTATGTTGCTCTTAAAAGCCAAAGGGTCCGATACGATGCAAATTCAAACTTAAAGTGACATTAAAGTCACTTTTCTGTACAATATTCCTACTTTTCACTATTATTTTAATTAGGCATCTAAAAACCGCTTTGAAAGCGAAAGGGATGGAACTGTGACTGGATTAAAACAAATACTCAGAAACAAGAATTATGTCAGGCTTTTTCTGGCAACGTTCGCCTCACAATTGGGAGGAATTATTGGGGTTACTGCATTCATGTTTTATTTGTTGAAACGGTTTACGAATCAGCCATACTATGCAACGCTTGCCGAGTTAATGTATTCGCTCCCGATGCTGGCAGTATTTCTCGTAGTTGGAGTACTTGCAGATCGGATGGACCGACAAAAAATCGCTGTTAATTGTGACTGGATCAGCGCTTTATTATCCTTATGTTTGCTCATTTTTATTTGGGTTGATTCTATTCCTTTGATATTTGCCTTCCTCTTCATCCGTAGTGCTGCTTCCAAATTTTTTTTCCCAGCCGAAAGTGCCCTTATACAGGGAATCTTGAGCAAAGATGATTACACCATTGCAGCAGGCCTCAATCAAATGATAGGGAGTCTTTTCATGTTATTTGGAGCAACTCTGGGGGCCGTCGTTTACTGGCATTTTGGAATTACTGGAGCCATCCTAATTGATGCTGTTTCTTTTATTGTTTCTGCTTTGCTTATTCGTTCCTGCAAAATTCAAAAGGAAGTACGCCTTCCGAACGGGGCACATCAATTTAAGCAATTAAAATTCAAACTGGTCATGCATGACTTTAAACAAGGGTTTCTTTACATATTACGCAACAGACTATTGATTTGGTTGGTTTCAGGCTTTTTTATGTTCGGTATTTTAAATGGGGGATTTAGTGTTTTACCGATGTTTATTCTTAAATATAAGCTAGCTCCAGACAACTATGAGCAGTATATGGTATGGACAAGTATTATTTTTGGATCAGGTGTGTTGCTTGGCACCTTAATCGCTTCCCTTATCTCCGCCAAGCTAAAGCTGCACCAAATGATTGCAGCGGGAGTTCTGGTCGCCGGAATTGGTATATGCATACTTGGATTTGTTAATCACCTCTATGTTTTTTTGATTATCGACTTCGCCATTGCACTGGTACTTCCGTTCATTAATATCGGCATAGGAGGATGGCTGCCTTGTATTGTAGATCCTCAAATGATGGGACGTGTGCAAGGTTTAATTAATCCGTTAATGATGCTGTCCCAATCTCTTACATTGGGTTTCATTGCTGTAAGCTTTCCTTCATTTATTTCAATTGAAGTCTTGTTTTTATTAGTTGGGATCTGTACCGTTATTGTAGGAATATACTACACTATTGTGCTCCCCCGTTATGCTGATTACGACACTTCTTCTAAAGCCATTCAGGAATCTTTATAGGCAAATTAAAAGAAGTCATACATGGAGGCATTGAAGTTATCCACTACATCAGCACTTCTATCTGAAACTGAGATAACTAATTTCTCATGCTCCACAAGCATGTACATTCGTTGCATACGACTAGCGCGTCAAAAACAACACACGAAAAATCCAGTAGAAACAAAGACCGATAAGGTCTTTAATATTTCAAATAACGAAGTACATGTTTCCTCTTATTTCTTGTATGTACTTATTGGTAAACAGGGCTCCAAACCATAAAAAAATGCCCGGCAGGCGCAATATCTGCGTCAGCTGGACATTTGGATTGTAATCGGAGTAGCGGGATTCGAACCCACGACCTCACCCACCCCAAGGGTGCGCGCTACCTAGCTGCGCTATACCCCGATAAACCAGTGTATGTAGATCGATGCTGTTATTTACCATTATAATCTGGTCATAAAAGCCTGTAAAGGGATTATTTAGATCGATTGATACAAAAAAATAAGCGCCCAATAACTTGAGTTCACAGGAGCGAACCATGCAGAGCAAAAAAATAATCATACCCGCAGCCTTACTTCTTTTAATACAGTTAAGCGTTCCTGTCTGCTATACCTTTGCACAGGAGAACCTTGTCATTGATCAAGAAACGAAAGAGAGAATAGCGGAGCAATATGGCTTGGTAGAACCTCAGTCACCTACATCAGAACAGCAGCAAACCACATTATTCGGAGGTGATTGGGGCTTTAGCCCTTCTGCTGGTGCTGTGATGCTGGAATTGGCAAAATTGACTCATAATCCACTCGTATTTATCAGTCAACAACTGGTACATTCACTGAAACAGTAAGCTTTTTTCATTTGGAAAATTCAATAATGTAGCGAACAGGATCACTTTTCGTAGAAGTTGTAGGCTGCCTAGAGTCACTTCATCCTTTTTTGAAAAGGTTTAATTCAATAGGCCCCCTGCCATATAGCCACAGCGGCTCGTCGAATAAAAATGTCAGCCCATCCTTGGCGCGCAAGCGCTCGATGATCTCCGTAACAACTTGCATAACCTCCCCTTGTACCCCCTCTGCCAGTTGCAGACCTCCACTCTCTCCATCCAGGTAAAGATGCGTATGATATGGTTGTTCTACCTTCTTCACATGGCGCAAGCACAGTATACCGTTTTCAAGGTAAAAGAAATACTGTCGGTCATAAAGAACTCCTTCGCATATCTCATACATATGAGGTAAATCATACGGCCCCTGAACCATGGATACCCGTTCCAATCCCATTACCGATTCCAGCATAAATCCCCGCTCCATTCGTTGGCTTATTTTTTCAGGAGAATATTAATCGAAGTTGTGAGCATTATTATTTATGGCATTTATCTGTCCTTTCTTCTATTGATTGCTGTTTTAACAAATAGGTGTTTGTACAATATTTATTGCTAATTTTAAAACGTTTTGATACGATGAGCATATTATCATAACGTTTATAAAGCACATTATAATAAATTAAAAGCACACTGTAGTGTTATTTTTGTTAATCTCAATATACATCAGGTGATGTATATTGTCAATACTTTGATATCAATTTTAAACACTATAGAGTGCATTCGGCTGGAGGAAAATATGATAAAGATTCATCTTTCCCGTATTATGGGTGAAAAACGAATAAATATTGCTGAGCTTTCCCGCATGACTGGATTACATAGAAACGGAATAACTAAACTTTACAACGAAGAAACAGACGGCGTGAAATTCGATACGCTAGATAAAATTTGTAAAGCTCTAGACTGCCATGTTCAAGATGTAATCGAGTATGTAGAGGATGATGCAAATTAATACACTTTCTAGAATCCTTAGACTCCCTGGTGAACAGATCGAATATTTACCGGAAGACGACGAAGAGAGCCGTTGACACACTTCCGGCTCTCCATTTTTTATATAATACTCAAACCAATCTTCCCACTGAATTTGATTCGATCATCGTTAAATCCTTCATAATCAGCGATTTCAAATAAACTCTTCCCATGTATGATAAATATCAAATAATGCATTAGGGTTACGTTGTCCCTTTAATACTGCAAACATTTTATTCGTTACGATCATGATCACATCCATATCTTTTTCCTTCGTCAAACCAGTGATAACAGGGCGATTAACGCTAACATACGACTTTGGTTTAAAAACAACTCCCCAATCCAACCCACTATGATTACTTTTTACAACTTCCCCCAGATAAATTCCGATGTCCAGTGTAAAAGCTTGGGATTTTGTGTCGAGTTTTTTTTCGTATATATAGCTTTTCAACCATTCTTCGGTTTCTGAATGCTCCTCTTCTAATTCCGAAGCACTTTTACTTTGAATCTGTACATTCCTTAGATACCATTCCCAAATATCTATTAGCGAACGATCACTATAATCCAGATGTATCTGTGAAAATGCGCCAAGTTGCTCTAAACGCGAAGGTATTTGTTGTTTAAACCAATTAAAATGTTCTTTCGCTTCATTTTTACTCATTTCTGAGTATTCTTTCATCTCAAATGGTGGTTGCATTAATTCATAGTTCATTTATATATTTTTCTCCTTTAGTTCCTTCTTTTGGATGTATAAACTTGTACAATTAATACAGTGTCCCAACTCCTCTTAAACTTATAGAAAAGAAAAACCACACAGAGCTAATCCATGTGGTTAAATTACAAACTCACTATTAAAGAATCACCTTAGACTAATAATAATACCGGACATGTTTTTTGCTCTCAATTAACTTTATTATTTCCTATTGACCCTTAACATTCTTTACAGTTCCAGCAATGGCCTGATAGGGTCTGATAATAGATTCATGGTGAGGATTATTAGCAAAATTCTTAATAGTTTTATAAGGTCTTCTATTAAAATTATTTATTCCTCCTATATTTTTAATATATGGACCATAATTTTGATCGTAATCCCATTCTCCATCTAACGTTTGAATAAACAATTCTCCCAAGAAATAGCTTGATAATACGATAGTTTCCTCCGTCGGCTCTGAAATTAGCAAAAATTCGATGGTTTTTAATGAATTTTCATCTTTAAAGTCTATGTTATTTACCTCAACAAATTTCTGTAGCTTCTCAAACCATCCTTTATCCAAAAAATTTGCAGGAGGAAGCGTATCTTTAGGCACATTCTCTTCAAACCATTTTAGAGCATGCTGATCAATAATCTCTTCTAGGGTGATGAATATATCTCGTAATGACTCTTCATCCTCATAGTAATGCAATTTCTCCATCTTTGATCCATCAATGAAATAAAAACTATAAACTGACTCTGCCTCAGTCATAAAAGTAATCCGAAGCGCATTTTCTGACCAATAGCTTTTTTCAATTTGTATCGTTTCCTTAAATCCATTGACTACCCTAGTGAAAATCCATGTATTATTTAAATACTCGTGGGCAAAATTCAGGTTTTCTAGTTTCTTCCCTATAGTTTGTTTAATAATCTTGGATATTTTCACGCAACATTCTCCTTAGAAAATCATTAGTACTTGTGGACTAAGTTTCAAAAGTGAAATCACATGGAATTTCATTTTCATACTCACATGTGGTCAAAATAACTTTACTAGTTAATTATAATCATTCAAGAGCTCGCGATTCACTCTTTTAATTTCCTTAAGGCACAAATCAATTTTTTCTAAATCTATGACTGTTTTATCAATACCAGCTACAAAAAACAGCTTAAGCCAAAAAGCATCTTCTTGAGCATAATTGTTAATTGCCTGTTCAATATTCTCTTCTGTTAATGACTTCACAATAATATCTGGTGGCGATGCAGGAATAAAATTAATATTCTCTTTGGCCATATAACTGATTTAGATTTTTTGGAGTACATACAACCACAGAAATATTAGTCTCATCTTCAAGTTCAATAAATACATCTATATTATCATCCTCAATATCTTCTAGCTGAGAGAGTGGGGTTGGATAAACAATTTTTTTTATTCTCATTTGGACCTCCTCATTTACTGTAAACTTTGTATAAAATATTAATAACTATTTGTTCGTTAGCCTTATTAGCCTTAGCCAAGATGGTCATTTGACCATTATTCATTTTGAAAAATACTCTTGCTCCTTCTTTCCCCAATATCTCTTGTTAAATTTTTCGTTCCAATTCCCGGATTAACATTTCCCTTAAGGAATTTAGCCACAAGCTCATGGATTCTTGCTCATTTGTTGAGCTGCTTTTACCAATCCTGCCTCATTTTTAATTAAACTTGTGGCTTTTTCAATTCTTGTTATTGACCCAAAAGCTATTGATTCGATCGTTTCTTGCATTTCAGCATCTTGCCTAAAAATGCTTCTTGTAGCTTCCATGTAGCCCATTCATTATTTTCCGTGGAGTAACAATCCGATTCAACTTGTCATACGTAAAGGAATCTTCTACACCATTTCGAGATAGAAAGAGACCACATGCAAATATTCCACATGTGGTCTTTACAGAGTATTTTACCTATAGAACTTCTAATTGTTCGCAAACGACTATCACGAAAAAAATCAGTTAAAAAGACGCAGAGAATCTAACAAAAAGGTGCGATTATTTTCATTTTTCACATCAGCTATCTTATCTTTTATCAATTGTTTACATATTTCCTTTTGTGTACTAGAGAGATTATTAGCTACGCCACTTATCAATTGAAAAGAATGTCTGCTGACTTCAAAGTTATCATCAAGTAAATCTGTTATTGTAACAATATGGGGAACAATATCAAAAGATTCTAAAGCATACAATAACGTTCCTCTACTCCCTTCTGTTTTTGGGTGTTTCAGTACATTGATAAGTGGTAAAATAGCTTCTTGATTCCTTATATCAGCTAATGCAATAGCGATTGCATTTCTTAATATTGGACTATCAGTTGATCCAAGATGCTTAATCAGTATAGATGTAAATTCATTATCTCTCTTTTCACCCACTTCTTCTATCATCTTCACTGCTTCCATTAAATCCCCATTATTTATAACATTTTCTAAAAGTAATTTATTCACTTCGTCTCCACCTTATTTTACATTTGGCTTACCAATCGACGTCCAGTATTCATATATTGCTTTAGCCTCTGCACTATCTTCGATATCATTACCACCATATTCTTTCTTGCCCGATCTGTGCCACCATTTTTGAAATTCTTTATCATTATAGCCATACCAATTATCACGGGTTGACTTTGCTCCTCCTCTAAATTCTTTTCCCTTTTTAGCAAATAGCTGTAAATCCATCTTAAGCATATAAGTCGTAGTTTGCTCTACACTTTTTTTACCCAATGTCTTAACTGCAAGAGAGGCTGCAGCTTTATAAGACAAAGTAAATGTACCATCAAATAAAAAGAATAATGGATCTTCTAGAAAAGGAACCTCATTTGCGCTACCTTTAAGTAATTCATTATACTGATCCTTATTCACAATAGGATAGTAAACATTAGATAAATAGTTAGTTCGATTTACATAAGTTTGATATTTCAATCTAACAAAGTTAGCAGCATCATGTGCACTTTGCATTATAAGTGGATTTCTGTGAACAACTCCAAGTTGAAAAATAGCCTTATACTTATTAATTGAGGCGCTATCATTTGCACTATAGTTAGTACCTATTTCAGTATACATATGTCCACTAGGATCAACAAACCTCAAAGGATTATTCTTCACATACGTATACAAGTTCAAACTCGAAGGATTATCCTGCTCACCCTCATACGTATCTTCATTAATGAACCTTCCACTATCAGGATCATACCATCTGGCACGCAAATATTGTAATTCCGTTGTATCATCCCATAGTTCGCCTGAATATCGGAATGGGTTGTGGACTTTTTCTTCCTTGACCTCTTCATTGCCCCAGATATCATATTGATATTGATTTAGCAAGGCTCCGGAGGAATCCCTGATTTCAATAATATCTCCGTGACCATTGTAGACGGGATAGGCTTCCGTTTGATCCGCATAAGCTATAGCCTCTAATTTGAGACCTCGAATATAATTGGCTTTTAAAACAGGTTTTCCATTTTCAATCGTAGCTTCTGCTATAATTTGCGCACTGTTTCCATCGTAGTAGTATCGGGTATGAACGCCATCCTGTATACGGTCTGTCAGTAATCCATCCCCGTTGTATCGGTACTCTACGAGCTTTCCGTCGACCTTGACTTGCGTCAATCGGTTCTGATCGTCAAAGCTATTCTCCCTCGGCTTCGTATGCGGAGCTCTCTCTGTTTCCATCGTAAGACGGTTCCCTCTGGCATCATACGAATAAGCATCCTGATTTTCGGTAGAGGTAGCAATCCGATTCAGTTTGTCATACGTAAAGGCATCCTCTACACCATTTTGAATACGCTTCGTGATATTTTTACCAGGATCATAGCTATATTGGAAGCTGTTCGTTTCCACATCAGATCGTGTGTGCTTTAATTCAACTAACTCAATCCCATTATATTGGTTTTGCTGGCGATAACCATTTGCAGATACTGTTGAATCCAGCAATCCATTTTTGGTATAGGTATATTCCGAAACGGGCTTATTTCTTGTGTTGCCTACGGTCTTCAATCTGTTCAATTGATCATACGTATAGTTTACTTGTTCGCCAAATGGTCCTGTCATTTCAGTTCGATTGCCATTCGAATCATACTGATTAGAAAGCTTTAACCCATCCGGGTAAGACAAGGTGTTCAGTTGCTCCGTATACGGGTCATACGCATAGGATGTTGTACCCGTTTGATCTGTCATGCTTAGGCGTTTGCCTGCAGCATCATATACGTAGCTGACAGTCTCATCTTTACCTACACGCGACTTTAATCGATTACGGCTATCGTATTCAAAAGAAGTTACATTCCCGTTGCGGTCTATTTTCTTGGATAAGTTCCCATTGAGATCAAAATAGCGCTTTTCGATCTGGTCCTTCGCGTCTTTGGTTTGAATGACTCTACCCAGTTCATCATACGACTTGACTTTAGCTTGACCATCCGGATATGTGATCCGAGTGAGATTACCCAGCATATCGTAAGTGTACTTCGTCGTTTCGCCATTAGGCTCCGTCACCGCTGTTTGGTCACCCAAGGCATTATACGAAAACTGAGTCTCATTTCCATTCGCATCGGTCTGTTTCAAAATCTGATCGCTTACAGCATCATACTCTATCTTGGAAGTTATTTTCTCAATACCGTCCATGGCTGATTTTTCTTTATTTTGTACCAAACGGTTCCATTTATCGTAGATTTGAATTTGTTCATTAAGCTCACCGTCTCGTTGAATTACTTGACGAAGAGCATCATCATACTTAACTGCTGCTTCTGAACCGTCCGCATAGGCTGTCGAGGTTGTACGGCTCCAAGCGTCATAGCCATAGCGTGTCAGATGCCCAAGTGCATCTTCACTGGACACTAATCTTCCGTTAGCGTCATAAGCTGACTTGGACTTGATCACGTAATCGTTACCTTCGAACAATCCTGACTCGATATTCCAGCCCAAAGCATTGTAACGTGTTTTGGTTCTTATCCCCAGCTCATTCGTAACCGTTACGGTGTTCTCAAGATCATCATAGGCTACACGAATACTTTTACCGTCCGGATAGGTTACGGCTTTTACGCGATCAAGAGCATCGTATTGATACCCGGTTTTCTGACCTTTCCCATCCAGCGAGGAAGTGATTAAACCAGTTGACTTATCATAATCAGACTGAATGGTTACTGTAGATTTTTCACCATTAATATTTGTAACCTCTACACTTTGTTTCGTTGGAAAAGCATGGTCGTAACTGCTGCTATATTCCGTTGTTGTAGTCACAGATTTGTTACCATTAGCAATCGTCTGAACCGTTGTATTTCCGTAAGCATCGATACCCGAATAATTTACTTTTTGAAGTAATTCTCCCCCGGAATGATCTTTGGAGACGATGACCTGCGTTACTTTCCCTTGTGGGTTACGCGTGTACTCTGTAACTCCAGTGCTTTGGGAATCAATCGGTTCCGTAACGGTTTTAATCCTGTGCTTGTCGTCATACATATACGCAGTTTGAGAACCTTTTTCATCCACTGAGCTTGTAATATTACCGTAATCATCATATTCAGCAGTCGTTGTCAAAACGTCTCCATTTTGATTATTGCTGGACGAAGTACGGGTTGGTACAGGTACGGTATAGGCTTTGCCTGTCACCTGCTTGCCGTATTGATAAGCTGTGCTTTTTTCAGAATCTCCTGCTTTAACCACAGATTGATCCAGATAATACTGTGGTGGCGTGTCTGCACTAATAAACTTTTTATTATAATTGAATGTTGAACGAACCAATCCATTGTCTGTTACGGTAGAGAACGAAGTATCTTTTACATAGCTCTCACCCATATCAGAATTATAATGAATCGTTTCCCGATTATAGTTTTCGGTTTGATTGTTTTCATATGTGATTTGGTCTACACGTGAGACCGCTCTATATGCCTCGTTTACCGAATTGGAGCCAATATAGCGTTTTACTGGCTGGTCTTCGTAAGTATACAAAGTAGAGGCTCCCGTAGGATGAAATACTTTGGTTAACAAAGCGTACGGATTAGAGATTTGTCTTTCAGGATGTGACGCACTCAAATTAAACTTGGCAGGTGCCAATGTATAGGAATATGTGGTTTTTCTGCCTTCGGCATCTGTCACTGAATCCAGTAATTCAACACCTTGCTCTGTATGTTTATGATAAACAACAGTGCGGTTTCCTTTAGATAAAGTAACATCTGTAGCCGTATATTGAATATCAATCGAGTTGCCGATCGCATCTTCTACCTTACTAAGCAATTTACGTTTATAAGTAGCATTGAGTTCATAATTGAACTTTATCGTGTTATGATATGCATCTTCAATTTGCAGCAACTGACCGTCTTTGGAAAAATATTGTTTTTTCGCCCCATCAATAGAAGTTAATACAGTAGCTGAGTTCTCCCCATTAACGGTTACTGAAGTGTCGGGAGTGAAGGTCAGTCCTTTCCAGTCGTAACCTTTGAGCTGGTCGCCCTCAATTTCATAGCTGCCACCATCCCCCAAGTGCATATACTGCTTGCCCTCTTTGGTTTCTACATAAGGCAAATTCCAGGACCACCCCTTACCCAGAGGGTTCAATTGATCTTCTAGTGCAGGATAGGTACGGTTTTGAAAGATAAATGAAGGTTGATAGGCTACAATCTCAGCAAAAACGGTAGCATCTGCATCTGCTGCAATATAGTATTTATTCCCATCGTCACCCGGAATTTCAGCCTGAGGACTGCTGTTAATTACATCCCTATAGTACTCAGCCTCAGCAATGGTTGTGAACAGCGCTGTCTGTCGGCGAACAGCCGTTTCCAGCCCCTCAGAAACAATCGTTTCAATTTGTGGTGAGCCCTCCATGGTAAAGGCCGTTCTTGTCCTTCCGCCTTTTCCGTTGCTAGTCCACTCGCTATAACCAATATCACTTATATAACCGGGTTTAGTAACGGTTCCGCTATAATCTTGCCTCCATTCCCGGGTATCAGCAGTTCCCTTATTGTAGACTGTTCCGGAATAATACGCTGTTCCTGATTCTGTACACATTGCTCTACCAGGAGAGTACATGGGGCATCTTGGATAAACAAGTAAAGACGATAAAGTTAAATCCCCTACATATGAATCCCTGTCGTAATGCATTTTAGAGTCTCCACATACCGGACTACGTGGAAAAGTTCGCGAAGCGTTGCCCGTACTATCATAATAGAACAAATTCATAACGCTGCACTGTTCCATGTATATATTTTTTGAACTAGGAGCCGTATATGATCCCTTGATGACTCTGGCTTGCCCATCTTTGCTTAAAGTTCCGGTAAACCCATCTTTACTATACTTAATAGAGTCCGGAAAAGCCTTCTCCCATTTTCCAGTCCTGGAGTCTTTCTCAGTCCTAGATTCCGAGGGTATAGTATAGGTTATTTTTTGTCCCGCCGCTTGGCTGGCAGCTTCATAAGTCGTGTAATTGCCTATAACTTTTGTTTCCGGCTGAAGATTATAGGTGTTCACATCAACATTCCCGTCCCCATTTGTGTCCTCTTGCACCCATCTTTTTTGCTGATAGGACACCTTGTACGACTTGGTAACAGGTTTCATCATCGCCTTAAAGTAGACATAATAGTTTTGCACAGCAGCACTGTTGTCAACAATTTCAGCGCCTTTGTCAAAAAATTGAGCCCGATTCGTATCATATTGACGCGTCAAGGAAAAACCAAGTCCATTTCGTCCAGGCAGAGTTAAATCTGTATTTTGCAGCGATAAGCTGCCTGATAAAGTGGATATCGATTCTTTATCATCGCCAACAGAATAAGGAGCTTCATTAAAAGAAGACTTATTGTATACTGGCGCTTCTTCTCTAATGGGTGGGAGCTGTGGCACATTCGCCATGAGACTTTGTTTCAGGAAGTCCACTTTATATACATCTTTGGTGACTGTGTTCGCAGGATCAAGGTCATCTGTTTGATAAACATCATCTGTAACACTATGAGAAATCAGGTTATCTAATGGAGCATCCGATAGCTTATTGTATACATCGCTTGTTACGGCTTGCGATTGGTTCTCTTCTGAAGGGAATAACGAAGCTACAGCCTGCTCGTAGCTTATATGATCTTGTTCAGCCATATATAACGCTGTATAAATTTGATTTAATGAATAACCTTTTCTTAATTGTTCCGAAAGAAAAGATGATGTGACTCCAAATCGGGCAGCCATTTGATCCACCGAGTATTGCGAATTGTCATTCCCCGCACCGAACACATTTGGAGGAACAAAGCCGCTAATTGTACCGAAAATAAATGTGATAATCATGATTATCGCTATATGACGTTTTGTTGTTCTAAATCGCAAGTTCTTCTCTCCATTCCCGACTTTAAATTAAGTTACTTATCATTTATTTGGTGTTGCTCATTTTTATAATCTGTATCAGGTTACCATTAGCATCGTAATGATATTGGAAAACAACCTGACCATCCTGTTCAATATGCTCAAGCCTTCCATTAGCGTCATATATATATTTATACTTTCTGGATAGGCCACTTTTAATGCTATTGCTAAACTCCGAATAGTTACCAGCCGCATCCTTGGCTTTTACTGCGAACTTATATATTTTCTGAGGTTCTAACTGGTCTACTTGAAAGGTTAATTCCTTGGTATTACCTATCATTTGACCATCACGATAAACATCGTAGCCAACAACTCCAACATCATCGGTAGATGCTTCCCAGGTTAGAGTAATGCTGTTAGGCGAAGGTCTGGAACCTACTAATTTCTTAGGTTTGGAAGGACTTGTTATATCCTTGGGCAAATCATCAATAGCCGGTATACGATCCAATCGGTCATTAAGCTGTTGTTTGTCTGTATCATTGAGATGCACTAGTAAAGTGCGGGCCATATTAATCTCAGTTTGTAATTTTGAAGCTTCTGCTTTTTCAACTGCCTGCGTAGCTGTCTTTAATTGTTCAGTATAGGCAGCTTTTGCATCAATGATTTTCTGTATGGCTACTACCCTTTCAACAAGCTTACCTTTTTCTGGATCTCGCAGCTTATTTATTAGCTCTACAGTTGCATTCACATCCGTCTGTAATTGGGTTGTCTCTGCTTGTGCTACCGCTGCTGTAGCTTTGGCCAGTTGTTCTACATAATGGGGATCATCCGAATCCGACCATTTAAAAACATAATAGTAACCCCTTGAAATCCCATTTTGCGGATATTCTGCAGGATCTGCGCTTGTTATCTGACCTACAAACTCCCGGTTGGTAAACGTATGAGCCCCTTCCTCTGTTAACGCTTCAGCAGTCATATATCTGGAGGAGAATCTAACAAAATATATATCGTTAGCTTTAAAATGAAGCCGTTCTTCACTTGGTACCCCCTTATAAAACAGCTCAAACAAAGAAGTTGCATCTGACCCTTTCATAAAAATTCGAAGAGCATTACCTGATTGCCAAGTAAAATAATCTTTTCTAGTTACATCTGGATTTACGTATTTTACAATTTGTGGCTCCTGCTTATAAAGCCAATCAATTACTGTAAATTTGCTAACCCCATCCGTTATACTTTCGGTGACAACTCCAGTTGTTTTCACTGTTTTGTAGCCGGTGAAGTCTCCATACACATTTGGGGTTTGGCTTAAAGCCTGAAAGAACCTTCGCTCTTCCATTTCTCCTTCTTTTGAATGTTTATCAATATCAAAACCCAGTTCTATTTGTCTTCCAGGTACTTCAGTCAGTTTATATGTCTTCACCTCAGTACCCTTGTACTTGTACCAAGTATAATAAAATCTACCCTTGTCCTTGTCCCAAGTACGATAATCTGCATAAGATACTCCACCGTTCCAGCCCAATGATGCTACTACCAGCACGGCTAGCATCAAAATTAATGGCCATTTTTTCAACATCATCTCTTAACCTCTTTTCTCCAAGTACACTCAGATAATCATTAGCATTATAACTTTTCAATAATTCTACTAACAGTTAAATATTAGAAGAAAGTAAATTACAAGCATCTGTAAAATAAGTATTGTTTCATGAATGAATTCATCTGTATTCAGGTGGATTGGCTCTCCTGTGTATAAATTGGCGACAGAGTCACTGGAAATCTCCCTTACATTCATCCCACTCATTGATTTAAAACAAACAAAATGTTATATTGTCTATAAAATAATCATCATTTAATCGAGGTGTTTGCTAAAATGGACCATTCCGAGCTATTTTGGAATGCTGGAATCGAGGAACTGAAGCGCGGATATATCCGTCAGGGAGAGCAGGTGGTCTGCCTGCTGGACGGACAGCGATACGAGCAAGGTATCATCTATCAGGACCAAGGGGTATTTTATGATGCGGAGAGATACATGCGTCTTCATATTGAGCGGACATATGGTTCGGTATTTGAATATTTGATCGGCCTGGACAAAAAGCTGACCGGGCTGACGGATCATCAGAATCGGCTGCTTCAGCTATTTTATCAAGGCATGGGCGATGCGGATATTCAAAAGGAAACCGGAATCGGCAGTGCATCAACCATCCGCAATCACCGCTTTGGACTCAAGGAAAAAGAAAGGCAGGCCAAGGTATTTCTCACATTAATGGAGCTGCTAAGGGAGAAGGACCGTCATGCTCCCTCCATCGTCGAAGTGCCGGTACGGGCACGGATGGTGGACGAACGCTACAACATTACGGAAGAAGAAAAGCAAAAGATACTCAAGAAGTATTTTCCGAATGGTACAGACGGGCGTCTGAAAACCTTCAAAATGCAAGAAAAGCACAAGCTGGTTGTGCTGCGTGAAATTGCGGGACGTTTCGTAAAAGGACAAACGTATCATGAGAAGGATATCAATGCGATTTTACAGGAAGTGTATGACGATTATGTAACGGTGCGCAGATATATGATTGAATATGGTCTATTGGCTCGCAAGCCGGATGGCAGTGAATATTGGCTGAAAGATTATTAATGGACAACGTTTATATATTAGGAGGATTCGACAATGAACCGAAGAAAAGAACTGGTACAGCAGTACATGGAGATAAAAACCGAGGCTGGAATCTATTGCATTCGCAATACACACAATGGAAAAATGCTTGTCGCTTCTACGCCGAATTTAAAATCGCTGAACGGCCGTCGTTTTGAATTGCAGATGGGCGTATCTAAAAATAAACAACTGCAACAGGAATGGAATGAGTATGGCGAGGATGCGTTTGAATTTGAAGTGCTGGACATTTTGAAGAAAAAGGATTCAGAGTTCTTCGATGTCAAAGATGCACTGGCGAAGCTGGAGCAGACTTGGCTTGACCGACTCCAGCCTTATGGGGATAAAGGATATTTGTAAAACCACTTTTAAGGAGCAGCCATCTGGAGCCTTCGTTATCTGGATCAATGAAGGCTTCTATACGGTGAACCTAATTTAATAATCCCCAGCCAATTCCAACCAGCACTCCATTAATTAGTAATAATGCAATACATGCTCTCCACTTGTTGACTTCATCTGTTTGAAAAAATCCGGGCACTTTTCCCTGGCACATGAACAAAGTAAAAGCCAGATTCCAAATAATGCGCATACCATACTTTACGTAATATAGAGCAGGACTCAGCTGTACACCGCCCAATATGGGCGAGACATCCGGAATGAACAGAATGGCACACGCATAATACATAGTCTCATATGTAAAATAAAATACAGCCAGCCACCAGGCCCACTTCTTGCCAAACAACATACCAACACCGGCAGTCGTTCCGGCCAAACCAAGCAAAGCAATGAATCCTTGAAACATCCCCCTGCAAATCCCTATCAACGTAGAAGCCTCATTCAACTCATTGAGTATCAATAGCTGTGTCACCATCAGAAGAGCCCCATTAAAAATCAGTAAAATAGCTGCAATGCTTACACCTAAAGGTCGTTCAAGAGCTGTGTTCGTTACATATTCCTCTACTTCTTTTTTGGTATATAAATCCGACACTTCTTCTACTCTCCTAACCCAATGATATACATCCATTTTCGGGCGGCTATAATAACAGTATGTTCTCGCCTCATTCCCATATATCGGCATTCAAAGAAATATGATTTAGATTAATAGAATCCCAAATAGAGTAATATCTACCCTTATACTACCATTCCAAGATTGAATCTGACAAATAAAAGCACTAAAGTATTAATAAATCCCCGCCAAGCCTCCCGTAACTGCACCTGTTGCGTCCGTATTCTTACTCTAAAAACGTTAAAGCCCTACCCAAGCCGTAAACAATGCTATCCTTGGGTAGGGCCAGTTTATTTTCTAAGTATATCATGGATGGAAATAGCGTTTTATTGCGAATCCTCCGTCCGCACATAAGAGGCTAAAGGAATATTCAGCCCGCGAATGCCCTGAGCTACCAGTCGGGCTATTTGCTCCGCGCCATACTCCTGAAAATGCGTATCATCCTTCACCCCATCAGGAAATGCAGGATACACCCCTGGCTCCACATGTAAAAATAGCGGGAGTGTTCCTTCCAGGCCAAGTGTATTGTAATATTCTACACTCAAGCGGCTAAGATCAACCAGTGCAACACCTGTCTCGGCTGCCGTTTCCTTCATGGCCTTCACATATTCCGGGAAGCTAATCCGAAAGGAAGCACTTGCCGCATCATAATCCCGACGACCCACAGGAGTAATTAACACTGGTATCGCCCCACGTTGTGTGGCTCCTTGAATGTAGGTTTTCAAGTAAACCTTGTAATCTGCGGGTGAAACATAGCGCTCTTGATTGTTGATCGCCGCATCATTATGACCAAACTGTATGAGCAGATAATCCCCGGGCCGGATATTTCTCAATATATCATCCAGCCGTCCCTGCACCAGGAAGGTCCTCGTGCTTCGTCCACCTATAGAACGGTTCACAAATGTAGTCTCATCCGTAAAAAACGGCGCAATCATTTGACCCCAGCCCGCCTGGGGCTTCATGGAGGGCTTATAGGTTTGAACCGTAGAATCTCCGGCAAGGTATACCGAAGGATGCTCTCCAGCCGTTCGAGCTTCCTTGGGCGTAATAACCAAAGCGTTAACCTTCGGATCATTTCCCGAGAAGTACAATTCCAGCTGACCGTCAATAAGGGCGAGCTCAAATCCTGCCTCGACAAATTGGCCTGCTGCTTTGGTGGTTGGCTCCACCTTAACGATGGATTCGGCTTTTACAGTGATATCTGTGTTTCCGGCTGCATCTCCGGCAATCAGGGAAAGCGTGTAATCCGCAGGTGGTAAATTGACGACAAAGGATGAGCCGTGAACACGAACAAAATCCGAGCGAATAGCATCACTTCCACCACGATCCTCTTCGCTTACCTTGGACAGATCCATAAATCCGTAGCCTCGCTCAGGCGTGTAAGCATCCTTGGCGGTGACCTGGGTATATCCGTCAGCAACGTTCCCCGGACCAAAGTCAAAACGAAGAGACGCCGCAAGCTGTTTTTCAGCCAGTGCCTGCCCTGGAACAAGTATGGTCGCAAACAATAAGCTAAACCCTGCGCATAATCCAATCATCTTGCCGAACAACCTGTGACGTTTTCCCTTTTGTTTCAAGCGCAACCCTCGCTTTTCAAGTTATTTGAATAATTTAGGTGGTTTGAGTGATTTGGGTGATTTGTCGTCGTCTATTCGTGATTGTTCCCTGCCAGCTTTTGGCAGATTTGATCCAGCGTCCAGGATACCACAATACCAACCGTATACCTGATCAGATCAGCGGTCAGGAATCCTCTGCCAAGCACCAGTCCGCCCAGCGTTGTCGCCCGAATGTGGTTGATCCAAGGAGCCTGGTACATCTGACTGAACTCAATGGCGAAGCAAAACAGCAAGCTGCCCCACAGGGCTACAGACAATTGACGATCTACCCACAGCATTCTCAGCCCAAAGTAAATCATGCACGCCCACAAGGCATCTCCAAAGTGACTGGCAACGAATTCAGGCAACCGGGAGGAGAATACCCGGCTTCCCAAGCCCAATAAGATAGCGACCAGTACGACAACCAGATACACAGCGCGTTTTTTCCAGCGAGACTTCACCTGTATTGCCCGATTTGCGTGCCTGCTGACGCTTTTACGAACGCTTATCAAGCTAAATCACCTGTCCTAACACTGGAAAATCTCCGTTAGGCTGCTGGAAATTCGTCAAGCTTCTCCTTGGGATAGCGCTTGCAAAAATGCCAAACCTTATGCTGATGTCATATTGTATGCACACCAGCTTGTCTATATTTTTCATCTTATAATTAATCATCATGAGCCTCCGCAATAGATGCTAAAATTCAATACCGCGCACCTTGGCAAAAACCATCTGGTGTGCCCATTTTCCTTCTTCGTCATATTCGACGTTCCTTAAAATACCCTCCAAAGTAAAGCCTGCTCGTTCCGCTACCTTGGCGCTGCGTGTATTTTTGGAATCACAACGAATCTCCAGCCTGTTTGCCTCCAAATGCTGTATAGCAAAATCCGTAATACCATGAACTGCCTCCGTTATAATGCCTTTCCCGGTCCATGATGTTCTGAGCCAATACCCGATTTCAAATCTGCGTGTATCCCAATCGATACGATGCAAGCCGCTGCTGGCTACAAATTCTCCCGAAGCCGTATCAAATACATACAGCATCATGTTAGACCGCTCCAGAAATTGAAGTCTGGCTTCGCGTGACCGGATCTCGGATTCCTCCAGTGTAGGAAGGTTTCTCGCAAAAGGAAGCCACGGTCGAAGTTCATTCACACTCTCACGGATCGCTTCATTGACCGTTGCTCCATCCCCCCACTGCGGAGCGCGAATCGTCAATCGTTCCGTCTGAAATTGCTCTGGAAACGATAGCAGGATAGGCTTGGTATGATCGTTTGATTCATGCCTATGATGCTGTATGCTCATGATGCTCCCTCCTCCGTATTCGCCGAATAGCTTTGACGATCCAGCCAAGTGATGATTTCACGCAGACTCCCAATCTGATCGTCTGGTACGATGCCCTTTTCCTCCCACGGCATAAAACCTTCCAGCCAGATGGTATGCAGGCCTGCACTTTGCGCACCACGAATATCATTTGTCGGATGATCCCCAACATACCACGCATGACCAGGGTCGGCAATTTCCAGCTCCTGTAGAGCCAGCTCGAATATTCGGGGATTAGGCTTCTCAATGTGCACGCCGCCTGATACGATAATGGAATCCACATAATCCCTCAGCATCACCCGGTCGATTTTCGCTTGCTGCGAGCGGAGTGAGCCGTTGGTGATAATACCCAGCTTCAACCCGCGTGACCGCAGCTCGGACAGCACTTCCTTGGCCCCGTCCATCAGTACCGTAAACTTATGAAATTCACCATACCAAAAGCCCAGCATCTCTTGTACTGTCGTATCGGGATTTTTCAACTCCAAATCTGCATGCAGCTCGGTATACAGCTCCCTCTTGTCCCGATATCCGTCCTGATCCGCCAGACGCATCCGTTCGATTACAGCTTCCCGCTTTTCCGGACCTTCTGCCACAATAAATCGTTCCACAAAGCGCTCCGCATATGCCGCAAACGCCTGTTTACGATGAATTAGCGTATTATCCAAATCAAAAATAATCGCTTCTACAGACATAAGCAACTCCCCTCTTCCATCCTCTTACACCGAAGAACTGGAAACAAATTGAACAACTCCGAGCGCAAAAAACAAGAAAAAAACAGACAAGAGGATGATAATCATATACTTCATGAGTCTCCCGGAGGTCGATCTGCGTTCCAGCTTCGCCTCGATGTGAGCCAATCTTTGTTTGATTTCTTCCAAATCCTGTTCCACCTTCACGTCCTATTCCCTCTCTTTCGTTTTGATTTACTCCTGACCGTTATCGACCGGATTGGGGTTCCACATTTCATATCATCCCCACCGGTCTTTCCCAAAAATATGTACTTCTTTCTAGTGTAATCCAATAGGAAAAGAAATCCAAGACCTATCCGCAATGCATTGCTGAATAAGGCTTGGATGATATGAAGGATCTTTTTATTAGAATATATAACTTCTAAACATGCTGTCCATTCACCTGAATCTCTACGGCTACCAGCTGTCCCAGCCAATCCCGCATACGACTCCACGCAAAACACTGCTCCATGTGAAATACACCATAGGGAAGTTCTGAACGGTACAAAGCCAGCGCTGCAAACACAGCTGCCTTGGCGGTTAAATTGGACTGCTGGTGCCCCCTTAGTTGGCACTCGACCTCCGTCTGCTTGTCTTTGAGGGTTCCCCGTGCATCTACCTTGACCGCTACACCATTCCCTCCAAGATGCAGTTTGCTGAAGCTGCGAACCACTACATCCCGCACGGATTGCTGTCGGAGCAAGCCTGATAACCCTGTGGTTCGCAGTCCTGCCAGCAGCCGGGTAGTCAACCGCGAATCAAAGCAAAGGCGTGTGCTAACCGTGGGAATACCGAGTGTACGAGGAAGTATCTGCTGGTCCGAGAATGGAAAACGATACGCCCGATGGCGGCCCACTCCTGCACCGAAATCAGCCACTTTGCCGTCGGTAAAGCTTTTTCGCATCACCGGACGTCCCTCTTCCATAACCTCCAGGTCCGTATGAATCTGATCCACTGTCCATTCAATAGCAGCCTGACCGTGCTCATCCCCCAAGCCCAGCATCAGAGATATGTTCAGCTCTTCCGTCTGATCCATAAGCTGTGTCGCTTGCAACGCCAGCAGATTGGTCAGTCCAGGAGCTAATCCCGCGCTTAACAGGGCTGTGGTCTGATAAGCTCGTGCCTCCTGATGGCACTGCTCCACCTGATGCAAAAAAGCTCCATTGGCGGTAATATCCATGTAATGCGCGCCATGCTGCAGGCAGGCACGTACCAGGGCTGTATTTTCCTGATCCAGACACATGATAACGACTTTAACCTGTTCTAGTATTGACGGAGCAATTGGCTCATGAATATTTAGCTGCATAGGCTGTACTTTACCTGCTGTTTGCTGGCTAAATTCAGTGGCGCGCTCCAGACTACGTCCTGCGGCAAACACCTTGCCGGGGAACCATTTACTTAACTCGATGCATATTATTTTTCCGACATGACCATATCCGCCAATGATGATGATATTATCCTTTGCCATGAGCTGCCTCTCCCCCCTTAACCGCAAACCACGCATTCACTAAAAAAGCGCCATAATACCGGGTAATGTGGGAAAAGCCTGCATCCGCCAGCATTTCCTGTATTACCGTATTGGACACCGGGTCTGACCCACTGCCGATGGATGCGGCGAATCGCTCCCAGTCCTCCAGAGGAATGCCCTGATTCAGCATATGGCCTTTCCACGCCTGCATTTGTATTGAGAATGCAGGCTCTTGCGGATTCCCATTGATAGAAGCTAGACAAAAAGGCGCACCCGGCTTGAGACGAGCGGATATCTGGTGTAGCAATGCCTGTTTGCTCTCCAAGCCCTGAAGAAAATGAAGCACCAGCAGGCAGGTAGTAGCGTCATATAACGGATTTTCGTAGGGCTGTTTGGGCTGTTTGGGCTGTTTGGACTGTTTGGACTGTTTTTCAGACTGCTCATTGCGCTGTATACACAGCAAATCTCCCAACGTACCTGTAACAAACGATATTTTTGAACCGATACCCGCTTGCGTCACACGCCTGCGTGCCAAATCCAGCATGTACTCAGAGGGATCAACTGCCGTAAAGGACCACGTTTCATGCCGTCCTCCAAGCGTAATTAGCTCCTGCCCCCCTCCCGCTCCGACAATCAGGACCTTCGGTTCTGTGGTCTGCGCATAGGCTTGTGTCTCCAGCTGTGCGGATATCAAACGATCTGTCATTTCATATAAATGGGCGTATCCCGGTATTTTTAAAGCAATCGTATCGGCGTACTTATGCACACTTGGATGATTCCAGCTCATGGGTTGGGATGAATCTGTATTTTCGGTATGGATATGCTTCATTGATGGCTCCCTCCAAACATTTGGCCTTGATCTTCCCCGACCATTCCTATAATGTAGATTTAATTAAGAATCATTCTCAATTATAAAGGCCATACGTATATCCACCATCCCATAAATGTGGGATTTCGATGGGAGCAGCTTATGAACGTACACTTTACACAACTGGCACAGCTTAAGGACGCTCGACAGCAAACGTACAAGCATACGCTAATCGACCGCTTGCGTACTCAGGTTTCTTTCGATGCTGCGTGCTGCACCTCGGTAGATCCGCATACACTGCTTTCTACGGGGGCATTTACGGAATCGGGTGTGGGACACATCCATAACAAGCTGCTGGAATACGAATATTTGCACGACGATATGATGAAATACGATCAGTTAGTGCGAGAAGGACGATCCATAGCGACACTACACGGGGCTACACAAGGGCAGCCGGATCGGAGCAGACGGTTTAGAGAGGTTTTACACCCCGCCGGATTCGTGGATGAGCTGCGTGTTCCGTTTATGTACAAGGGAAGCTGTTGGGGATTCCTTACGCTGTTCCGCCACCATACACAGCCTGCGTTCAGTACCGAGGAGCAACAACTGCTTGAAGCACTGGCGCCGTCCATAGCCTATCATCTACGTCAAGCCAGTGTCGGCTTGTGCCCAGTTCCCAGCACGACTACGGAAAATGAAATGGAGCCAGGGGTTCTGGTGCTTTCTGACAAATTAATTCCGATTTCGTCCAATATAACAGCAGAGCAGTGGCTAAAGCTGCTTCGTCAGCAGGAGGGAATCGATGGGAGCGTACTTCCCGGTCCGAGCGGTCTGCTTGCGAGCGCTATCCACAGCCCTCCCGCCGTTCGGGCAAGCTTCCGTCACATCCACTCCAAAGGCCAGATTATGTATTCCCTCCGCAGACGCTGGAATCCCTTGGGTAACACTCAGGGCCACCCTCCTTCAAGGGAGACAGGGACATATAGGCGAGAACCAGCTAGCCGTATGGTTTGAGCCTGCCAAGGCAAACGATATGCTACCGCTTATGGCAGAGGTGTATGCATGGTCCGAGCGAGAGAGACAGATTGTCCAGCTCATTGTTCAAGGCTTTTCGACCAAAGAACTGGCAACCAAACTTCATATTTCAGCCTACACAGTGCAGGATCATCTGAAAGCCATTTTCTTAAAAACGGATGTAAGCAGCCGTCGTGAGCTGGTATGGAAGGTATATTCCAGATTCAATTAAATGCCAAAAAGACAGATGACCATCAAGGATCATCTGTCTTTGCATATTTGCTCTATCAAAATGCAGGGCCTATTGCTTTGAAGAGGATTTCGTATCATCGTATGACACTGGGGAAGGCTTCGCAATCCATTCGTCAGCCTCTGGCTCGATATCCACGCCGTTATCCAGCTTCGTTTTTTCCATCAAGGAATCTCCGTCCTCGTTCTTCTGATTGCGGATTTTCGCTTCGTCTTGCGTGTGGTCGCTCATGTTGATTCCTCCTTTTTGTTTCATCGGATTGTTGTACCTTACTCATAATTACCCATTGCCGTCCTGTACAAACCTCTACACAACCAGATGCCCTTTTTTCTCCGCCGGACCAATGGTCGCCTCAATGCCCACATTAAACTCCAGAAAGTCGCTTTCCACTCCATCACTGAAAATAACCCCATTTTCCGGCATCTGCGAAGCAATTCGAAGCGGTCTTTGGGCTGCTATCTGACCAAACACCAGCTCCGCAGCGGTCGTCCGACTGGGAAACGGTTCTCTCACCGTAAAATAAAGCGATGGCGAGCTCCAGACTGCGCGATGATCATGGTTCATTCGTTCTATCGCTGCTTCTTGACCTGACGCTGCACCCGGCACCAGATGGTCTGGAGTCAGCGAAATCGGATGCCGCGTAGCGCTGCCGACAATTCCGGCCGCTCCGGCCAGCACACTGGTCAGCCAGCCCGTCGTCCCCAGCCCCGTAGAAACGATAATGCCGCTGGACGATTGCTGCTCTACCTGATCCTCAAGTCTCAGCTCGTATCGCGCGGAGACATGGGTTTTGCGCCCAATGAACAAATCGTTCACGGCATACAGCGACTGGCCATCATTCAGTTGGGCCTTAGCCAGCGTGACTTCCTTAATCGGCCGCTTGTGCACGAACACATCCGACACCACCCAGTGCAGGTCCGATACGGTAAAAGGCAGCAATACCCCGTCCCAGCGCAATGGGTCTGGATTCACGCCAATAAGCGGCTGCTCGTTCAAATATTTTAACGTGTTGGCTACCAGCCCATCCTGACCCAGCACCACTATCGTGTCCTGCTCGCCAAAAATAAAATTCGGCACATGCTCCCGCTCCACAATCTGAACACGGCCCAAGGCCGTTAATTCAGACGTTGCCGTCGTCACCGCCCTGCGGTAATTCTCATCCTCCAGCACATAATCGCTGAAATCCGCACCCAGCCGTTCCATAAAGAAGCGAGCCTGCTGGATCGTATTATATCGGACAATCAGCTCCTCCAGCCGCGTTTTACGCTTCACCAGAATAATTTTGCGCTCTGTCATCTGACTGCTCATCGTGTTCTTCCTCCAGTTCCTCTCGATCCTGCTGATCTGTTTGATCCGCCATCTGACATCAGACCTTGCAATAGATCCGGCGTAATATTCAACTGACCGATTTTGCCTGCATTTTCTGCAAGCTCCTGGAATGCAATCGCAATCAGCTTATCCGGACTCATGTCCATATTGGCCATAGCCTGAAGCACATTCGGCTCCACATCCTGCAATGATTTCATCACTGCCGTCAGCTCGTAGGCTTTGGCGTCGGCTTCTGCCTTTTTATTCGTCACCGTCAGCTCAATCAGCTCGCGTTTTTTCTCCTCCAAGGCCGTGTCAAAGCGTAGCTGCTCCTCCTTCATCTCGCTTTGCTTTTGCTTCACGGAACGCTCGGCATCAAGCTGGGCTTCACGGATTTGCCTCTTTTTCGTCTCCACCGCAATTTCCGTGTTTAGCTCGTTCTCCTTCACACGCCGCTCCTGCTCAATGGAAGCATTACGACGCTCATACAGCGCATGATCCGCATTGCGAAGAATTTCCTCCCTCGCCTGCGCCTCCAGCGCTCTCATCGTCTCCTTATTCGGTAAAATCGCCAGGATCGACAGCCCCATGACTTCGATTCCCAGATTTTCCATTTCTGTAAGCTGAGCCATATCCTTCGTCATATTTTGCGCCAAACGCTCACTAGACTGAACAGCCTCCTTGAGCGGGACACGCTCCAAATACTTTTTGGTAAGCACCTTCGCGATATTTATCACACGTTGTGCCAGCTTAGCTGGATCATCTGAAATATAGCGTTTTTCCTTCAAGTCATACGTATAGTTCAAGATCTGTGTCGTTCTCCGATAATCCACAATTCGATAAGTCAGCTGTCCCTGCACCGTTACCGCCTGAAAATCATTCGTCATGTCCTCAAACATGAACGGCACATCAATGGAAGAGACAGGCACGACGACGACCGATGTTGTCGGAGCGTAATAATAAAAGGATAGCCCGACACCCTCACGGACCACCTTACCGTTCTTCACCTTCATCACATACTCACTGGGCTGAAATTTAACAAAATTAAATCCAAACATAGTCGCTTCCCTGCCTTCCTTATAGTTTATAATATTTTGTTATTATCATTTTGTTATTAACAATAAAATAGCACACTTTTTCAATAATTTCAATATGACATTTATAAAAAAAATAAAGGCCGCTTCCTCTCCGATATGCTCGGTTAGAGGAAACAGCCTGATTCGTCTCACTGCCTGTTCTATAAATTTTCAAAAATTTAAATAAGATTATCAAAAGGTTCTACATTTTGCATCATTTCACGGATCATATAATGCACAACAGCTGTGTAGTTGTATAAAGATATGATGTCCCCGGATTAGCGACGAACTGCATCAGCCTTGGGACGCAAGGAATCCGGTCTCATATCTGTCCAATGTGTGCTGATATAATCCATACATGCCTCACGGCTGTCTGTCTGGTGAACGACCTCCCATCCGGCCGGCACATGCTGGAAATCAGGCCAGAGTGAATATTGTCCTTCTCCATTCATAAGCACCAAATAACCACCTTCATTCTGCTCAAAAGGGTTAACCATGATTTATTTTCCTCCTTTCGATTGTGGCGTCATTTGACCTAGAAAGCCTGTAGTTTGGCTGCAAGCAGTTTTCCAATATGCGCCAAAGGTCCCGGCTGGCACAGATCCTTATGGCGGCAATCCAGTTCATGTTGCTCTAGCTGTCCATCAATATAGGGAAGCCAGGTTTCCGGAGCAATCGGCTCAAACCAATCCGGGATAATTGTAGATCGGATAAATAAAATATCGCCTTTATACCGTCTCGGAACATACTTCCCCAAGATACGCACAGAATTTACATACGTATCCTTGAGGTTTAAAATCGTCTCCTCGCTAAGGCTGGCCAAGGCGCTCCCATCGCTTCGCAAGATATGCAGGGCGGTGGAAAGCCGCAAAGGCTCATCATTCAGACTATCCGGGTCATAACCACCCAGAGCCAGCAGAGCGATTAGCGCTTCCTCCTCATCCGGTCCTCCCCGCAGCGGCAAATGATTGCTTGGATAGGAATCCAGCATAGTCAGAATCGCAATCGTCTCTCCTTCGTATTGAAGCTGTGTCGCTATTGCATGCGCTACATTCCCTCCCAAAGACCATCCCAACAGATGATACGGTCCTTTGGGCTGAACAGTGCGAATATGACGAATATAATCGGCTGCCATATCATCCAGTGTCTGGGGCAATTCCTCCTGTCGGGCGATCCCGCGAGCCTGTAAGCCATAAATAGGAAAATCCTTGCCCATGGATTGGATTAAGCCCGCATAACACCAGCTTAATCCGCCTGCCGGGTGTACACAGAACAACGGAGCTTGCACGCCGCTTGCACGCAAAGGAAGCAACACGTCCAAAGCCCCTTGACTGGCACCTACGTTCAACTGCTCGGCTAGGCCAGCCACTGTTGGCGTTCCAAAAAGGTTGCCAATGCCCAACTCGATACCCAAGGCCTCGCGGATTCTACTAATTAGCTTCACCGCCAGCAATGAATGACCGCCCAGATCAAAAAAGCCATCATCTATACTGATTCGCTCCATGCCAAGCGTCTCGGCAAACAAATCACACAGGATTTCCTCCTGCGGCGTTCGCGGTCCTCTCCCTCCACCTGCAGCCATCTGCACGGGAGCGGGTAGTGCTTTACGATCCAGCTTGCCATTAGGTGTAAGCGGGAGATTGGATACCGTGACAAAAGCTGACGGTATCATATAATCAGGCAAGCTGGCTCCTGCATGCAGTCGGAGTCTGGATGCTTCCGGTTCGCCGCCGGGTACAGGAACAATATAGGCGACAAGTCGTTTGTCCCCCGGCTGATCTTCGCGGACAATGACCGCTGCCTGAGCCACATCCTCATGCCGAACCAGCGCCGCTTCAATTTCCCCTGGCTCAATGCGAAAGCCACGTATTTTGACCTGCTGGTCAGCACGTCCGGCATACTCCAGCGAGCCGTCAGACCGCCAGCGTGCCAAGTCACCTGTCCGATACATCCGGCTCCCCGGTATACCGTACGGATCGGCTACAAAACGCTCTGCCGTCAAAGCGGGTCTTCCCAAATAGCCTTGTGCCAATCCAGCACCGGCGACATATAAATCACCCGTTACCCCCGGCGGGACAGGCTGGAATCGATGATCCAGTACATACACTCGCAGGTCGGGGATGGGACGCCCAATCAGACTGTTCGCTTTTACAGCCACCATATCACGGTCCAACGCAATGTAGCTGACATGTACAGTCGTCTCCGTAATCCCATACATATTCACCAAGGTAGGGGCATCGTCTGCATGACGCTCATACCATGCAGTCAACCGGCCCAGCTCCAGCGCCTCACCACCAAATACCACATAGCGCAACGCCAGCTTTTGCGAAAGGGCAGGCTGTTCAAGATCAGCCTGCATGAGTTGATAAAAAGCCGAAGGTGTCTGATTGAGCACCGTTACGCCCTCGTCCACCAGCAATTGCAGGAACTGCTCCGGAGAACGACTGACAGTATACGGCACAATGACAAGACGCCCTCCATGAAGCAATGGTCCCCAAATTTCCCATACTGAAAAATCAAACGCATAGGAGTGGAACAGAGTCCATACATCCGACGGACCAAAATGAAACCAGTGCTGCGTCGAATCAAACAAACGCGCGACATTTTGATGGGGAATAACTACACCCTTTGGTTTTCCGGTAGAACCGGACGTATAAATAATATAGGCAGGATGAAGCGGCAACAAAGGCTTCAGACGGTCTGCATCCACCGGGTTGCAGTCAGGATATGACTTCAGCTCCTTATTGATCTGAGCATCCTCCAGTACAATCGGGAACACCGTGCTTGTGGCCGGAGTTGAGGATATTGGCACGTGAATGCTGGTAATCATCAGAGCAGGTGCAGCATCCTCCAGCATATAAGCGAGACGGTCTGCCGGATAATCAGGATCTAGCGGCAAGTAGGCGGCGCCCGATTTAAGCACAGCCAGCAACGCAATAACCATATCCAGTGACCGGGGAAGCGCCAGTGCCACAATGCGATCTGGACCTGCACCACGTGCGATCAGCAGATGTGCCAGTCGATTGGCACGCGCGTTCAATTCCTCATAACTTAGCTGGTTGCCTTCGTATGAAACTGCAACAGCTCCCGGGGTACGGGCAGCCTGTTGTTCGAATAAAACAGGCAAGCTCAAGATAGACGCTTGGTTAAGACGAGTGCTCGCGTTCGGGTCACCGTTCCACTTCACGAGAATTTCGTGTCGTTCCTCTGGTCCCAGAATATCCAGGGCCCCTATCGGTTCTTCCATATTAGCCGCCGCAGCTGCCAATAGCCGCTCCAGCCGTACCTTCATAGCCTCTATCGTTTCCCTTTTAAATAAATCGGTATTGTATTCGATCCAGCCCTCGATTCCATCAGGCAGCCCGTCTGCAGTCCGATATTCTCGCAGCTCCACCGTCAGATCAAACTTCGCTGCACCCACGCTGGCCAATTGCAACTGAGTTTCCACACCCGGTAATGGCAATTCAAGATCAGGAGTGTTTTGTAAAGCAAGCATCACCTGAAACAATGGATGTCTCGATCTGGAGCGTGTTGGGTTCAGCATCTCTACGAGGCGCTCGAAGGGTACATCCTGATGTTCATACGCATCCAGACAAGTACGACGGACCCGTTCCAACAGTTCCCGGAAAGTAGGGTCGCCCGATGTGTCGATACGAAGCACCAGCGTGTTGATAAACAAGCCCACGAGTTGATCCAGTCCCTCTGCGCTGCGTCCCGCTATCGGACTGCCCACCGGGATATCCGTCCCTGCTCCTAATCGGGTCAGCAATGCGGCGAGCCCGGCCTGCATCACCATAAACAGGCTGGCCCGATTTTCACGACTCAAACGCAGCAACTGCTCATGCAATTCGGGAGCTATCCGCAATGCAACGGTATCCCCCCGGTAGCTCGCCTCGGATGGACGCGGATAGTCTGTAGGCAGGTCTATTTGATCCGGCAGGCCTTTCAATGCGTTATGCCAATAAGCAAGCTGCTTGTTCATCAGACTGTCGGTTTCGTTCTCCTTGCCAAGCAATTCCTGCTGCCATAGTGCATAATCTGCATATTGTACAGACAGCTTCGGCAACACCGGTGTTATACTTTCAGGCTGCCCGGGTTGTTCCGCCGCATGTGCATAACGCTCAATGTGAGCAGCATAGGCTGTAGCCAAATCACTTGTGAGTGCATTTAGCGACCAGCCATCTCCGGCAATATGGTGCAGCAGCACGAGCAGCACATGCCGGTCAGCAGACAGCGTGAACAGCTCCGTTCGCAAAGCCGGCTCCACTGCAAGATCAAAGCAGTAACGGGACCCTTCTGCAAGTAAATGTGGCAGCTCTGTCTCACAGATTTTCATCACACGCAGGAGAGGCCAAGCTTGCTGTGTTTCCAGAATGACCTGCTGCGATACACCTTGCACATCTGGAAAAATCGTACGCAGCGTCTCATGGCGGGCCACGACGTCTCCCAAGGCGGCTTGAAGCGCCTCCACATTTACATCCCCCGACATACGGATAACGAGTGGGATATTATATGTAGGGCTTGGTCCCTCCATCCGATGCAGGAACCATAATCGACTCTGGGCGAAGGAGAGGGGAATACGTTGTGGACGTACGGCTGGAAGCAATGAGGGCCTTAAGCTCTGCCCATGATCCAGTCGTTCCGCAAAGCTGGCAACCGTAGGAGTTTCAAACAGGCTGCCCATATTCAGCTCTACCCCGAATATCTCACGGATTCGGGCCATCAAGCGTCCGGCAAGCAGTGAGTGCCCCCCCAGATTAAAGAAACTGTCATCAATACCAACTTTCGGTAGTGCCAGTACTTCTGCGAACAGGTCACACAATATGGCTTCCTGCGGTGTTCTGGGAGTACGAGCGTGGAAATCCTTATCCATAACAGGGGCAGGCAATGCCTTACGGTCCAGCTTCCCATTGGGCATGAGCGGCAAGGACTCCAGCATCACAAACGCTGAGGGTATCATATAATCAGGCAGACTCGCAGCAGCAAATTCACGTAACGCCAGTGAATGCAAACGATGAGGCGATGAGCCCAAGCCCCCTCTTATACTTTGATATCCAGCTGGTTCGGCAGGTGCTTTTTGTTCGTTAGGTGCTTTTTGATCAGATTGCTCGCTTTGTACCGATGGCTTACACAGCTTCTGCTGAATCGTCTCTGTCTCGGCTCCGGTTAGCACCGACGTTGCTGTAGCAGCGTTCGGTACGATATAGGCAACCAGCCGCTGATCGCCCTCCCGGTCCTCACGAACAATCACAGAAACCTGGGCTACATCGGAATGCCGCGCCAAAACGGCTTCAATTTCACCCAGTTCTACGCGGAAGCCGCGAATTTTAATCTGGTGGTCCGCACGCCCCCCGTATTCAAGAGATCCATCCAATCTCCAGCGGGCCAAATCTCCAGTTCGATACATACGACTCCCCGGAGGACCAAACGGATTGGCTACAAAACGCTCCGCTGTCAAATCCGGGCGGCCGTGATATCCCCGAGCCAGCCCATCCCCGGCAATGTACAGGTCCCCTGTTACCCCTGCCGGAACTGCCTGAAGACTACCGTCAAGCACATATACCTGCGTATTGCGGATAGGTCTGCCGATAGTTGGTGTTCCCGTGTCCTCTTTTTCGATGGAAGCTGCGGTAGACCAAATCGTCGTTTCAGTGGGACCATACAGATTCGTAATGCGGCAATCCAGACGCTGGAGTATATGCAGCAATTCCTCTGGCAGAGCCTCGCCTCCAACCAGCACCCGCAAGCCCCGAATAGACCCTGCATGTTCTGTTGCCAGCACATGCCACAGCGTAGGCGTCGCCTGCATCAGGGTAGGCTGTGAACGGTTAATCAGTTCGGCCAAAGCAGAAGGCTCCTGAACCGTTTCTTTCCGGGCAATAATCAGTTGCGCACCATTCAGTAAAGGCAAATAGATTTCCAGCCCGGAAATATCAAAGGATATCGTCGTAACTGCCAGCAGTCGATCCTGCTCACACAACGTGAATTGATCCTGCATGGCGAGCAAAAAATTCGTCAGGCTCTTGAAAGTAATAACGACTCCCTTCGGCTTGCCCATCGAGCCAGAGGTATAAATCATATACGCAGGATGGTCCGTGGATAGAGGCTGAACACGTTCGCGATCCGTAGGATTCGTATCCGGGTAGGCTGCGCAACATTCATTGCTGTGTCCGTTCAAAACGGCTGTCAAATCCTCTTGGCCGCTTCCTCCATCCAAAAGCATACGTGGCACAGAAATCTCTGTCGGAATGCGATCTGCTACTTCGGCATTTGTTAAAATGCAAACTGGAGACGCATGCTCCAGCACATAAGCAACACGATCCTGCGGATAATCAGGGTCCAGTGGAACATAAGCCGCGCCCGTTTTAAGCACAGCCAGCATCCCTATAACCATGTTGACGGAGCGTGGGAGCATCAGGGCAACGACCTGCTCAGGTCCTGTCCCATGAGCAATCAACCAATGGGCCAATCGGTTCGCCCTCTTATTCAGCTCCTTATAGCTAAGAACCATGTCGTTGCCACATTCCACAGCTACAGCATCAGGTCTAAGTTCCGCCTGTTGCTGTAGCATTTCCTGTAAGGAAGCGACTAGCATCGGACTGGAAGAACAATTCCAGCCCTCCAGGATAAGCTGATGCTCCGCAGGCAGCAGGAGGTCGATTTGTCCAATCGGCTGCTCTGGTTCCGAAGCTGCGACCTTTGTAAGCAACTGCAAGAAACGCTGTTGATGCTCTTCTATCTCTCGTTTGCTATACATAGCAGGGTTGGCATCCCAATCTATGCGCAACCCAGATCCGTCCGACCTGTCATAGACATTCAAGGACAGATCATCAACCGGGCCTGCCGACAGGTTATGTGTAGTTCCGCGAGAACCGTTAAAATTCAGCTCATAGTCAAATGGCATAATATTGACCAATGGACCAAACAATCTCCTGTTTTCACTAAGCAAGCGCAGATCACGCCGCAGCTCCTCATGCCTGTATTTTGCATGACGCCGTATCTCACCCAACGCCTGCACCAATTGGCGGAGCAATGTGGCTATCTTCATCTCTGGCTGAACGGACAAACGCAGCGGCAGCAGATTCATCACCATACCCGGCACACGGAGTGAGGCTGAGCCTAATCGGTTCATCATCGGCAAACCAAGTATAACGTCCTGTGCACCTGTGAGCCGGTGAATATAAATAGCCATTGCCGCCAAAATTAAATCCGGCCAGCTCACATTGAGACGTTCCGCAGCCTTCCGAAGACGTTCACGCTCCGCAGAGGTGACATAAGCTGTGTCGCGTACGAAACCTCCAGCCATCACTTCTTTCGAAGTTACATGCCCGGAGTTTCTCGTCGCATGGTCTCCCAAACTGACCACCTCAAACCCATCGGCAAAGCGTTTGTTCCAAAATTCACGCTCCTGTCCAAACTTCTCCGAGGCACGATAGGCCGAATCTTCCTCCAATAATTGACTAAACCGCGGAAAGCGACCCTCTTCTTCAAAGCGGCCTTCCGCTAAAGATGTGTACAATTGAGCCACCCGCTGCGCTATGAGCGAAAAGCCAAAGCCATCCAATGCAATATGATGAACACGCTGATACCAGAAAAATTGATGATGGCCTGCCCGGAACAATGCCTGTGTAAACAGCGGCCCTTGGGTAAGGTCAATCGGCTTGAGCAAATCATCCCTCATCCAGACTTCAGCAGCTTTACGAGGATCAGGCGCTGCGCTCACATCGATTTGGTGCAGCGTCCATTCCTCCGAAGGCTGAATCACCTGCCAGGGTCCATCCTCATCCTCTCCGAACCGCAAATGCAGTGATTCAGCCTCTGCCATCGTGCGGCGAAGTGCTTCCTTAAAGCAAATGGGATCGACTGGCCCGTGAATTTCAACGTATTCACCAGTATTATAGGCCGGATTTTGCAAATCCATCTGCTGGGCAAACCAAATACCCGCTTGCGCTCCCGACAAAGGAAGACGAATATCCTGATGCTTGAGCATACACAAACCCTCCTTTAAAGGGAAAAATAGTCGTAATTAGGCAATACCTTCCTAATTCGCGAAGACAATAGCTTCCACCAATCAGCAAGTGTCGGGCGTTCAGCCAACTCCACGAACGTCACCTTTGCCCCGTAGCGGCGCCATTTTTCCACAAGACTCATCATGCGAATCGAATCCAGTCCCCTATCCATCAGATTATCGTGGGCAGCCAATCCTTCCGGCGATTCATGCAGCAATCCTGCGACCTGCTCGCGTACCAATTGTTCAGTTAACTGCGGAGCCGCAGTCACTTCCTTTTCAGCCATTGCTGACTTTGAAGTCTTTGCCGCGCTTTCTCTTTCACCAGGCTTCTGGTCAGCTATGCCTGTCTGAGCTGTTGCCATATTTCCACTTTGCACCTGTGCACCTTCCGTTGCCGTCCCCTTCGCAGCCTCCAACTCGTCAATCAAGGAGGCAGTCAGCATCGTAACTGCGCAACGCTCGGCAGCGTAAGTCAGGGCCATTTTGTGGTATTCCAGTGAAAAGTCCCCCAAGGCGTCAGCTACAAAAAAAGGCTGTATATCCTTCATAAATGCCTCAGTCGCGGTCATTAGACAGCCAATATGTGCGTAAATACCGGTAATCATGATCTGATCGCGATGATATTGCCGCAATATATCGTCCAAATTGGTTTTTTGAAATGCGCTATACCTCCATTTCGTCAAAACCATATCCTGATCCGAAGGGGCAAGCTCGTTCACAATCTCCTTTTGAACAGGTCCATCATCCATCCCCTTGCCCCAAAAATCCTGCTGCAGCCCCCTTTTCTCCGGAGCCTGACCTCCCGGCTGCGCCGAATAGATTACAGGTATTCCAAGCTGCTGGCAGTGGCTTTTCAACAGCTGAATGTTAGCGATCAACTCCTTGACCGGAGATTGTCCAGCCTCAAAAGCAGTAACAAAATATTGCTGCATATCATGAATCAACAGCACTGCACGTCCGGGATCAGGCCGCCATGCCACTTTATTTTGGGGCAAATCCGAAGCACCCGGCATCGGATAAGCTGAAATTGGAGGAATAGCCATCATATCGCTTCCTTTCATTTTTCGATTCATTCCGCGTGTCTGTCTTGCTTTATGTGTTCTTGCTCATCGTTACGTCTCAATGCACTTCAGGTGCAGATGATAACTGCTGTGCAATCATTTCCCGCAATGCTTTTTTGCTAACCTTGCCTACACTGGTCTGTGGAAACGCTGATATAAACTCAATTCGGTCAGGAATTTTGTAAGCCGCCAAACCACGTTCACGCAGAAAATTCTTCAACTCCGTCACGGTCGGCACCATCTCATACGGGATAATAAAAGCGCAGGAGCGTTCACCCAAATATTCGTCAGGCATGGCTACAATCGCTGCATCATGCACACCAGGATGGGCCAGCAAATGATTTTCAATTTCCTCAGCTGCCACCTTCTCCCCGCCCCGGTTAATTTGATCCTTGGCTCGGCCTTCCACAATCACATTGCCATCAGGACTCAACCTCACCAAATCGCCCGTACGATAAAATCCATCCCGTGTAAATGCTCTCGCATTGTGCTGATCCGCCTTATAATAACCCCGAATCGTGTAAGGTCCGCGTGTAAGCAAATGGCCTAGCTCTCCCGGTGCCACTTCCTTGTCCTCATCATCCAATATTTTAATTTCATCGTCGATTGAAATGGGACGTCCCTGAGTTGCTACAATGATATCCTCCGGATCATCCAGTTTGGTATAATTGACCAGCCCCTCCGCCATGCCAAACACCTGTTGCAGGGTACACCCAAGTTCCGGCTTGATCCGACGAGCAGCCTCCTCACTGAATTTGGCCCCCCCTACTTGAAGCACCTGAAGACTGGACAAATCACAGCTTCTCGACGAAGCACTATCAAGCCATACCAGCGCAAGCGGCGGGACCAAAGCAGTAATCGTCACTTGCTCCTGTTCAATCAATGGAAAGGCATCATCTGGACTGGGCGTAGGCGCAAGTACAATTTTGCCTCCCGCATACAAGGTTCCAAAGACACCCGGGGAACTGAGCGGATAATTGTGAGCCATCGGAAGCGCGGCTAAATATACGCTTTTTTCGTCCAGGCCACATATTTCAACACTCCCTCGCAGACTGTAAATATAGTCATCATGTGTCCTTGGAATCAGCTTGGGCAAGCCTGTACTCCCGCCGGAAAGCTGGAGAAAGGCAATATTCCCCGAAAGCACCTGGGGTAACGACTGATCGGGCTCGATATACAATCCGGATAGAGGTGTAAATTCCTGCGGCTGGCCTACGACAATGACATGACGCAGGGTTGCCGCTCTGGCTTGTACCTCTCTGGCCAGTCCACGATAATCAAAGCCCGAATATACATCTGGAATGATGTAAGCGACCGCCTCGGAAAACTCGGCAAAATAGGCAATCTCGCTACTGCGATGAGCCGGAAGTGAGAATATGGGCAGCGCCCCCAATCTGAACAGCGCAAAGCATACATCAAAAAACTCCGTGATATTTGGCAACTGAACGATGACCCGATCCGTCGGTCTAATTCCCAATTGGTAAAATCCGGCTGCCAGCCGATCTACTTTTTCATCCAATTCACGGTAGCTTGTACTTTTTTGACCGTCTGTCACTGCCGTCCGGTCACCTTGCGATACTGCACGCTCCCGCAACATTTCTCCAAAGGTCACTCCCTCCCAGTAGCCTGCCTTCCGGTAACGATCGGCAAATTCCTGCGGCCATGTAGGGCATCCGGGCAACATCATGATATTCCTCCTCTTTCTGTATCGTTCTCATTATTCATGCTTCAGTCCCAATGCCTGAAGCATGGTTCCAAACTTGGCTGCTGTTTCCGCCAGTTCGTCTTCCGGGTTTGAAGCCGCCACAATGCCTGCCCCCGCAAACAAACGCAAGGAATGCTTTGCAGCTTCTGCACAACGGATCGTAATCACCCATTCTCCATCTCCCGCTGCATCACACCATCCAACAATCCCCGTGTAAAAGCCCCGATCAAACGATTCGATATCCTGGATAACTTTTTTGGCCTGCTGTGTAGGCGAACCGCACACGGCTGGCGTAGGATGCAGCGCCAGGGCAATGGCCAGAGATGAAACCGACAAATCTGCCAATTCTCCCGTAATTTCAGTCGAAAGATGCCACATCGTCTCTGTTTGTATCAGCGAAGGCTCCTGCGGCACATCCAGTCTCCGGCATAGCGGTCTGAGTGCCAGGGCCACCGCTTCAACGACTACCGCGTGCTCATGCCGGTCCTTGATTGATTCCAGCAGTGCCGCAGCCCGTAGCTTATCTTCGACAGGATCATCACTGCGAGGTGCAGAGCCAGCCAGCGGATTAACCGTCAGATGCAGTCCCTCTCGGGAAACGAGCAGCTCGGGGCTGGCTCCAATCAGCGTTCGCTGTTCCACACCCACATCAGCCCTGTCCGAGCCTGCTTCTACCGCCTCCAAAGCAGGTAAATCAACAGCGAAGGTATAGCCCTTGATATTATGTCTGGCTAAATTATGCAAATAACCGGGAATGTCAACTTGTTCCGAAGTATCCAGCTGCAGCGTTCTGGACAGCACGATTTTGTTCAGCTCCCCGGACGCAATATATTTCAAGGCCTGTTCCACCCCTTGTACAAACTCCGACGGTTCGGGTACGGAACGAATGCCGTAGGCCGGAGCCTGCCCAAGCTTCGTCGGGTTCACACTGTCGGCAGCATTCGCCGAACCAACAGCTTTCCCATTCTCGGAGTGCCAGCTCGTAGAGTCAGAATGAAGCGGCCCTGCCCATCGAGTCTCCGCCGGAACCAGCAGCTGTGCTGCCCGTGAATCATCAAAGGGAATAGCGCCCACCACAATCGGATGTCCACCGTGGGACTGACGCACACTCTCAAGCAGCGTGGCTACACGCTCGGCCAATCCGCCCTCCGTATCGCTTGCCTCCCCATGCGGCAATGCTCCCAACGTACCTTGAGCCAGTAAAGTCCGGCTAGGTGACGCAAAAAAGAAGGAAGAGCCTGGCTTGTAATCTTTTAGCAACTGAGTCGCTTGCACTTCAAACGCAGTATTGGATTTCATACGTTCAATTGCCCCCTTTTTCAATTGTTTTCTGTTACGATTGCCATTATCTATTTCCATACAAAACTGCTACACTCCACTTTAGACACCTAACGTAGCGCCACCATCAATGCGCAAATCATGCATCGTTATATGGCGTGACTTGTCCGAAGCAAGAAAAACAACAGCATCCGCGATATCTGCCGGATCAGCCAGCCTTTGCAGTGGAATGCCAACCTTGTAAGCGTTCGGTGATCCGTCAATAGCTGCTTGTGCACCATTCTCATCAGACCACAGGGACCGCTGCATTTCTGTCTCCGTAGAGCCTGGGGACACCACATTACAGCGAATGTGATGGCAGGCAACCTCCAATCCCAAGCATTTGGTAAACATCGCCGAAGCGGCCTTTGAAGCTGCATAAGCTGCCATATACATTCGAGGCACAGCTCCCGCATTGGACCCTACCGTGATAATCGAACCCGATTTCCGGGGTATCATATGCTTCACCACAGCCCGGGATATGTAAAAGACACCGTTTGTGTTTACAGCAAAGGTTTCCGTCCAGTCGCTGTCACGGAGCGTGTCTGCTTGCCCCATTCGCAGCACACCTGCAACATTCACCAAAATGCCGACTGGCCCGAGCTGATGCTCAATCTGTTCCACCGTCTCGTCGACAGCCACACGTTGGCTGACATCGACGGGAAATGCTGTTGCGCGATAGCCGTCACGCACCAGCTCGTCCACCAGCCTGCTCACACCCTCCGCATTCTGGTCTACAGCAGCAATGGTTGCTCCCAATTCGGCCAGAGAACGCGCCACAGCAGCACCGATACCTTGGGCGGCACCTGTAACCAGGGCTACCTTCCCCTGTATTCCGTCATCACTCATGTTCATTCCATCCTTTCCAGCGAAATCAAAAGAAGCAGTTTAATGCCCAGTTTCTGCTGTAATCGTCATTCATTTTGAATTTAAATAATTAATAATGATAATCATTATCAATAACAAGTTACAAAATATGATAACTAAACCATCAATTACAGTCAATGTTGATAATCGTATATTTTAGTCCATATTTATACATTTAAGCGGATTATCAATACAAAAAACCCTCTCCTGGTAGCATTGGAGAAGGTTTTTTGAATTTTATCCCTTTATTTGCTCTATATTCCTTTAAATATCTTCGTTTTTTGGTCTTTTTTATCTATTTAGTGACAAATCGAAGCAAAACGAACGGCTCTGCTCACCAGTATCGGTAACACGGATATATGGCCTTCATCTGCAAATTCACGGAATTCAACATGCAAATTCGAATCCTTCACATTTGTTAAGCGCTCGGCAAGCTCCTTGGCCTTTTCCTGCATACCACTCGAATGTCCTGCCTCCAGCTCTCCCACCCCAATTAACAGCCTTGTATTCTGCTGCTCCTGAGCTGTGGAGGCTACAAAGTCTTTCTCTTCCTCCATAAGGGCTCTCCCGCCCCAGTGAATAGAGGGGCTTCCCGCCACATAGGCCTGAAAAGAGTCGGGTCTTGTAAACAGGGTATGTAATACGAACAGCCCCCCCAATGAATGTCCGAAGATCGTCTGTCGGCTGCGGTCGATGTGAAAATCACGCTCCATCTCAGGCTTTAGCTCATCTTCAATAAATGACAGGAAATTTTCAGCTCCCCCGCTTTCCATAGATGCTTCTCCGTTTGGTCTTACGGGAAGCTCTACTTCCGTTCCTGGCAATGTAAGATCGTAATATCGAGAAGGATGGAACGGTGCCTCAGTCGGGTAGCCTATACCGACAATGATAGCTGGAACAACGCCCGTTTTATCAGGCCGTCTGCCCTGAACACGCACCGCTTCCACCATTGTTCCGAACACAGAATTAGCATCCAATACATATATAACCGGATAACCTGATGCCGGAGGTTCCTCAGAAGGAATAGCTATAAAAATATGATATTCACGGTTTGCAATGCGTGAGCGCATCACTCGATGCTGACTGCGGGGAATGTACACAAGTGCGTCAGCATCGCTGAAACCATGACTTCGAACAAATTGGTTTTTGATGGGGATTACCTCCTTTGGAGCCTTAACCCAGAATTGGATCAGGCCGTTTTTTTCATAAGCAAGACTACAAAATAAGGGACTCCGATCACCGCAATAATCAGCCCAACGGGAATTTCCGCAGGCGCGACCACCGTTTTGGCCACAAAATCAGATAATAGTACCAGCACCATCCCCACCATACCGCATACGGGAATGACATGACGATGATGAAGTCCAACCAGCCTTCTGGCAATATGAGGGGACAACAAGCCTACAAAACCGATTCCCCCCGAAACAGACACACAGGCACTAACCAGTCCAATGCTGGACAATAGGAGAACGGACTTTTCCCTTTCGGTCGCAACACCGAGACTTTGGGCCGTATTTTCATGCAATTGAAATAGATCCAGAACATACGATTTTAGCCAAATGACGGGGACTAAAATGACCAGCCAAGGAATGACGGCGGCAACCAGCTTCCAATCAGCACTCCAAATACTTCCCGACATCCATACTGTCGCCATTTCAAAATCCGTGGCTTTCATCTTCAGTGACAGATACAAGGTCAAGGCACCGAAGCCGGAGCCAATCGCGATGCCCACGAGAAGCAGACGCTGCGGATCAAGACGCCCTGCTTTCCAGGCAAATAAATAGATTAGCAGCGCAGCCACCAAGCCTCCAATCAGGCCAAAAAAAGGCATAGCTAGGGCTGTAGTCCAGCCCGTCGTCTCCATTTGTCCTTGGTAAAAGAACATGAATATAACGATTGCCGCCCCCGCACCTGCATTAATGCCTAAAATACCGGGATCGGCCAAGCCGTTCCGCGTAACCCCCTGTACCGCTGCTCCAGCAATCCCAAGCCCCAGACCGACCAAGGCCGCAATCACAATACGCGGTAGTCGAAAATCAAAAATAACCAAATCCATCTGCGGAGTAGGGCTGGTACGGAACAGTGTCTGAACCACTTCCTGAAGGGTCATGTCGAACTCTCCATGGGTCAGACTAATATAGGCGGCCGCTAAAATAAGCAAAGCTCCGCCTGTCAGAACGAGCCACAGCCGCATCGCACTGATTTTACGCATGCTCTCCCCCTCCTTTTCTGCGTATTAAATACAGAAAGAACGGGATGCCAATGACCGAGGTAACCACACCAATGGGCGTTTCAAACGGATAATTAAGAAAACGGCTCAACACATCAGACATGCCCAAAAAAACGCCACCGATCAAGCCAGAACATGGAATGACCCACCGATAATCCACTCCGATTACATATCTGGTGATGTGCGGAATCAATAAGCCCACAAAAGCAATTTTCCCTGCCAGCGCTACAGAAACACCCGTCAGCAATGCAACGCAGAGCATGGCCCCCAGCTTGATTGGCAGTGTCCGTTGTCCCAGGCCTGTGGCGACTTCGTCACCCAGCGACAGCAATGTAATGGACTTGGCAAGCAGCGTCGCCCCCACAATTCCCACCATGGCAAAAGGAATAGCCAGTTGAATAAGTCCGGGGTCCATTTGGTGCAGACGGGCATTAAACCAGAAGCTTACATTTTGCGATACATTAAAATAAATGGAAAGAATGGCCGACAGGCTACTTAAAAACGTGCCGATGATCGTTCCCAGAATAGCCATGCGAACAGGAGCAAGGCCACCGGGGATCATCCAGGCTAAACCAAATACAACTGCTACCCCCAGGGCTGATCCCACAAAAGAACTGACGATCAGGCTCATGGAAGTGGAGTTCGGTGCCAAAATCATCATCAGTGTAATCACAAACGCAGCCCCATCCGACACGCCCATAATAGAGGGTGAAGCCAGAAAGTTTCGCGTCATTCCTTGCATAATGGCACCTGAAATAGCGAGAAAAGCGCCAATCAATATAGAGCCGACTGCTCTGGGCAGACGCGAGCTTAAAACAACCTGATGATCCACATTTCCGGCATCAAAATGGAAAAAGGCAGCAATTATCGTCTCCCATCCTATCGTTTTAGCTCCATACATCACAGAAAGCAGCATGGTTAAAACGATAAACAAGGGGGCAATGAAGATGACAAGGTAAGGAGAAATCAGCTTTTTTCCCATGTTCCTTCCTTTACTGCGAAAGTCGGTTTACAGCCGCTTCCAAAAAGGCAATTTTGCTCCATGAGGTGCCGCCCTGAGCATTGGGATCTACAATGTTGACGAAGGTTTTCCCGTTCTTAACGGCATTGATACTGCTCCAGATCGGATTCTTTTCAAGATCAGCCAATGCCTGCGGCTGGTCCTTGTTTTCTCCTTCTGAAAACTGCACGAAAAGATAATCCGGATTCATATCAGCCAATTTCTCCAGGGAAACCGCCTCTTGTGCTTTGACTCCATTTAACTCTTCCGGCACCTTAGCTCCCAGATCAACATACAGCGAAGGATTGAAATACACATTAGCAGGATATACATACAGATTGCCTGTACGAATCCGCACCATAAGCACCTTTTTGTTTTCCCATAATGGCTTGAGTTTTTGTTGGGCCGCCTTCACGTCTTGCTTGTACTTGCTCAGTATTTCCTCCGCTTTTGCCTCTTTGCCCGTAAGCTGTCCCATCATTAGCAGGTTCGCTTCCCAGTTTGTTGAAATGTGAGATACTGGGATCAATGTAGCCACTTTACCTAACTGTTCTGCCACTGCTGGCCGAAATTTGGAACTGCCCAGAATCACATCCGCCTTCAGCTTCAGGATCGCTTCAGCACTTGGCTGCATCCGGTCACCGACATCTGTGGCTCCTTCCATCGCTTTTTCCATATATTTAGGGAACTTCCCTCCTGAAGTGACCGCCCCAGTCGGCTTTACTCCCAGGACAGCCGCATCTTCCATCGCTTCCAGACTAGCTACAATAATATGATCCGTCTTGATCAGTTGGTACGTTTTATCGAGATATGTAATAGTCTTGCTACTCGCTTGATCGGAAACGGACGTCTGCGTCGATGCATTGGTATTACTTTGTACCGAGCGATCCGCCTCCTGTCCCTTTCCACCACATGCCGTCAACAGCAAACTTGCCGATAATAGGGTACACACCCCTACTGCAAATTTCTTCATAACCTGAATGACTCCCCTCTATATACTTAAAATTATTGATAATAGTTATCATTATCGATGATAACTATTATCAATAGTAGGAGAGAAATCACTCTATTGCAATAATTTTTCTAATATTTATCAAAAAATGTTTTCTCCTCCCTTTTTGATATCATCCACATTCCATTCCCTATAGAATTGCTCCAGGTACATCTCCATCCACTGATGCCGGGTCATCGCCAGTTGTTTGCCATAAGCAGTATTCATTAAATCCTTGAGCTTCAACAGCTTTTCGTAAAAATGGTAGATGGCGCTTTTGCCTGCGGCACGATAGTCGTGCTGTGAAAAATCTTTATCCGGGTGATGCATCATAGTGCCTTTTGAGCCTGCATACATAAAGGTTCTCGCAATACCGATCGCTCCAAGAGCATCCAGCCGGTCTGCATCCTGCACAACCTGACCCTCCAGCGTTTCCATCGGTGGATTTTGGCCGCCATTGTACGACATTGTCGCAATAATAGTCATCACGTGCGTGATAACTCCAGAATCACTTACGTGCAGGCGTAGCCACTGCTCAACTTTGTCCAGCCCCGCTTGTTTGGAATCATTTAATTTTTCATCTGCTACATCATGCAGCAGTGCTGCCAATTCACAAACAAACGAATCTCCGCCCTCTTGGGCAGCAATAGCAAGGGATAGCTTTCTTACCCGGTCAATATGAAACCAATCGTGACCACTGTGATCATGCTCCAGCTGCTGCTGTACAAAGTGTTCAGCCTTTTGAATAATATCTGCCATAACAGCTGCCTGTTGCTCTGTTCGTTTTTCCATAGGTCACCTTCCGATCCCGCCATACATTCCATGGCAGGCTAATATAATGTTTCAAAGCATACATATCCTCATCAGCAGCTCCACATCTACTATATAGGCTGAACTCAAAAAATGTATATAAAAAACTTCCAGAACCACATCTAATGGTCCTGGAAGCTCCTTTATGCCCTGCTTATTCTATTCATATTCAGCCTGTTCCCGTTGCCTACTCCAAGACACCCAACTCACGGTTCTTTTCCTTGAAACGGCTGTTATGGGAGGATACATAAGCCGCTTTGTCTGCTGAAGGATCAATGTATAGCTTGGCACTATTCAGTGCAAGGGCAGCATCCGTGAACGTACCTGCAATCAGATACAGCTTGCTTCCGTACTCGACAAAATCACCTGCGGCAAAAATCCCAGGTACATTCGTTTCCAGCTTTTCACTCACCCGGGCATGCCACTCTCCCATATCCAGTCCCCAATCCCGAATCGGACCGAAATCGGATTTCAGACCATGATTCACGATAACAGCATCGACATTCAGTATCTGGGTTTCACCCGTCTCTACATGACTGATCGTCACCTGCTCAATCGTTTCTCCGTTGCTGCTATGTAGCTGACTCACTGCATAAGGCGTGAGGACTTGGACCGAAGACGTTTTCATACGAGCTACATTTTTTTCATGTCCGCCAAAATGATCCCGCCGATGTACGACGGTCACACTCGCCGCAATAGACTCCAATTCATTCGCCCAATCCACCGCCGAATTGCCTCCGCCGGAAATCAGAACATGCTTGCCCCGGAACGGCTCCAGCTCCTGCACGGTATAATGCAGGTTCGTAACCTCATAACGGTCGGCCCCTTCAATCTCCAGCTTGGCCATTTTGAGAATGCCATAGCCTACTGCCAGTATAACGGTACGGGTCCAATGCTGCTCCCCTGTTGCAGAGGTCAGCAGGAAGGTTCCATCATCTTGCCGATCCAAGCCTGTAATCTGCTGCCCCAGCACAATCGTAGGCTCGAATGTTCGCGCCTGCTGCTCCAACTGGTCGATCAGCTTTTCACATAAAATCGGGGTTACTCCCCCAACATCCCATATCATCTTCTCCGGGTATATGCGCATCCGTCCGCCCAGCTCATGCTTGGCTTCGATCAGCTTGGTTTTCATATCTCTCATTCCACTATAAAATGCGGTATACATTCCGGCAGGACCACCGCCGATAATCGTTACATCATATAATTCCAAGGACTCTGTCACTCTGCAACTCTCCCTATCTTAGCGTAATCTGTCTGCTTCTATTATAGGTGATAATAATTATCAATATCAATTAAGAAATAAAAACATGACAAAGTTTTATTGATATTGCTGTTGCTTAATTAAATAACCCGTCAGGCCAGTGCCTGACAGGTTCCGTTTACACGTAAAGAATGTATAAGTTTTCGCCACATTTTATTTATTCCATACAACAATAAGCGAACAAGCGGGGGCTCTTCTAGTGATTAATGGATGATTTAGGATATAATGTCGTTCCCCAAATGGATACTTTTATATCGCTGGTTAACGGAACGTTAGTCTCATCTATAACGGTTCTCCACCAATCCCAGGCAAGCCCTGTGCACTCCTCGGCGAAAATTCTAATGTTCTTGGCATTAGCCGGAATTGGGATCACTGTCGAGTAATGCGCTGTTTTATTTTTTCTATTTTCTTTCCAGGTTTTATGAGTAATGATCTCTTGCCCATTTTCATCAAATGTAAACTCATCCCAGGATACTTCAAAGCGGGCCACATAAGCGCCACTATGGTCAAGTGTGATTTTCCCTTTGGTATATTCCGTTGTTTTCGTCTCAACATACTCTGTATTGTTGTGAACCGCAGCTATGGAATTATCTTTCAAAAAAACACTCGTATACGAAATAGGGTAACCTGGATTTTTGCTGCTATATTCTGCATTGTCCTTGATTACTTCCTGAATAACGGAGTAGTCTTTCGAGACAATCTGGTTATGTGCTTGCGCATCTCCGCCTAATACAACAGCTGTAAACGAGCTTTTTTCATAGATGTCCTTGTACTTTCCGCTAGTTTGTATGCTAGGATCTTTGAGCAGTAATTTAAATGCCGTTTGTACGTCACTGCTCTTTGAATCCGTTTCTAGCTTCACGTAAATAGTTCGGCCGTAAGCGACATTGGATACCATTAATGGCGGAGTTTCATCACTTACCCCTTTACGGACTAATTCGGCAAACGTCACACTGTCGTCAAACAGGTCTGATGGATTGTTGGGAGAAGCAGCGGTTACGGTATAAAAAATTTGTTTGTAAGCAGCAACCATTACCCTTTTCTCACCGCTTGCTACTGCGCTATAGTCGATTCCAAGCGTATTGTCAAGCACCTTGGCGTTTACATTCAGCGCACTGGCAATTTGACTTTCGCTGTGTACCATAGCTTCCGAGTATTGTAATCTCGCAGGCAATGTATGGGTACTGGAATACTTTTCATCCCAGGTCGACAGGAGTTGAGCAATGGCCCCAGAAACGCTGCCGTATGCTGGATTTTGAACCGTTATTGTATTTTCACTCTTTAAGCCAGGAAGATCAATGCTGATATCCAACGGTTTTCTGGCAGTCATAACCAAATTGGGCTGATTATTCACAAAGTCTTCATTTGCAAGCTGTATGGCGCCTGGATAAGTACGATTTGCAATTGAGTCAACAATGGAGATATCCATGGGTGAAGTTGCGATCGTATTTTTAGTCCGTTCTACTACGATAAATTTATCATTTGCTTGGCGGCCTTCTTTGGGAACAAAGCTGTTGATTTGATCGCCTTTTGTACTCAAGACCACGTTGCGATCATAATTCAGATTAGCGATTCCGGCATCAATATCATGGAGTTCGTTTGGAGCAGCGAAAGAAATACTTGAGTAAGTAAACACCTGAAAGCTTACCAGTAAACTAACGAGTACCCTTGTTCCCTTCATAAAACTTTTACTTTTCATTTGAAACTCTCCTTATACAAAAAAATGGTATTATATTTTGTTTTATCGGTACTCGCCTAAAAAATGTTAGATGTCCAGAAACACTCCTGTAATTTATACATTAATTTTTTATTTTTTTCCAATTTGTAATCGTTTTCATAATCAAGCATGTCCTGCATCTATAGCGTGTTCAGCCTATCATTCGATCCAAAACCGGTTTACACGGTTTCCGTCTTCTTCTATGTAATCTGTGTCCGGCATTCCGCCGTTGCGGATAATTGTTTTTCTGGAGGCAATATTCTCGGAGTCGCATACGACCAAGGCTTTCGTAATACCCAGCTCTTTTGCTTTCTCCAGCGCCAAGGCCAGCATGCGAACAGCGTATCTGTTTCCCCGTGCCGAAGGACGGATACCGTAACCAATATGTCCCCCTGCATTGAATAGGTGTTCGTTGAGTTCATGCCGGATATTCACCGCACCAACCACCTGCTCACTTGCATTTACAAGCCAGTATGTGGAGCTTTTAACCCAGCCTGCAGACAGGTCAATTCCATGTTTCTGATTACTTAAAAACGTCAGCATTCCTTCAAAATCATACGGCTCTATAGAAATCACCCAAGGCACCATTGGCTCCTGGCTCTTTTTCCATTCTTCAAAAAATGAAAGATACGCTTTCCTCCATTCCCGAGCAGGCTCTACCAATTGGACGGTTTGCATGCCACTCACTTCCTTCACTTTATATGTTTGAATGATCTGCCCATGATTTAAATATGTCAACGTCCGTGAATGTTTGGGCCCATTCTGCAAAAGAGAGCTTGTCATCCCAAGTGACTTGCTTCATCGCTTTGGCACATCCCCAGTTGAGAATTTGTTGATGCAGCATATGTACCCGGAATCGCTCCATAAATCCTTCTTTGGCGTTCATCCCTTTGAAGTAAACGGCAAGAAAATGTTGGGCCAGCTCTTTCTCCCCGTTTTCCAGATACATGGTAGTTATCTTCGGAAGGTCTGCAACCCCATCGCCAAAATAAGCTGTCGTAAAATCAAAAAGCCCACTAATTCTCCAGCCGTTTTCCCCGTTCTGCACAAGAACATTTTGCGGTTTAAAATCCCCCATCACAAATGCGGCCGCTTCCAGTTGATCGAATGCTTGACGTGAGCCTTCCAACATTTCCTCTACCCATTCCAGATCCTGTGCAGTAATGTCCGAGTATTTTTGGGCATCCTCTAGCCAGTATCGAATTCTTGCATACAACCATGCCTGATAAGAGATTTCAAAAGGGCGAATGGCCAGAGTCGCTGTATCCAGCTCCCCACTGTTCTTAACCTTCCAGCTATGAAGCTCCAGCAGGGCAACAGCAAGCTTTTCAGCTATTTGCTGTTTATCCAGTGAAGTCAGCTTGGCTTGCGGTTCAAGTGTATGTATGTGCTCCCCGTATAAACGGGGCATAATGGCGTAGCTCCAGCCAAAAATGTCCTCCGTATCATCCACCAGATACGGTGCCGGCACAGGAATTGAAGTCCGTCTGTGCAGCTGCTCCACCATATACCTTTCTTCCACCCATTGTCCCGAAAAAAGCGGGTTTCCCTTTAACACAAACTGTCCGGCCGTTGACGAAATATAGAGGGTTTGTCCCATCACTCCTTCTGCCGTTTTTTCGGAAGACAGCAGACGCCCCAAATCGAAACGATCCAGCACCCTCTGCAATTGATTATCCGTAACCTCTCCTAGCCGATTAGATGAAAAATAAATCGTCGTCGTCATCTCTATACCCCATAATTTTTAATCGTTGCTTCGAGGGTTTCGTCCGTATCCGCCAGCCACACGAGACTATTCTCGAACGTTCCCGGCTCGAAAAACAAGGGAAATCTCCGCTTGAACCAATCCTGCATCGGCAGGTTGAGCGCCTCCTTCATATCCACCCATAGCAGCTCTCCCTCGGGGGGATTATTCAATAGTTCACCTTCCGTTGCTGTAGCCAAATAGTTAAATACCATGTATCTCAGCCCTTGGCTCGGGTCACAATATTCGTCAATTCCTTTAAATATAATTTCCTTAACCGTTAATCCCGTTTCTTCCTTCACTTCACGAATAGCCCCATCCACAATACTCTCTGGAAACTCTACTTTCCCTCCTGGGGCAATGTAGCCTGGAAAACCCTTTTTATCCGGTCTATTAATGAGCAATACCTTGGTTCCGTCCTGAACCATACACATGGTATATAATTTGTGTGTCACTTCCGTGGTCAATCCGATCAAACCCTTCTTTATTCATTCTTCTCTTACTCTAGCGCAATCGCTACGAGTTGTCACAATCCCTCGTCAAACAATTGTAATCCTATGATTTCAAAGGCAACGCCTCAGTAGATATTTTTCTTGTAATAGTAGTGTTTAAAGCCTCGGGGAGCGTCATCAATGACACCGACCACTTCGTATCCATGCTTTTCATAAAATTCGGGTGCTTGAAAAGTAAACGTGTTAAGCTGAATAAACGTACAGCCTTTATCTTTAGCGATTTGTTCGATTTCACCAAGCAGCTGCGAGCCATAGCCCGCTCCTCTATAGCGCTGATCTACCCACAAAATATCAACCTCTACCCAGTTCCAGCACAGTACACTTAGGAGGCCGCCAATGACCTGGCCGTCTTCATCTTTGAGAATAAGATTAATCTCTTCATACTGGGTTCGAATATCTGCAGGTACATGTTTCGCATTAAATTCAATCAATTTGTTTCTGACCAAACGCGCTTCATCTCTACTGCTCCGACTCATTTGAGTTCTCAGCGTCATGACATAAATCCTCCAATTTTCCAATGTGTCATTAAAACAGGGTTCTACTGTTATATATTGTATATTTTTTTGCAAGCCTAGTCACTTACTTCATTTTTGAAAGTCTGGATTCAGGGGCGATCTTTGGAGGTATGTATGCAAAATACTTAAGTAGACGTAAAAAGCAGCTGCCGGGTTGTTAGACCTGCAACTGCTTTATGAGGATAGATTTAATGACTGACCTCTATCATCTAGCTGCTCATCAATTGCTGACTGGAGTCAGTTTGCCGCCGCCGGACAACGAAATCGTCTCCCCGTTCAACCAGCTATTTGCACTCGCACTTGCATCATAATAAATCGTGTGTCCGTTATCTACGATGTTTGAGAGTTTAGCATCACTGTCTGTCAAAGTGGTCAGATAGGAATCCGCTGTAACGATCCATTTGCTCGTTTTGTCCAGCGTTAAGTCAACCGATTTGGCTGTGTTTTCCGGATTAATAGCCCCCTTCAGGGTTGTCTTGTTTTTCAGGTTAGCTGTAATGGAGCTGATTTTGTCAGCAGTGATGCTGCCCGGCAATGTTTGGTTGTCTGCGTTAAGCGTTACATTAGCTCCGTTAGAGCCTGTGGTCCCCCATCTATCCGCAGCAGCGTTCAGCAGCACGCCTGTATTTCCTTTTAATGTGGCCCCTTTCAGATTAACCACCGCTTCTGTATTGGTAGAGTAAAAGATAGGGCCTGCTTTGGCTGTCAATGTACCGCCATTCATCGTAAAGACGGTGGTTCCGACCTCGGCATCACCCGAGAAGCTTTGGTACAGCATAACTCCACGATCTACCTCTCCGGACAAACTGGTGTTATTAACTGTAATGCTGTTTCTGCCTTCAATGACGGCAGCTTCCGATCCGGTTGCTTTTAAATCCGAATTGGACACTGTGATAGTGCCTGTTGAATAGATACCAGGGGAACCTTTTCCTGTCGTTTTGCCTGTTGCCTTGGTTACATTGATCGTACCATTTCCCCGGTCTGTCGCAATAGCGGCGGAATGCTCCCCAGCCGTTTTGATTTTAACATTCGTTCCATTAACCGTTCCCTTTAGGGTAGCATCCAGTCCACGCGAGGAATTGGCGCTGGTCTGAATGGTCACATCTTTCACATGAATGGTAGAACCTTCGCCTGTTGCAAAAACAGCATTGGCCCCATCGGCATCCGTCTTAACGGTAGAATCCGACAACTGAATAGTGCTGGCAGAAGCGGCCAAAACTCCGGCGTTCAGGCCATAAAAGTTGCTGTAATCATCCGATGATGTTGCGCCTTTTTTAGACAAGGTGGACTTGGTAAGTGTTAATTTGCCACTATCAGTTACCTTGACAATTGACTGATCTGCCTGATCAGCTGCAATCGTCTGCTTGGTCAGGGTTACACTTTTACCGCTTTGTGTGTACTTTGCTGTTCCGTTGTCTGTATAGCTGTCTGAGCCTTCACCTGGTTTTCCGCTTGGCGGTTCGCCATCCGGGGGTGTTCCCTCAGGAGGTGCCTCTACCGTTGCACTGGTATCTGTGGTGGTACTGTCTGTAGAAGTTGTTGTAGAGGAGTCCTCTTGAGTGGCAGCTACAGACGTCGAAGTAGAAACTTCGGTCGTATCGTCTGTCGATGAGCTGGCATAAGCGTATGATGCAGTAATGGAAGCCAGCAGTACAGCTGTAGCCATAACATTCAATTTCTTTTTCATTACAATCATCCCTTTTCATAGAGTTTAATTGGGTGGAACTGTATGCTTGGACTTGATGTATTTACAAGGTAGTGAGTAGCTCATAGGGCGTGCAATGCTTGTCCTTATCGGCTACACATTCATCTTAGAACAGCAGGTTGAAAATAAAATGAGCGCTCACTGAAGGTTTGCTGAATGCTAAAAAAGCAGACCCTCCGGTGAGCGGAGAGCCTGCTAACTTCAAAAATCTATCGGCTTATTGTCTATCGTACAAGAGAAGTGGCGAATGGTTTAAATCGAAATATCCAGTGATTTTCCAATGCCCGTAATATCGCTGCTGTTAGCATTGTTGATACGGGGCGCTTCTGTGTTGCTTGGAACGGACTTTTCCACTTTTGCAGCTGATGTGCTGCTGAATTGAGAGCTTTGCTGTGCAATTTGAGCTTCAATTTGTTTGATCTGCTGCTGAATCTGCTTCATTTTCGTTTCTTTTGTTTCTTTATTATCCTTACTCTGCTGTACTTTATTGTATTCCGCTTCAAGTTGAGCTTTGTGCTTTTCCAGGCTGGCTGTATCGTTAGTGCTGGATAAAGATGAAGTGCTTGCAACAGATATAGGACTGCTGGATGTCGACGAAATATTCATATCATTTTCCCCTTTCAGGATTTGGAAAAATCCTCACCTTTATAAAAGTACTTACGATGACGATGAAACAGATTGCTCAAAAATCTTAGCGATTTTATCAAATAAAGCCGATATTTCCTCATCGGACGCATTCGATTCGTCAGTATTTCCCATTGCGTTTTTCAGGGCAGAGAGCAGATCTGTTTCTGGATCATTCTCCAAAGTGGTCGACCCGGATACAGCACTGGAGCTCAGGATGCTTTGCAGATCACTCAGCAAGGATCTTTTTTCATCTATCGTAAGCTCTTGTTCAGATGAGGTACTATGATCCTCTTGGTTGGAGGTCTCCTGGATATTCCATGCAAATGGAGGCATAATTCCGCCCATGGCTTGCATCATAGGTGGCAGACCACTGCTATCAGCTTCTGGCTGGAATGGGCCCCCTTCAGGCGGCGGTGCAGGACGATTATTTTGAATCGTTTCTGCTACCTTATCAAATAGATCTGATACCTCCTCATCCGTTGCCGTGGAAAGATCCACACCCGATAATAAGTCAGTAATCGAAGCCAATGGATTTTTCGTGCTGTTGGTGAGTTCATCTGCTTCAGAAGTCGTACTTGAAGACGTCAAATAACTTTGCAGATCAGACAACAGCGTTTTTTGTTGGTCCATAGTTAGTGTAAAAGTATCCTGGCTTCTGTCGTAAACGTTACTGTAGTTTTCCGTAGGTAGCGGTGTCTGCATTCCTCCTGCGTATTCTGCAAATTCCTTGCTCAATTCGAGTGAATCGTTAGATTTCCTGTGTGTAGTGTGAGCCGTGTTATTTAACCCGTTCTCGTTTGACTTCACCGTATTCGAATGATCGTAGGAAGTCGTGATTAGATGCCTGTTAATGGATAGTGACAAAGTAGGTCCCCTCTCTGTGTACATAAATTTTTAGCAGTACACCTACCTTTCATCGGTAGCAAAACTGAATATAGCCTGAGGATACGCTGAAGGATAACTGAATGATCATCCCCCTCCTAAGACCTAGACTATAGTCAAGGAAAATCCCCGCCGCAGGGCGGGGATATGAACCCTACTCCAGACAGGAGTAAGTATAGGGATAATTTGTTACTCTTAGCAGAGAATAAACGAACGTATTCAGAAAACTGAAAGAAGGGGAACGGTTCATGATCCGTATTAGTCATTTGGTTCACGAGAGATTTATGTTCTTATTCAAATTTTTGCATTCACCTACATATGTGGGAAGCATAACACCAAGCTCCAGATTTCTGGCTAAAAAAATGATTGAATCCATTCCTTGGAGTGAAGTTCATGCCGTCGCCGAGCTTGGGGCTGGCACGGGAGCGATTACACAATATATTTCTCCTGCCGCAAGAGCTCAAACCAAGGTGCTGCTGTTCGAGAAGGATCAGACCATGCAGCAGAGCCTAAAAAGAAGGTTCCCGAATTATCTGTGTTATTCCGATTCACGCGAGCTTCAGCTTGCCATAAAAAATGCCGAAATTGAGCAGCTAGACTGCATAATAAGCGGGCTGCCCTTTTTTAATTTCCCACAAGCCATGCGAGATCAGATCGTAGAGCAAATTCATCTATCGCTCAGAGATGGAGGAATGTTCGTCGCCTTTCAATATTCTAAACAAATGAAGCAGCAGTTAGGTGAATGGTTTGATATTGAAGAGATCAAGTTTGTGCCCATGAACATTCCCCCCGCATTCGTCTATGTATGCCGGAAGAAAGCATAAGCAAGGGGGTAATGGGTATGGATGTTGAATATTTAATTTCCATCATTGAACAGTACGGCTATGCGGCATTATTCTTTACTCTATGGCTCGGAATCGTAGGGCTGCCCATTCCAGACGAAGTTGTTGTGATGACTGGCGGGGCTGTAACAAGCATGGGTATACTTCATCCGCTACCCGCTTTTGTAATGGTATATCTTGGGGTTATATCGGGCTTATCCTTAGGTTATGTATTGGGGAGAATGTTAGGTATATCCGTTTTGGACCGTTTACGACGAAAGAAAAAAATGGAAAAGTACATTACGTTTTCGGAAAATTTAGTACATAAGTATGGAAATTTCACGATTTGCATCAGTTATTTGCTGCCCATCGTCCGTCACATTATTCCTTACATTGTCGGGATCAATAAAATAAGCTTCAAACGCTATGCGCTTTTCTCTTATTCAACCGGCTTGGTTTGGACGCTGATCTTCTTTCTGCTCGGACGTTTCTTTGGCAAGCATGTACAGACAGTTGGAGAACTGATACATCATTATGGCTTGCAGGTCACTTTGCTTCTCATTGTACTGACCTTTATATTTTTCATCATGAAATATGTGTGGGGGAAGAAAGCAACAGAGGAGTAATTTGGGGTAAAGCATGTTCGGCATGTTCATTCTGGCGTTACTTACCTACATGAAAAAGAAATAGACCGCCCTGACCAAAGGTAAACGGTCTATTCTCGACCTTATCTTTCGCGGCCGACTGCTCTTTATGCAGTTGCTGTATGCTGGAGCCGTGTTAGAGCACGGCTCCTTAATTATTCTCACCTCATTATAACCGATTTTACGTAATTGCGTGTTTTTATTGCTTGGATAATTATATAAGCGAGTTTAAAAGTTACCTTAGTGCCACTACGCAGACGGATAGTGCTTCCCATCGCCACCGCCCCCGGATTTCTTGAATTAAGTCTTTCATCGGTAGAAATCCGGGGACAAAAGCGACCGCTTCGCTTGTACAGCACCATTCCGTCTACTCCGTTTTCCATATACATTTTTTCAGTTCGGCTTATATAGACTTTATTCCTCATATGACAGGACTATAGAGCCAGATCATAATGATAAAATTCCCCATCCTTGATATATTGGCTTCTTTCATACACTCTTTGGGCTGTAACATTATTCTTTCCTGTCGTTACCCTATACCCTAGCTCCTGTAAGCTTGCATGTTGCTGAGCAGCATTCAATAATAGTTGGGAGATCCTTCGTTTTCGTACTCTTCATCCACGTCCAAGATCATTTCATCGAAATAGAAGAAAACAAAGGATACAATTGTGTACAATAATAAAAATGATCGACTGAAAAAGATATAATTTTCCTTTTTTTACTTATCATTTTAAGTCAAATTAAGAATGTTCACAAAATATTCGATATTTATTGAAATTTCCTATTGATTTGATGTCACTATGATGTCACCTTTCGGTATACCAAACTGCTATGTAATGATACAATATTTACATGATATTTTGTCATCCCACATTAAAATATTTTCCCTCCGGAGGTTTGCAAATCATGTCTAATTCTTTAGAAATATTAATTGAACCCATAATCAGAAACCGTTTAGAAACATTGTATAATAATCTTTCTAAGACCATACCGGAATACAACCAATTTTCCACGGAGAGCAACCAGTATTTTCAACAAATCCGTGAATCCGTTCCCGAGCATCTCGAACATACCCTGTTTTTATATGAAGATGCCCAAATCTCTCTACAATCTATTCTGGAGAACCAAATATATTTACAGGGATTCAAAGATGCTATGCAATTTTTAGATGAGTTACGTAACACCCATACTGGTTAAGAACTACATAATGATTTTTAACTTTATAAATATATCTTTTGGAAAAACAAAAAACGCCTAGAAACAGGCGTTTTCATTTTTGTCCTTTTTAGCAATACTATCCATATGATATACTATAAACTAACAACAGAATGGCTTAGATGGGCGGTCGGCTAGTCTCCTGCAAAGGAGGTGAGGCCTGTGGAGGTTAAAGATACGCTGATGTTGATGATTCAATTTGCAACGTTGGTGATCTTGATTATTTCCTTCAACAAAAAGAAGTAGACCGCCCTCTGGAAAAGGTTAGCGGTCTATTTCACTGACTAAAACTTTTTGAACAGCCACCGCCCTTATAAGCGGCTGTTGTTAAAAGAGTGAGGATGTTGGCTGCATCCTTACTCTTTTTCAGTATATACTTATTAGCTTTAGTTTATCACAGGAAAAACCATATTGCCAATATGGAAAATCTTTTAAGGGGCGGCTTTCACACCCTGAGCTACTTCTTTAATTGAAGCAGCTTAATCAGCTTGTCATGAATGGCAGTATTCGGATAATTGCCGGTAAATTGAGAGGAGCCGGGTCCCATTGCAGTCAATGCCACATCTACTGCGGTGTGTCCTTTTGTCGTCCAATCAATATAAAACGTTTCGTCCGTGCCGTGAATGGTGAAAGGACCGTCTTCATTGGTTGTACCATCGTCGACTTCATCTTTCGCATCCTTACCTTCAATCGCCAAACCGCCTGTTTCATGGTCTGCCGTCACCAGAACTAATGTATCTGGATGTGCTTTGGCATAGTCCTTAGCTACTTTAACAGCCTTATCCAGCTGTTGCCCGGCCTTGATCGTTAATTCACCTTCATTATCATGCGCCATCTCGTCAGTTCCTTCCTCTTCCACCATCAGGAAAAAACCTTTTTTGTTTTTGGAAAGAACGTCAATCGCTTTTGTTGTCATATCCGGCAAAGAAACCGTTGGATTGTATGAGTTGCCGAGCTTGTTGTGAGCTTGGAACATTTCTTCATTGGCGAACAATCCGAGCAGTTTAGAGCCTTTGGCTGCTTTCATTTCCGCCTGATCCGTCACATAGCTATAGCCCAATTTCTTGGCCTGCTCCACCAGATTTCCTTGAGTTCCCTTACTAGCTTCCTCAGGATCTTCTGCTGGCGCATCTGGATGTTTACCTGCTGTTCCTGCAGGATACCAGAAATCCTCGCCACCGCCCAGAATAACATCCAGCTTGCTCTTTTCCAGATACTGCTTGGCAATCTCACTTTGAGCGGAACGCTTCTCGACATGCGCACCAAAGGCTGCCCCGGTTGCGTCTGTCACTTGACTTGTCGTCACGACACCTGTGGACATGCCTGCTTTTTTGGCCAGCTCCATGATGGTTGTGACTGGTTTTTTATTCATATCCATCCCGATCGCGCCATTATATGTTTTGACACCTGTTGCAATTGCAGTAGCTGCGGCTGCCGAATCCGTAACCAGGTTGTCCCCCGAACTCGTGCTGACCAAGCCTGTTACAGGCATATTGTCCATTTCAAGCAATCCCGACTTTCCAACCGTGGCCAGACGAATCGCGTTGCGACTTGCTTCTCCCATACCATCGCCGATAAAAAGAATGACATTTTTAGGAGCAGCGGCTTTAGCTGATGCTGTGCTCTGTCCTTTGGATGCCTGTGCAGTTGTAGACTTGGCTTTAGATGAGGCTGCAAAAGCGTTAGGGATATCTGCGGATAACAATGGCACACTCAAAACGGTAATTGCACCTAAAGCAAGGATACTCTTTTTCATTGAACGCTTTTTCACAGGCTCACACTCCAATAGGATTATTATTCATACATGATGAAATAATCATATATTTGTTTTGTGAAATTTTATGAAGCAATAGATTACGCGAATGTAAAAATTGTTTTCATAAAGCACAAAAAAGGCATCGACTCTTGTAATCAAGGTCGGTGCCTTTTGTAATTTTAAAAGCTATTTTCAGCTAAATCGCGGCAATTTCCTTGCCGATCGGCATGGTATAATACAGCGGCTTTTGCTGCTCGTTTTGCTGATAGACTACCAGCAGCAGCGTTCGCCCTTCAGCAGTCAATGGGCCACCCCCGCTCAGGATATGGTCCAGACTGAACGGCAAAATATCCAGCACAGCGTGCTTTTGCAGTTCCTTTTCACCCAGCTTCAAGGAAGCGAAGGCCGGGATCATCTCGCGATATGGCTGCGACTGCTGGCTGCTCTTAGCTGAATCAACATCCGCAGCTGTAGAAGAAGAAGCCTGTGCAGCATTCGTTCCACCTGTATGTTGCTTGCCTGTCTCTGCCACACCGTCCGCAGCCACAGGAGACAGCAGTGCATCCGGGTGCTGGAGAACCATTTTCATATAGCTGGACCAGTCGTCCTTCTCCAGGGTATGCTCCCACCAGATCTTACGCGGCTTGTATTTATGGTTCAGGAAATAATCGAGCTTCATCAGCCCAAGCACGATATCCATTCGCTTCGTTCCGCGCGATTCCAGAAAGGACTGGAGACGCGTGAACAAATCTTCGAGCTGGTGGCCGATTTTTTGCCAGCCTTGCCCCTCCCAATAATCTCCAAACTCTTGAAAGAAATCAAAGGCAGATGCAAATTCACGCTCGATCAAATAGTTCACCGTATGGTCCATACGATGGGAATTCCAGTATTTCTCCAAAACATCTTCCAGGCGCTTGAGCCGGACGATATCGGCAAAGGAAAGGACATCGTTGCTCAGCATCTCATAAGGTGCCACATCCATGTATGTGTAATTGTACTTGGCGGCGTCAATACGCAGCCCCGTTCCGCGCAGCATTTTAAGGAAGCCGAGTTGGAGCTCTTCCGGGCCAAGCGCAAAAACGTCATTAAACGTTTTGCGGAATGTGTTGTAGTCCTCCTGAGGCAGTCCGGCGATCAGATCCAGATGCTGGTCGATTTTGCCGCTTTGCTTGACCTTCGTAACGGTGCGGGAAAGCTTGGCAAAGTTCTGCCGGCGTTTAACCAGCTCATTGGTCGGGTCGTTCGTCGATTGGACACCAATTTCAAAGCGAAAGATGCCTGGCGGCGCATTTTCCGCCAAATAATCCAGCACCTCGGGACGCATAATATCTGCCGTAATCTCAAACTGGAAGACACAGCCGCGATGGTTTTCAATCAGAAACTTGAACATTTCCAGCGCATAGTCCCGTTTAATATTAAATGTACGGTCTACAAACTTGATCAATTTGGCCCCGTTGTCAATCAGATACAGAATATCCGACTTCGTGCGCTCAATATCGTAATAACGTACCCCAACCTCAATGCTCGACAGACAAAATTGGCAGCTGAACGGGCAACCCCGGCTCGTTTCAAAATAAACAACCCGTTTCCCGAGTTCCGGTATATCCTCTGCAAAACGGTATGGCGACGGCAGCTCGTTCAAATCCGCCTTCGGGCGGCCCGGCATCAGAATGACCTCTTCTCCCTTGCGGTAAGCCAGTCCATACACAAAATGGAACTTGCGATCCCCCTCCAGCTCCTGGAGCAGTTGATGAAACGTTTCTTCTCCCTCACCAACAACGATGAAATCTACATTCGTTAAGCGCTTCATCCAGTGCTCCGTATCGTAGGATACCTCTGGACCACCGAGTACGATTTTGACCTCGGGCATAATCTTTTTCAACACGTCAATCACTTTAATCGTCTCTTCAATGTTCCAAATATAGCAGGAGAAGCCGATGACATCTGCTCCCCGCTGAAACAAATCGGAAACGATGTTCATCACCGGGTCCTTGATCGTGTACTCCGCCAGCTCGATGTCAAAGTCCTTTTCGCTGTAGGCTTTGAGACAGCGGATGGCCAGCGAGGTATGGATATATTTTGCATTTAACGTTGATAAAATAACTTTCATAGGTCACAACCTTCTATTCAAAATCCTCATACACATCATCTGGATAAATCTCGTCCTCGTTCACCGTGCCTCCGCTATTCCCCTGATTTTGAAAAAAATCAAGAAACAGCTTGCCGTACTTGCGGAACTTCACTTCACCGACACCCTTGATCCGCAGCATATCTGCCTCAGATTGCGGGTTCGCCACACTCATCTCACGCAACGTGGCATCATTAAAAATAATATAAGACGGCACATGCTCCTGAGCGGCCAGATCACGGCGAATCAGACGCAATTGTTCGAATACAGTCTCGTTGACTGCTGCCGGGTATGCATCGCGTCCCTGTCGTCCGCGTGAGCCCGCCCCACCTGCAAAAGCCGTGGCATGTCGCACTACACGCTGCATAACCTCACGCTGACCCTTCAGCACTTCAGCTGCAAGCTGCTGTAAACGAACGACCGGATATTGCCCTTCAGATAACATCAAATAACCTTCCGAAACGAGCACATTGATAATTTCAGCAATTTCTTTTTCTGTCCGGTTGCCCATCACCCCATAGGTTGGAAGGCTGTCAAAACCATACTGCAGCACCTTTTTGTTGCGAGAGCCTTTTAGCACCGAGGCTACCATCGAAACCCCAAAACGCTCCCGCATGCGATGAATGCAGGAAAAAATCTTTTGCGCATCTATGGTCATATCGACCAGTTCCCGCTCATCCGTGCATGAACTGCATATGCCGCAAGCTTCATGCTCCTCCGCCTCGCCAAAATACTCAAGCTGCGCCGTGCGCAGGCAGCGAGTTGTGTAGCAATAGTCCACCATCTGCTGGAGTTTGCGGTAGTCGTTGCGCTTGCGGTCTTCATCCTGCGGATTTTGCTCAATCAGGAACTTCTGAGTGACAATATCTTGCGGTCCGAACAACAAAATGCATTGACTCGGATCGCCATCACGTCCTGCACGTCCCGCTTCTTGAACGTAAGCCTCCATATTTTTAGGCATGTTATAGTGAATGACGTAGCGCACGTTCGATTTATCGATCCCCATGCCGAAGGCGTTGGTCGCAACAATGACCCGGATATCATCGTACAGGAAGCCTTCCTGGCTATCTGCGCGCTCCTGATCTGTCATCCCGGCATGATAGCGTCCAACTGCCATGCCTGCATCACGCAGACGTTGGTACAAATCGTCCACGTCTTTACGAGTCGCCGCATAAATAATGCCTGATTCACCCTCGTGCTCACGGGTATAATTCAGCAAAAAGCTGCGCTTGTCTTCCCCGCGCATCACGCTGAACGCCAAATTCGGTCGTCCAAGGCCTGTGACGAACGTCTCCGGTGAGCGCAGACGAAGCAGCCGCACGATATCGTCCATGACCTGCGGTGTTGCTGTTGCTGTAAACGCAGCTACAATCGGGCGTTCATGCAGCCCGTCCACGAACGGAGCCACGGCCAGGTAGCTGGTGCGAAAATCATGGCCCCACTGGGATACACAGTGAGCCTCATCCACCGCAACACAGGAAATCGGCAGTTGGGTCATCTCATCGCGGAACCAATCCAGCTCCAGCCGCTCCGGTGCGACATACAGCAGCTTCAAATCACCATTCCGTGCAGCGCGGATGCGGTCATTCACTTCTCGCCCGCTCAGCGTGCTGTTAATATACGCAGCCGCGATTCCCATCGTCGTCAGCGCATCCACCTGATCCTTCATCAGCGAGATAAGCGGTGACACTACAATCGTTAAACCCTCATGCAACAAGGCAGGAATTTGGTAGCATATGGATTTTCCGCCGCCTGTCGGCATAATTCCTAACGTATCGTTGCCTTCCAGCATACTGGCGACAATTTTCTTTTGTCCCTCCCGGAAGTCGGGATAGCCATAAAACTTTTGCAGTAAATCCTGCGCCCGTTCCAACATCGGTGCTTGTACACTCATAGATTTAAACCCCTCATAATTTCCAGCGCCTCGGGCGCATATCAGCTTTTCTTTCGTTACCTTTAGTTTACCGGGGTTCAGGGTAATGTTCAACCGCTGGAAGACTGTCAGGCAAGTTTACTCCCCCATGGCATTCGCTGTTTTCTCATGATATAGTGGACACGGTGCCGCAGTTGTACACGATCATGAGATACGGTACCAAGAAGGAGAAAGAATCCATGAACAATCGGAAACCTCAACGAAAAAATCGAACAAAATCAACGTTTAACTCAGCTGGCTCCAAGCGCAACCACACATCTGCCGGAAAACCCGGCTCACCTAGACCGGAAGCACGAGGCAAAGCGAGCACTCTTGATAAAACACCTGCAAAAACATACATCGTACAAAAGCCTGCCGAGCTGCTGAGCTTTTTGGTAGAGCATGTCACCGGCATGGGGCGTAATTCCATCAAATCAGCGCTTGCCCGGGGACAAGTGTCTGTAGACGGCGTGGCACGCACAGTGCACAACTTCCCGCTGGAGCAAGGTCAAACCGTCACACTCTCCAAGGAAAAAATTGCTCCCGAGGTGCCGCTGACCGGGCTGCGTATTTTACATGAGGATGAAGCCATCATCGTCATTCATAAAGATGCCGGGCTTCTGTCCGTCGCCTCTGCGCAGGAAAAGGAAGTGACCGCCTACCGCCAGCTTACGGCCCATGTGCGGCGAGAACATCCGTACAATCGTATTTTTGTGCTGCATCGTTTGGATCGTGATACATCAGGAGTCATGATGTTTGCCAAAAGCGAAGCCGTACAGCAGCAAATGCAGCAAGCATGGAAGGAAGTTGTGTATGAACGAACATATATTGCTCTCGTAGAAGGTCAGATCAAAAAACCGGAGGGCACGATTTCCTCATGGCTGAAGGAAAGCAAAACGCTGAAAATGTACTCCAGTCCTTATCCAAATGACGGGCAACACGCGGTCACTCATTACAAGCTGCTTCAGGCCAATCGGCATTTTTCCTTGCTGGAAGTACGTTTGGAGACCGGACGCAAGAACCAGATTCGCGTACACATGGAGGATATCGGTCATCCGATTGTTGGAGACAAAAAATACGGCTCCAAATCCAAGTCGATTGGCCGCCTTGGTCTGCATGCGCGAGTATTGTCATTTGTTCATCCCGTTACCGGGGTATTGCTGCGTTTTGAATCCGACACGCCTAAGACCTTTTTGAATCTGTTTCGAGATTAAAATTGTACAGGGCATACAGAGATTGGATGGAAATATGAATGGAGAACCAGGGGCTGTGGGCAGCTCCTGGTTTTGAGGATTAAGCGGTATGCTTCCGAACACCGTCAGCCATTTTCATCAGCTCATCCCATATGTAAACGGGAGTATTGCATACTGGACAATTTAGCCAGCCGTTTAAATAGGGCAGATGGCTTGGAAGCTTGTTTTCTTCGATTTTCAGAGCATACTCATGTAGCCATTGTACATCAGAACCTCTGTGATCCAATAAACCGGGGTGAATCGGATGGGGAATCAGGCTGTTTGAATGCACAGGATCTTTATCGTAAACGATCAGGGCATCACTCTGTTCAGCAGGCCAAATATAGAGCGGAATACCGCAATGTGGACAATCCAGCGTATATTCATCACCTGTATCGAAACTTTGAAGCATATAAGCTATACTGCGATAGCCTTGAAAGGCAGCAGCTGCAGCCAAAACATAACGTTTGCCTATATTTCCCTCGTGTTCTTTCGCATAAAGCACCATTTCTTCGGTCATCTGTGCAAGTCGGACAATGGCATGTCGATATTGCTCATAAATATATTCAGCCACACTAGAATCCACTTCTATCTGATCCCTTGCAAATTCCAGTGGAACTTTGGTATGTAAGGGATTGTAATTTTTCGCCTCGAATATTCCGCAAATGTTATATATATCCGCACGAATACCTACATCAGAGCTGTTTAATGCAATGTCTACAAGGTAGGGTACGGCTGCAAATGTACAAGAATACAACGTGTTTTGGTGATACAGTTCCTCCCAATACAAGGTGTCAGCTATCTCGCCGTCATATCCGGCTTGGAGCTGGTTCAACATTTCCGGAACGTATTGAGAAGAACCGTAAGGGCCTTGGAGCAAATTCCAGACCGGATCGGACAAAGCCAGCATCTTGATACTCCTTCCACCGTTTTTCTTACAGTAACATAGGCTAGGGTTGTACAGTTCCTTTTACGATCAACATTCATTTTAACTTCATAATTCTTAGCTTCTTACGTTTATTCCATTATACGCATATGATTAGCTGAAGTTGCTTTTCTTGTTTTATGCAATATACAAAATCACTGTTCCGGTGTCTATAATCATATTCGGTTAAATTTTTAGTATTGTGAAGATGACATATGCTTTTTAAACGTCAAAAAATGAAGTGTGTTTAGAATGAGCGACCACTAACCCGGATTTTCTGTTTTACTACGAGTCCATTGTTTATTCTGTTCCAAAAATAGAGTAATCAATCCTCTAGCGTACCATTTTTCCACACTTGAGCGGAGGCACATATAGCCTTTTTCCTCATGTGCATACTCAACATTATAAATCCTGTTACTTAAAAATCACTGAGGAAGAAATAAAGTATATACATAGCTACATAACTGAACTGATTTGATGAATCGGTATATGAACAGAAACGTTGGGAATATTATGTATGAATACTGCAACCATAAGGGGAAATAGCCTATGACCATCACATCGGAACAGCGGATTACCCTGCACGGATTTAACAATCTGACCAAATCATTAAGCTTCAATATGTATGATATCTGTTACACCAAAACCAAAGAAGAACGTGAAGCCTATATTGAATATATTGATGAACAATACAATTCGGACCGGCTGACAGCTATCCTGAAAAATGTATCCGACATTATCGGCGCCTATGTGCTCAACGTGGCCCAGCAGGACTATGTTCCTCAAGGAGCAAGCGTAACAGTGCTTATATCGGAAGGGCCTATTGTGGAGGTGCCAACTGAATCATACGCGGAATCCCCCGGCCCTCTGCCTGACTCTATCGTAATGCAGCTGGATAAAAGCCATATTACTGTCCACACCTACCCGGAGTATCATCCAGACGAGGGGATTAGTACATTCCGAGCAGATATTGATGTCTCTACCTGTGGAGAAATTTCCCCGCTGAAGGCACTCCATTATTTGATCCATTCTTTTGACACGGATATTATGACGATTGATTATCGGGTACGCGGCTTTACGCGTGATACGCATGGACACAAGCTGTTCATTGACCATGACATCGCCTCCATTCAAAACTATATCCCTGACGAAGTGCGCAGTGAGTATGACATGATAGACGTGAACGTGTATCAGGAAAATATTTTTCATACCAAATGCAAGCTAAAGCAATTCGATTTGGACAATTATCTGTTCGGGTATACCAAGGAAAGTCTGAGCGTGAGCGAGCAGCGAAACATATCTACACGCCTCAAAACTGAAATGGACGAAATTTACTACGGTAAAAATATGATGTGACCAGATAAGGACGATCGCTTGGGCTGGGATATAGCCGGGCTTTTGTCCTTTTTTTGATACAAAGTCATCGATATCTTCCAGCTTTATCTGTACAAGTGGGAGAATGTTCAATATGATAGGGGAAGAAACCACTAATTTGAAATATCAACAGCCAGTTTTAAGCGCGCTATCGATTGTAAGCGCAATCAATTGATTTTGTTATGCAACATAAAGGAGGAATTTGTATGCAAGGCGGTATTGGCGGTAAAAACATCATTTTACGACTGGAAATTTCCACCGAGCACATCCAATTTGGTCAATTGATTACGCTGGTAAACGAACATGGCGGAGATGTAATTGCGATTGACGTCATTCGTACCTCTGAGAACGTCACGGTTAGGGATATTACGGTTACCATGGCCGATCCAGCAGAAATCGACCGAATGACTGCCCGGATCAAAAAGGCACAAGGCGTAAAAGTATTGTCCATCTCTGATCGTACCTTTCTGCTGCACCTTGGGGGTAAAATTGAGATGCAGCCCAAGGTGCCGATTCAGAACCGCGACGATTTGTCCCGGGTATATACCCCGGATGTGGCACGTGTATGCATGGCCATTCATGAGGAGCCGGACAAAGCCTTTCGGTTGACGATCAAGCGCAACACGGTTGCTGTCGTCTCTGACGGAAGCGCCGTTCTCGGGCTGGGTAACATCGGCCCCTATGCAGCCATGCCGGTCATGGAAGGCAAAGCCATGCTATTCAAGCAGCTCGGTTCCGTTGATGCTTTTCCGATTTGCCTGGATACGCAGGATACCGAGGAAATCATCAAGGCCATTAAGCAAATGGCCCCAGCTTTTGGCGGCATTAATCTGGAGGATATTTCGTCACCACGTTGCTTTGAGATTGAGCAGCGGCTGCGACAAGAACTGGACATTCCTGTTTTTCATGACGATCAGCACGGCACAGCTGTCGTTCTATATGCAGGCCTGATCAATGCGCTCAAGGTCGTCGGCAAATCACTGTCCGATGTTAAAATTGTCGTGTGCGGTATCGGGGCGGCGGGTGTGGCTTGCACCAAGATTTTGCTATCGGCCGGAGCTGTCAACATCATCGGCGTAGACCGTCACGGAGCGATTACAGCTGATGAGGCCTATGAGAATTCGATGTGGAACTGGTATGCGCAGCATACCAACCCCGAACGATTGTCTGGCACGCTGTCTGAGGTTCTGAAGGACGCTGACGTGTTTATCGGTCTATCGGCAGGTGGAGTGCTGCGACGAGAAGACGTGAAGCGTATGAACAAGGCTCCTGTGCTCTTCACCATGGCTAACCCGGTGCCCGAGATTGCGCCAGAGGAAGTCGAGGATATTGCAGGTGTCATCGCCACAGGACGTTCGGACTATCCGAATCAGATTAACAATGTGCTTTGTTTCCCCGGTATTTTCCGGGCAGCGCTCGACTGCCGTGCCCGTGAAATTAACGAGGAGATGAAGTTGGCGGCAGCAGAAGCCATCGCAAACACCATCCGTCCCGAGGAATTAAACAAGCTGTATATTATTCCCGGTGTATTCAACGAGACTGCGGTTCAGCGGGTACGGGAAATGGTCATTAAAGCCGCCATTGCGAGCGGTGTTGCCAGAAGAGTGCCCCGAGATTTCAGATAAAAGAAAAGGATTGCTCCCCTATTACGGGTGCAATCCTTTTTTATGAAAAATTCAGGCGCTAAATGGGTTATCGCAACAGCTGTTATGATCTCCATTTAGAGAACAATTGACTGGCCCGCTGGGCAAACTCCTCCAGATTGAAGCTGGAGTTATCCAGCCTGTAATACCACTTTTTGATCGTATCCAAAATCCAGGACGGGACTTTAACCCCTGATATACCTGAATAAAACGTGTGATACGCCCATACTAGATGCTCCCATCGTTTGTCATCGCCTTCCTTGACATACTCGGATACATCCAATACCTTGGCTCGTCCATCTTGCATCAGCACATTCTTGAGGTGAATATCACGCGGGTTCAATCCCTTGGATCGGACAAATTCCCTCGCCTCTTCCACATCCAGAATGACCTGTTCCGGCACCGGAATCCCTTGCAGCAGACAATCTAGCAGCGTAATGCCGGATTCATAGCTGATAACAATGTATTTATCGCCCTTCCCGTAATAACGAGGAAAAAAATCGGACCCCTGCAAAAGCTCATATACATGGGCCTCCGCATCTTTTTTCTCGATCGCCATGTCTGAGTACACCTTGAACGCGTAGCCGGGTAATGAATCAAGTGTAAATACGGCCGCATCGGTCCCGATGCCAATACAGCGGACGTCCTGAGTGACTGTTTTAATGGTAACCGGGTCATTATCCTCCGTACTGTAAACGGTCACTTGACGTATGATATCGTCTGCTTGTCTCCATTGTTCAACCATGTGCAACCCCTTCCTTCTCTGTTCTATACCACTTCAAATGAGGTTAGACATATGCTGGATAAGTTGTATTACGGGTCATCCTCAGAAACGGATTCACAATGATGCAGGAGTGGTTTGGGAACATGGCAGCAGTAATTTCTTTAAATCCGCATAGCTGGACGCTGTTTCATAGGCTCCCAGCACGTCAGATTCCGGGGAAGCATTCCGGTGGTTGAACCAGATCGTCCGCCAATTCGCGGCTGTAGCTCCCGCCACGTCATTCCGCCAGGAATCCCCGATATAGCAGCAATGCTCTGCCAAAGTTCCTGTCCGCTCGTTCACCACTTCAAAAATGCGTGGATCAGGCTTGGCATAGCCAACAGTTCCAGAGACAAAGATATGCTCTGGTGCAACATGATTTTCCAGCGCCATCGCCTTGATTTTGCTCATCTGGTGCTCTTCAAGACCGTTCGTAATCAAGCCGACCAAATATCCAGCCGAGCTCAATGCATCCATTAAGGAAGTTGCTCCTTCAAAAGGCTCTATCCGATACTGACGATCCAGGTATACTTTTTGAACATGTACTGCTTGCTCACGGGTGATATTTACCCCGAATTCCTGTAAAGCCAGGACGAAACGCCCCTCCCTCATATCGTCCAATTCATCCGGTCCTGCCTTCCCTTCCAATAGTCCTCCTTGGGCCGACAATAGATCACTATAATAGCGGATACGATGATAGGCTTCCTCATAAGGAAAACGCTCACTTAAGCCTAATACTGTACGCAGCGCGTCGCGTGTAGGGTGCAAATGATCATACATGGTATCATCTACATCAAAAAAGACTGCCTTCTTTTGCAAATCCATATACCCACTACTTTCTGTAAAATCTTTGGATGATGCTCATCTTCACCTTGTCCTGATATTATACCCGCCCACCTGTTGCGTTGCACCCCGCCCTTTCACATTCTGTCTATCGCATTCACGCTTCACAGCTGCCAACATACACTGAAAAGACCACACACAGGTAAAAGGTCACATTTTTGTTAAAGTTCCATTATACAGGTTTACATTTCGTGTAAAATCACGTACCTTTTAGGGATGAACGCTTTACGGATGTACTTGGAAAAGGGAGGCATACACGATGAATTCCGGTTCTAACTTAGCCTATGGATCAGCTACACCTTTGATTGAGGCACTTATCGAATTTGAACAGGAGCTTGAAGCGAACCGGCATTCTCTGGGTTTTGATTTGGGACTGATTATGGAGCAGGGGCCGGCACCCCGATATATGGCTACACCGCCAGATGTCATTCCTTTTGCCCATGCAGGTGTAGACGGAATACATTATGGATTTTTAACCGATTTTGGACTTGAAAAGGATCTTTTACAGACTCCCATTGTGTGCGTATCCCCTGTTGATTGGACAGGTGTATGGGTGGTTGCCCGCCATTTGCAGGATTTTTTAAGCGTGGTTTACACAGAAAATAGTTCATTAAAACGGTACTTCGCCAATGGTGAGGACTATTCTGGATATGTGGGTCAGCGAGTGCCTCAAGCTACAGATGAACGAACGCAATTTGTACGCGAATGCTTTCGGGAACGCTTCGGGATCCAGCCCATTCGGGATATGGCTGTCTACATCGACCGTTTGCGATTGGAACGGAAGCAAAATGAAGCGGCTCCTACGTTGAACGGCTTGGGCATTCGGAGATTTTCTACTGCAAAGCATCACTCTTTTAATGCAGAAGGCGCCCTTTTGAGCGTGGCAGAGCCCTTCCATTGGGAAGAGCAAGGTGAAGCTGTGCGTGAGTTGTTTCGCAGCGGATCGTATGAAGCCAGGCTGGCTTTTATTCGGGATGCCCAGACACGGCATCTGTTCACCCATTCCGCCCTTCGTGCTTTTGTCGCAGGACAGCTTAAATCTATGGGCCTGTCTAAAGCCGCAGCATATTTGGAAGAGTCCTATTATACAGTTATTCCGGACACGGTGGAATCTTAATGGAATTCTTGAATTTCCCCAGCATCACCGCCTCTGAAAAGGCGGCTTTTTGTGCTACAATAAACGAAAATAATAGGGTCAAACGACCCGGTACGTATGAAAGAGAGCGAGCATGAATAATCATTCCTATCCTACTCCTGAGATCGTCGAGGTTTGTCTGTTGGCCGGCAAACTCATGATGCAAAATGGAGCTGAAACCTATCGCGTCGAAGACACAATGTCCCGCATTGCCTTGGCCTACGGTATACCCGAGTCCCATAGCTATGTAACACCGACCGGGATTTTTTTTGCCATTAACAACTCGGAGCCTGCCAAACTCATCCGCATCGTAGAGCGGACCACCGATTTGCACAAGGTGACCGAGGTGAATTCCATTTCACGTAAAATCAGCACAGGTAACTTGTCTCCGCGCGATGCCGTAAAGGAGCTTTCGAAGATTGAATGCGGTCCTCTCCGCTATTCCAATCGTGTACAGCTGGTAGCCGCGGCTCTGGCTAGCGGTTGTTTTATGATTATGTTTGGTGGAGTCTGGCGAGACTTCCCCGCAGCCGTGCTGTGCGGCTGTATTGGCTTCGCATCTGTGCAATATTTTCACAGGCTTGTTAGGGTTAAGTTTTTCTCAGAGTTTTCCGCATCTTTTTTGATCGGCTTGCTGGCGGCTCTGCTCACGATAGCAGGCTGGGGACAGATGATGGACAAAATCATTATTGGCTCTGTCATGCCACTGGTGCCAGGCTTGTTAATTACCAATGCCATCCGTGATTTAATGGCCGGACATCTCGTTTCGGGACTTTCCAAGGGTGCTGATGCATGCCTGACGTCTTTTGGCATCGGGGCTGGCGTTGCAGTTATCATTACGTATATGTGATTCGGAGGAGATCCAGGCTTATGCTTGCACAATTATTCACAAGCTTTATTGCCACCGCTGCTTTCGGCATTCTTTTCCACGCTCCCCGGCGCTCGCTGCTGCAATGCGGTTTTGTCGGTATGCTGGGCTGGCTCGTCTATTATTCAACCACGGGTAGTATGGGACCTGTGAGTGCAAACCTTTTGGCAACGGTCCTTATCGGCATTGTCAGTCAAGGCTTTGCGAGACTGTACAAAATGCCCGTGATTATTTTCAGCGTGGCAGGCATAATTCCACTCGTTCCAGGAGGCATGGCCTATAATGCCATGCGTCAGTTTGTACAGCATAATTATCCCCAGGCACTGGAGCTGGCCATAAGCACACTGATGATCGCAGGGGCCATTGCTGTCGGGTTGGTGTTATCCGAAGTAATCAATCAAATTTTTCGCAGCATACGTTTTAGACCTCACATTAAAAAGCAATGAAAATAGGCTGCTTCCAAAATCACGCACCTTTCAGTGTATGAGCCTTGGAGACAGCCTTCTACGTTAACTATCTTTGCACGTTCGTTTGTTGTTCCGGTTATCCCTCAACATCATCCACTCGTCTACCCAATATTGCCAAATCCCGCTCAACGTTATCCAGTATGGCAACACGTGGATAATAACCCCATTGTTCAAATCCAAACTTCCGTAGCAACGCAATACTCGGCTCATTGTGACCAAATACAAATCCCAACAGCGTTGCAACACCAAGTCTTGGGCATTCATGTAGCATATGCTGGACCAGACGACTTCCTGTTCCGGTTCCACGGGAAGTTTCGTGAACATAAATACTGATTTCTGCCGTACCGTTATAAGCTGGACGCCCGTAAAAGGATTGAAGACTGGCCCACCCGGCAATGCCCCCTTTTTGCCTCAAAACCCACAACGGCCGATGGTTTTCCTGATGAGCTTCAAACCACGGAATACGGCTTTCCACCGTCACCGGCTCCAGATCTGCTGTGACCATTCGACTCGCAATCGTAGAATTATAGATGTCCACAATATCGGGAAGGTCCTCCCTGCGTGCAAATTCAATGGAAAAAGATTGTTCCTGATTCATTGTTCACATCCGCCTCCCGTAGTGATGATTTATTCATTGTACAAGATAAGCGCCGGAACAGCCATATCGAGTTGTTTTTGCGGATTAGATACAAAGGGTTCTATAATAGAATTTAAGATGTACAACAACATAGTCAACCCATTTAACAACATGAGACAAGGAGGTATGCTTCAGAATTCAAAGGATTCTGGGGCAACTTAACATGAATATTGGAACTCAAATCTTGATTCTGGAAGTACCTATGGAATCCTTTTTTGGAAAAACAACCATTTATCCTGTGCTGCTCAAGGATCAGGACGGACTTACGCTGATTGACACAGGGATGCTCGGCCAATTGGAACCATTGCGCAAAGCCATTGCTGATGCGGGGGAAGATATCAACCGCCTGAAGAGAATTATTTTAACACACCAGGACATTGACCATATCGGGAATGTTCACGCATTGCTGGACTTGCTGCCGAATACGGCTCTGCTGGCTCATAAAGATGACGTTCCTTACATGACAGGGGAAAGGCCGTTTGTGAAGCTGACGCCGGAACGGATAAATCTGATGGATATTGCGCTCAAGCAGCAAGCCGAGGATATGATTCGACGCCTGCCAGATTTGCGCTTTGCCCATATTCTTGAGGACGGCGAGCATCTGCCTTATGGTGGAGGAGTACAGATTATTCATACACCAGGCCACACACCAGGGCATATCAGCTTGTATGTACCCGCACAAAAGCTGCTTTTGGCAGCGGATGAGCTGCGTGTAGTCGAAGGTGAACTGGTTGGCCCCGCTGAATCAGCTACGCCGGATATGCCACTGGCCTTGAAGAGTCTAGATAAATTGACTGTTTTGGATGCTGAGAAGGTACTCTGCTACCATGGTGGTTTTTATGATCGGAATGTACAGGCTCGCCTCCAAGCATTAAGTCAGGAACGGGGATAAGTGATTCAAAGCTACAAATCGTTATACATGAAGAGCTATAATGAATAAATAGAAAGGAATGAATCTGAATGAATGATAAAATAACCCGGCTGTATAATGAACTGAAGTCACAAGCATGGGACGGCCTACTCGTAACTGATCCCAAGCATATTTACTACCTGACAGGCTTTGCCAGCGAGCCGCATGAACGCTTTCTCGGTCTGATACTGCTTCGCGATCAAGAGCCTGAACTGATCGTCCCTGCCCTGGATGCAGAGGCCGCCCAAGCGGCTTCTTCCGTAACCCGCATATCCACCCACACCGATACGGACAATCCATATGATCTGCTGCGTCAACGTGCAGGCAGCGGAGTGAAAGCCTTCGCACTGGAAAAGGAACACGTCTCTGTTCTACGTTACGAACAACTACATACTGCCATTGGTGCCGCTCAATATGTGGATTTGGGTCCTGTGCTTCAAGAAATGCGTGTGCGAAAAACTCCTGAGGAAGTACAACGACTCAAACATGCCGCCCGGTTGGTGGAAGATGCTCTTCGGCACGGCCTAACCCATGTACGTGAAGGCGTGACGGAAGTCGAACTGGTGGCTGAGATCGAATACCAGATGAAAAAAATCGGAGCAGATGGTCCTTCCTTCGACACCACGGTGCTGTCTGGACCCAAAACAGCTCTCCCCCATGGTGTTCCAGGCACCCGCAAGCTACAGTACGGCGATCTGCTCATGTTTGATATGGGTGTGTACTCCGATGGATATGCTTCGGATATTACGCGTACTTTTGCTTTTGGAAAGCTGTCGGCTGAGCTGGAAACGATATATAATACGGTTCTCCGCTCGAACGAAGCCGGGATTGCCGCTACTCGCCCGGGAGTAACCTGCGCATCTGTAGACCAGGCCGCACGGGCTATTGTTGAAGCCGCCGGATACGGGCCTGCCTTTAACCATCGGGTTGGACACGGTCTTGGCATGAGTGTTCATGAATACCCATCTGTCCACGGTGGCAATAATGACCTGCTTCATGAGGGCTTCGTGTTCACGATAGAACCGGGCATCTACGTGCCAGGTCTCGGCGGTGTGCGGATTGAAGATGACGTTCTGGTTACCTCTGATGGTGTAGAAGTATTGACCTCTTTTCCAAAAGAGCTGACGGTACTGGGATAAGTTTGAATTCTTTTTTCATATTAAAGCTCATGCTTAAAATGCATGGGCTTTTTCCCCCTTGATCCTAGTACTCAATGAAAATACACTTTATTTTCCTTATTTTATCCCGAGAGCAGTTGTGATTTGTGTGTAACTTTGCTATAATTCAGATAGCTAGTTTTGCTTTTTTACGGATATAGTAAAGAACTCGCTTTGAATACTTTGAAATATCGTAGCCGGATATTTCAAGTGCATCTTGAATGTCTGTAACATTTAACACCTGTTTTTGCTTTTTACTTTTCTCTACAATTAAGTCAATTTCATCTCTGTATTTGGATTGAGTTTCAATTTGGATATTCTCTGCATCCTGTTTTTGCTTGTCTATTTTGTTCCTGATGCGTGTTAGTGTCCTGCTAATTGTCATCGGGTACACGTGGAGTATTTCGGATATCCGGGAGTTATTAGCTCCTTGCATAATTAAGCGCATTACCGTTTTTTCGTGTTCTGTAAATAGAGAACTACATAACAGTTGTTGAACATAAACCCTATTAATCACATACTCATCAATGTTACTTTGTGAGTTGTCTGTAGCTTCAAAGTTATCTATGGATTCAATATGTTCCATTGCATCACTGAATTGAGCAACTTCTCTGTAACGCTCTATAGGGACTTGAAGAAACTTCGCCATTTTTTGCTCACACGGCCTGTAGCCTAGCGTGTCTTCAATTTCTACCATCCTTCGGATCATATCAATAGCTCCCCGACTAAGTCTTACCTCTTGTGAGTTGCTATATAATAATTGATTAACCTCCCATAAAATAGGCCGTACTACATACGTAGTAAATTTAATTCCTCGATGAATATCAAAATCCTTGAGTGCCGTTAGTAATCCTATACATGCATGCTGGTATAAGTCGTCTTCAGTAACCTTAAATTTCATTTTTAGCTCTTCTATACTTCCCTTATATCGCATAATAATCGAAAACATAAACTTCCGATTCTCTTGCAAAAATTCTCCAAGAAGGTCTTTGTTCTCTTTACAAGCACAGATCAGCTTTATATTATGCATATCCTTCACAGCAGGTTTTCTTAATTGTACATACGTATCACTGAGCAATTCGTTCACCCCGTTTTCTAGCGATATCAGTATAATGAATTTCCTTCTACATTGATCACGTTCACATTTCACTGGCTGGTCTACCTTTTTAGAATTTATTCATCTGAATAGTTAATAAGATACGTATGGCCGGAATCATCCAAGTATAAAAAATTCTTTGAACGCGCCTGATTAGTTTGCATAGAATCCAATACATACTCACGCTGGGTAAGAAGCTGCTGCTCCATTTCCTGAGCCAGAGACATATATTCATTCATTTGTAGTTCAAGTAACTGATGACGGGCTGCAAGCTGTCTATTTTGGGAAATTAAGTGATGATTTTTCCTTTTAAGCTCCTTATTCTCTTTAACAACTCTCTGAATTTTGCTAATAATTTGCATAAATTCTACTGAATCAGAATCTTCCCCATCTGGCTGATACATGTTGTTGTTCATATGGTTCATATCATTTCCTCCACAGTTGATTTAGCTGCATTTTAAAATTTATATGGTGATACAATTAACGCTGTCTACTGTGTTTCTTCAACATCAGTGTAGTGGTAATTCGTAAAATCCTTGAGATGTATTTCCACCCGATTCAGGTTACAGTCAGGTTCATTTGCTAGCGTTTGTTCCAGCTTTTCAAACTTCAGCAGGGTATTCTTGCTCACCGGCGGCTTATATGCATCTTCGCCTGCGTCGTATCTTGCCCACCACCTTCTCAGAGATTCCAGCGTTATGGTCTGATTAATATAATCCCCACAGTGCTTACACCAAAGAACAAGGGATTGATCACATTCCATCTCTTCAGGAACAAAAGAAGATTCCGCCCCACAGAGGGGGCATTTATTCATATAGCCGATCACGTTCTATAACCTCCCTAGACCACTTTTTTTAGACCCGGTCAGATAGAGAATAGATCATAGCTTTGGTCCGTTAGACCATTCATATGAAGAACAACCTCCGGGTCTATCAAAAAATAGTAGGATGTTTCTATTCTTTTGCGTTCAGCACTCTCCGTGTAAAATTCAAAACGAAATTCTCGCCCTCCCTTTACAGGATGAGCTACTTGAAAATAGAGGCCTTCACTATAATCTTTACAATATACGTGGTTAACAATTAGCTTTTCATCAACCACTAAGGACCAGTAATCGGCAGGGGTAATCGTATCTGCCTTTATTGAAATAGCGAAAAATTCCAGATCATTGGATATCTTAAAGGTGTCTGTTACCATCCTTTTACTTTCTAAAGCCCTTAAACCATCTATATCAACTCTTCGGCTTGCTATGCAGGGCTTTGTTTTGGTAGGATAGAAAGGTGGATCTAATCTTCCACCAACGATATAGCGACTCAGCATGTAAATTACCCTCCTTTTTAACAATTTTCATTAAATTTTCAGAATCATTCACTTGCAATGCCTCAGTCAGATATGTATACTTAGAATGTATAGTAAGGGGCAGTGCGTAGTGCTTTTCTATTTCCTTTTGGATTGGATTTTTTTTCTGATAGTCGTATATCAGATTATTTATTTTTCAAGCTCAGTTTTATAGAGTTCTCTTAGTTTTTTCATAGCTCGACAAGCATGGGATTTATGAATATCGAGATAATGGGCGATTTCTGTAGGTTTCATGTCCATTCCCTCTTCAGTGAATAACATAAAATTTAAGATTCGTTGCTCCTGTTTTGTGAATCTGTCACGATTGCTTAAATAGTCTACTTTTACGTCTGTTAATTTAAATCCGTAATCATTCACTTGAACCGAGTAATAATTGGCCATTGAGTCTTCTTCATCTACGCCATCGCAAAAGTTAACGATTGTACTGTATTGTGTAATTTTACGTTTTTTTTTACGATAATAGTCAACTACAGAACGTTTAATGACTGTATGTGAAAAAGTAGATATATCCTTTTTTATGTTGCCTTTGTGGATTGCTGTCAGAATTTGAACGATAGAATCCTGTTTCACATCTTCTCGATCCTCCTCGTTAACACCACGAAGTATAAAGTTAAAAATATGATTTAAGGTATCTGGGTTAAATGAACTAACATTTGTCGTTATCATTGCGGCTCTCCTATTTTAGTTTATTTTAATTAAATAGGTTCAATTCACTCTGTTCCCTCCCCAAGAATGTGTATCACGTCTCCTTTCTGAATTTCAACATTCGGCAATTAGTTTCCACTTTTTTCTTTATTATACCTTACTCTTTTTTAATACGTAATACATTTGTATCAGTTCCAATTACCTAAAAAAATTTATAATTTTTAGGATTCTACTCTAATAGTCGTCATATCTATCAGAAGAGTTGCAATATATCTATTACTTTTTTTAAAAATGCGAACCTTTGTTCTCATTCTAATAGGTATATATAACCTTGTCAATTCCTAGAATTGGTTGATGTTATTTCAATTGGTTATATTGTTCTACTTTTTTGTGTATACAACCTTTTGAAATAAGTCTTTTGAATCAATCAAAAGAAACGTTTCATGTTTCACAAGACCTGTTTCAATATTTTAATAGAAACAGAGGGGATATATGGATATAACCCTCTATTTCCAGCTGCCAACCTAAAAATCTGCTACCTATCCACCTTCAAGTCTGGCTACCAATGCCTCTACCTTTGCATTCAAGGATCTATTTTCTGCGATCAAGCTTAAATTTTCAGCCTGAAGCACCGCTACCTCTTCTCTTAAGCGATGGATTTCCTCCCTATGGCTCGACAAGGCATCCATTAAGGAAACCCGGAAAGCCTGCTCATCTTTGGACAATAGCTCTCGATCTGTAACCTTATTATTACTACGACCGCTGGCGTAGCCTATGACTCCTGAAATGGCTGTACCGATGACTCCAATAACTGCGGTTATTATATTTATGTCCAGCTCATATCACCTACCTGTTGTCTATTTTCTTCCCGTCAGGATCAATATAAGTAAAAATCGGTAAAAATTAACCCCTACTACGGATAGCAGGGGTTAATTTTACATGATATAGCAGTATCCGTATTCGGTAGCCACTTCTATACTGGATGCTACATCGTCATAAACCTGAATCTGTATAGCTCCAGAAAGCAATGATTTTTGCCATACGGAAATATGACCTTTCATTATAGATCTTTTCCAAATATCCATGGAGCCGTGAAGATCATTTTGTCGATACTGTCTGATCACCACTGAACCAGCGACAACGGATTTCTCCCACACATTCATACCACTTTGTAAGCTTTTTTGTGCTGTCCTTCTCACAGTAAGATAGCCTGTGATATGACTATGCTCCCGAATCCCTAAATCTGCTGGAAGCTCTGTTTGCTCTGAATGTCGAATGGTAACGTGAGAAAATTGATCATACGCTGCATCACGTCTAATGCCCACTTCAGAATTCAGATCATGGTGTTCCACAATACGAACCGATAGCTCGCTATCCCAATCCTGCTGATCGGAAAGACGCACCGAGATTCGAAACCATCGATCAGATTCACGGCTTTTCCGTGCACTGATCCTGCCTTTAAGTTCAGATTTCTCCCAAGTTTTTACGTAAAGCTCACTTAAGATATTGTCCAAATGACTACGTCTGATTCGCAGGTGAGAAGGCTGATCCGTATAGCTGTCCACTTGAACCTTTATGTTAGAGCCTAAATTGCCGGATCTTACTCCTACTGCAATCTCCAGATCAGAAATGAGCTTCACTCGCACTGTAATCCGTGACTGCATATCCATTCTTTGATGGTACGGGATGGATATAGAGGCCCACAAATTTCCTGAAAGTACGGTGAGACTTGAAGGCACATCTTTTTTCGGCCAAATCGCTATACATGATCTCAAAGAAGTATAATGCGGTATAGTGACCGTTGAAGGCAGCCCGGAATGTGCTCTTGTTCTAATAGACAAATTAGACATGAGCTGGCTACTAAACACAATTTGAAGCCTGCCGTAAAAATCAGGATTGTGGACATTCATATCCGCAGGCATATTTTGTCTATGAAGTATATGCCCCTCCACCATCAGATCCGCCTCACGAGATCTACGGACTGAGATAGAGCTTTTCTTTACTGCTCCCTGAAAGACGGTTAAGCTCCCTAATATATTAGGGATACTCAGCTCCATACCAGAAGTGATATCCTGATGCGCTGTCCTTCTTACACGGATCGACCCAAGCGTTTCCTTACGGTTGACAAGAATCGTTGCCGGAAGTTCGGGAAACGGAGCTGCCCAGCGGGCAACGCTCAGCCTGGAAGCCATGTTCTCCCTGTAAAAGACATACATATTGGAAGGTATTATTTTCCTACTCACCCATAGAGCGCTGTCTATTGAATGCTCACGTGCAACAGCAACAACAAGCTGAGCCTCTAAAGAATGATTATCCTTACGTCTTACGGACACTTTACCGTTTACGTTAGGTACCGTCACTGTAATATCGGCCAGGATCTCCCTTTGGTTATGGACAAACAGGCTTCCCTTCCAAACCGTTGCTCCATAGGACTGTTTAATGCGTAACGAGCCTTTAAGCTGCGACTCTTTGCTTACACAAGTGGTAAGGGCACCCTCTACACTATTTCTGCCTAAACTATAGATACGAGTATCATAGTAGCTAATCACTAATATAGGACGATACGACTTTTGCTCCTTGGTAAAAAAACGAATACTTCCATGTTCAAATTCATCCAGAGCTTTAAAGATATATCCAAAATTCGCCCTTTTTCCTTCATACCATGCACGAATGGAATCCGTCACATCAAAAGAAATGTACCCTGAATCTCCACCTACATCCTGAACGATGTTTATACCGTTATAGGTTGAATCCGGGTTGCTAAAGCCAAACGGAAACGGTTGATTTTGCCATGTAACTCCGTATTCTGACCATTCCTTGGATGCTTCAATGAGCTGTATCCCCTTCAGGGGAACGTTGCGACCATCGAAATACACCTTGAGCGCGGCAGATTTAATCGTCGTATTTTTCTCGGGAATAGAAGCAGTATTCAAATCAAAGCCGACATAAGCCCGGTATCTTTCCTGAGCAGAAGCAGAATATCCGACATACATTTGTTCCTCAACCCCATAGTTTAATCTGGGCTGAGATTCACGAACAAAAGCATCTTTATTAGCATAAATGCTCGTCGTGTACGCCGGAGGCTCAATAACATCATATCTGCCTTTCATCCATGTATAAGGTGCAACTCCTATGGATGAGGCCATATTCGAAACTTCCCGAACCGTCATTGCAGATGGGAGATCATCATAACTTCGGGAAGTTATCCGGTATCTGCCGGTAGACTGGGTACAGGATGAAACAGATAAGAATGAAAGTAGATTCTCCGTTTTCTTAATTTGCAGACTAGAATCTAAATCTGTAACATGACTCTTATGAATATGGTAGTGCCCCATGATTCGGGTATGAGTGCCTATCTGAATGCTACTGTGTAGTTTGGATATATGGGGTACCGTTAGGAGGGAAGTTAAATCTCCATCCCCAAGTGGCTCTATCCCATATTTCACGACCAGGTGAGTATGCGTTTGTACAGACAATGATGAATGTACTTGATCAATAGACTTAATTTGCAGGTTGGAGCTGAGATTAACAGACTCAATTCTCCGTACCTGATATTTTCCGTTGCCTCTTGCTTGAAAATTGACTATCAAGCTGCCGACGATATCATTCGGCTGTTTGACCTTGATTACAGCTTTGAAGTTTTGCTCCTGAACAGCATGAATCTGATATTGAGCGGCTAATATCGTATTGACTTCTACCGATATCCAGGAAGGTAATCCCTGCTGCACAACAATCAGGCTGGATCGCAAATCATCCGGTATGTGCCGCTTCACATCGTACCTGACTATGGCAGTAGCTGTTGAATTAACACTCAGCATAGCAGTGAGATTATCGGACACCGTAACTGCCATCCTGCCTTGAACATCACTGTAATCCACAGGCAGGACATCATAACGAGCCTTTACTTTCGTTTTCCCCGATGCACTAACACCCAGCACAGCTGCAAGGTTATCCGCTGTCTTTACTTCAATAGCACTCTGTATATCATCCTGATCCACGGGATGGATCGCATAGTGCGATGTTACGGAAACATGAGTATTGATATGCATATTGCTGACTACATCAATAGGCCTTCTAACTACTATATGTGAAGACATGTCAGCCATGTCGGCAGGAATAATGGTCTGCTTCCCTTGAGCTCCCGAGCTAATTCCCACTTGCAGGGATGCTGTGAGATTCTGCCTTTCTGGTACGCTCGCGTGAATGCGCATGTCAGAATGACTTATCCCCAAAAGGTAACCAGCCATATAGTTTTCAACGATTTCATCCATAGTTAGCGCAACATTGTACAATCGTACAACGGGAATATAGCCACGAAAACCTTGGCTATCCTTTGTACTTTGCTTGCCTATAAAAAGTCCATTTGGCCCTTCGCTATGTTCAGCGAATTCAGCCTGCACGTTTCCCTGAGGAGCGCCATTTAGAAAAGTAGATAGATTGCCTGTAATTTCGTCATATGCGCCAACAATATGATACCATTGATTTCTGGGTAATCTCCCCAAGTTGGCATACGCTTTTCTCGTACTGGTTGCAATCTGAAACTCCAATTCCCCAGCAGGATTAAACTTGACCGAGATGCCCTGGGTATCGTTCCCCTCCGTATTGTCAAGTTGTCCCCCGGAGGACAAAATAACGTTGCCCCCAATATAATATATCCAAACTTCAAAGGTAACGCTGGTGATCGGCTTAGAGGTATCCGCGCCTGTACACTGGATATATTGACTCGTCCCGTTAAAAAACAGGGCATAGGGCTGGATGGGAGTGTTTTTTCCTACCCAGCCATCATTTTTCGTAAATTGGAAGCCGTTCAGTATGCCGTGATTTCCTTTACCACTCAAATCATGCCATTGCGAAGTGGGTTTTGAGTTGGAGCCAAACTCCAAACCTTGATCTGCAAGGGAAGCGTGAAGGGAAAGGATTAATCCTCTCTTGCTAAACATCAACATCACGCCCTATTCCATTGTATTGGAACATCATTACATGGGGCTTGCTTTCGCCCTTAGATCAAACGTTCCACCCGTCTTCACTGTAATATCCGACTTGATTCGGACATAGAACTTTTCCGCGCCGCCCCTGGCCAAGATGCCATTAAAGGCTAATTCCTGAGCAGGTAAAAACGGAGTATCCGACATGCTTAAATCAATTTCCATCCCTTTAGCTACCGTCGCACTGTCCACCCATGCTTTGAGTTGATTCACCGGGAAATCAGCATTGTTTTGCACCCATACCGGTTTGGGAGAAGAGGTTTGGCTGGCGACTAATGTACCGAACTCCAGGTAGCGCAGCCGCTCTCCTGCATTATCCGTATAGTATTTGCCAAATTCATTTCTAAATCCTAAAATAGGGGTATCAACAGGTAAAAGTTTACGTAGAACAGGATATCCATTATTATACTTCTGCTCTAACAGCCATAGGCTCGTAAAATCCCAACCACTAGAATTATTATATGTTCCAAGGAATTTCAGCTCAGCTGTTGTTATTCCTGCTGCTCCAAAACTCGTCGCTGCATTTGAGTTTAGTGTCCTATCCCAAAAATTTTGTGTCCAGGAAGCAGGAGATTCATAAGTCGATTTACTCGCCAAAAAACCTGAAAATCCTTCTGAATAGTATCCTTTACCATAAGCTATACTGCGTCGTACAATAGCTCCTTGTGAATATCTCCCAACATATCCGCCAAAGAGACCTACGCTGGTACCATTTAACTCTGTATTGGTGAAACAGTCTTCAACTAAACAAGTGGAGGAATCTTCAATATTCCCAAAAAAACCAGCTATATATCCACCCGTATTCTCACCTTTACCTGATGCATAGCATCTTCTGATAATAGGATTTCCACCAAGGGATGATACAAACCCGCCGCCATAATTTGTTGTTGAAATGTTCACATTGGAGGAGCAATCCTCAATAATTGCTCCTCCATGTACTTGACCTACTAAACCACCTACAAAAGTCCCTTTTATCATACTTGAAGCAAAGGTGTCTGTATGACAGTTAGAAAGTTTAGCATTACTAACATAACCGAAAGGAGACACATATTGTTTTCCAGTAAGGTTGGGATCTATAATATCCAGGTTTTCAATTAAACCACCACTGATAACTCCAAATAAACCCACATGAGTGTTAGCAGGTCTGTAAATAAACAAATTAGCGATACTGCGATTATTACCATTAATATAAGCCTTTACATACTGCTCTTTACCAACTAAATCAAAGCCAATGGGCATGAAGCCATTACCTGTCTGATGCTCTGTCATCTTAATATCATCTTCAAAACGAAAATAGTAGCCCTGTCGAAACCATCTCATCTGATTGAGATCAAATTCAGTGGTTATAATAAACGGGTTAGCTTCTTCTCCAAGTCCTTGGCTATATCTAATAAATTGTCTATGCTCTGGATAACCCTCATTATAATCTTCACTCATGTACCAATAGATATCAAATGACCAGTTCAAGAAGGAGCTCATATCTTTCATTTCTGACGTAGATAAACCCTTACCCAGTGCGCTATACGTACAGGTTGACTTCTCCATATCCCAAAATCCATTTGTGAAGCTGGAGCCGCTGTTAAAGCCTATTAATCCTCCAATACCAGTTCTTTCTTTAGCTACAGTAATATCCTCGACCAGTCCAGTTGAATACACGTTGGTTATTCCAATATACCCGTTATATCCATTAGTCAAATTCCCGGCAATACCCCCTGCATTGTTTCCTGTAGTCCTAATAACACACTTATAATTATAACAATAGTAAATTTCTGTGTTTGTATTTAAGTAACCTGCTTGTCTTAGATCACTGCTACCGTATCCAACAATGGCACCTACATTGCCCCCGCCGATAATCTCTCCTCCAACTACATTGCAGTTATAAATTTTGGCATTATACGCAGTTCCTATCAATGCCGCAACATTAGATTTAGAAGAAGAGATATTGGGATGTATCAGCCTTAAATTACGAATAAGCCCGCCCCAGCCACAGACACCAAATAATCCAGTTTCAGAGGTAGAAGAGTTAATATAAAGACTCTTTATATAAAAACCACCTCCATCATAAATTCCCGTAAAGCTCTTTATGGGCGTAAAGCCTTCTCCGCTCTGAAAGCTTCCCATCACAATGTCCCTATCCTGCAAATACCAGGCATTAGGCTTTTTACGGACATCGTTCAAGTCCTGCTCAGTAGATACAATATAAGGATCGGCCTGTGTTCCGCCACCACCCGAGAAATGGTCCACATAAATATAGGTCTGACCCTCTACCTTTTCGTAATAAGGTCTTACGCCATCCGTCTCTTCCTTCGTCTTCACGTAGGTCAGCTCGGCAATACCGTCTTCATCCACATCACTGACGACATATACATCCGAATAATCGTCATAGGGTAAAATAATCGTTCCACTCAGCTTGGAGGCTCCGTGCACATAAGCAAATTCACGCCCAAATGGAATCTGTTCACGGGTTTCTGCATCCAATACATGCTGCACCCGGTCTCTGCCCACGATGTCAATTCCCGTCGGATCGACGGTATCCAAAATAATCGTGGATGCTATTTTATTTTCATAAAAGGAATCAGCCAATTGCTTATATTCTTGATACAGCTGCTCTTCATCAGGTGTTAATGTATAATTATCGTCCAGATTTTTTGCCTGCAGCTCTTCAAATTCTTCTTGGATGTTCTCCCAGCCGTTTGGAGTAAGGACTTCTACAGGATATGGATATATACTGAATACTGACTTTTTATTGATTTTATCTACTTCAATCGTATAATTACGGATTACTGAACCAGCCAATTCAATTCACCTCCGATATCGGGTTTTAATGGAGCACCGAATTCCTGTGTAACCAAGCCGTTTACCTTGACCTGTAATTTGCCATTCAGTTCCGTATTGGACACTAGTCTCAATGCCATATGAACGGGTGCGTTGAATGGAATCTTACAGATCGCTTTGACATGAAATTCAACCTGGTCAAACACGAGTGCCGCCTTGTATCCAAAATTAAATTGGGTAATCGTACTGCTCATTACACCATTTTCTCCAGCCGCAGCAGGGCTGTAGTTGGGTAATCCGGATGCCTCCGCATCCTTATATGCAATAATATCTCTGTAGGATTGAAACACATTACCTGTCAAGTGATAGTCTTTGTCCGGCGTTGAATATACCAATTCCACCATCCTGCCAGCCAGTTTGAAAATACCGTCACTTTCAAAGAAGAAGGTCTGACCATGCCCAATCATACCAAAGCGGATCAATTTATCTCTTTGAATGGTGTAAAAGCTGTTTTCTGCCTGCGTGACAAAATCATACTCAGAAAGGTGAGTACCGTCCGTGTACTCACCTAGCCAAATAAAATCCTGTGACACAGGAGAATATCCGTTACATTGTGCAAACATAGATATTCTTCCTCCCATTGTATTGGATATCAGTTGTTAGACGTATTGGTAGGCCACGCGTGTCAGAAAGTTGACATTACCTGCCGTGGCCGTAGCCGGAACGCTTGCTTGTAGTGTCACTTGTGTGTAGTTGCCTTTGGAATTCCCTACAGAGCCATCGTTGATAACGCCCAGAATTTCCTTGTTTCCTGGCGAAAAGGTTCCCTTGGAATTGACCGTATTCCCGCCAGCCTGAATGACTTTCGTTGCTGTCCCGCCAATGGAAGTAAAGCTGGATTCCCCCATACTATCTACACGTACCTGAATCCATGTATTCAGGACCAACTCACCACTATCTCCTCCCGAGCTATCCTTGGTTGTAATAGTACAATTGGTCATGGTTGAAAAATCGTTATTTGCATTCCCACGGTTGTTCCAAATAAGTACACCCAAAGATGGGGAAGAAGATCCCGCGTCTATCGTCCCGATTTCCCATTTTGACAATGTTGTTACGTTGTCCGTTTTAAGCCATGATACTGCTGGTGCTGGCATGTTTTTTCCTCCTTCATTTTAGAAAAGATAAAATAAAACCCTTCGCCACATTCTTCATGGCATACTCAATATAAGTAACTTGCAATGAAAACTAACATTATGTGGACATAAAACCTACAAAATTCTTTAGAGATGGATATAAGTACACCCCTTAGATGCTGAGAATGAGCATGCACTCGTTCAACGCTTCCAAGGGGTGCTGCTATAACTGATATAAAGAGCTATTTTTCGAGAAAATAGGATTAAAATTGCTTATTGCTTATTCAGCCTTTTGGTACTGAATGAACAGAACATCCGGTACATTTTCGACAACCTTCAACGTATCCGGCGTAAAGTTAAAGCCTGTAATCAATCCGCCTTCATCCTTGATATAGGTAAAGTTAATACCTGGTGTTTGGAGCTGCCCGTTGATGGCCAGACGTACCGTTTTATCTTTGGCTTTTCCCTTTTTTAGCGTGTATTCCGTCTCGCCCCCAACGGCTTCAAATACCTCTTCTTCAGCCGCCGCTTCGATCGTGCCCACTTTCACACTCAATGCTTTGAATGCAGCATCCGCCGCCTTCTCCAAATCAAGAATACGACCTTCTGCATTGCCAAAAGCCCCTGCTTTGAAATAGCCGCTTGCAGAATCAGCATCCCGATCACTAATTCCAATCATCAAATCCTCAGAAGCCTTCAAGCGCTTCGCTACATTGCTCAGAGCAGCTTGTAAAGTCACTCCGCTATAGTTGGAATCTGTTGCAACCCCGATCAATTGTGCACCTGTAGCAGAAGCCAACCGATCCTGGATCGCCTGATCCGCATCTTTGCGATCTTGTACCTCCTGGCTAAGCTGGTCTTGAATTGAAACTCCCAGATTCGAATTACCGTCATTGTCGAGCGTGCCCGTCGAGCCATACACATCCTTCATCAACTGAATCAGGTTCATATAGGCTTTGGCATCAGTGGCCCCTTCCACGAAACCGCTGCCGCCTCGAATGATTGCATCCGAAGGAATGACAGACAAATTCGTGCGAATGACAAAACGATAATCAATCTTGTCCGCTTTTGCAGCAAATGTGTACGGCTGCTCTTTGCCTCCTTCTACACTATAAAATTTCAGAAGGTAGCTGCCTTTACTTTCTTCAAGACGACCGTATACCACGTCAGAGTCGCTGTCTCCGATCGGGCTGTCTGTACCTGCAGCGCGAAGCTGCACCTTCTCGGTCAGCACGACACCTTCCACTTTGTCTCCGGTCGAGACGGTTCTTGTGCCGATATCGCCCGATACATCCAGTTGTGTGCTGCCGGCAACCGCCTTTTCATTCACCTGTACAAATACATCAATCTTGGTGTCTTCCAAAATTTCACGGTGATTATGAAACTGGAGGTCAATGTACTTCTCTGCAATTTTATTCGCTTCATCAAAATGTTGATTCCGCAACAGTTTGTTGTTCAACTGCTCACCACGGAATCTGGCAATACCTCTCGTACCTGCCATAACTCATCTCTCCTTATCGGGATTTTACAAATCCACTTTTATGTTTTGTTACGAATGCAATATAAGTTTTCTTTATGCATTTCTATCCGATATTGCAGTAATATTTTTATATAATAACGACGATTTCCAGCGTCAAGCCTCTTAATCCCTCACCTGCCGCAAGAGTGTTAATACGAAAATGATCGTTCTTGTGAATCACAGGATCAGAAAGAATATAAGGTAAACGACTCGTATTGCTGGATTTTTCACCTGCCTGAATGGTCAGGTTGCGGCTGAAAATATTAGTCCAGCTCGGTAACGTTTCATAGTCGAACTGGGAGCATTTTTCAATGGAAAACTCACTTTTACTTGTCCCGTATACTCCGCAAGAGGCGTATATTTCCTTGATCTTCCCTTCAAACGGGAATCTCATTTCATATTTGCAGGGTCCTAGCGGAACCCGTTCCAGCACAAATACCATCGTTTTGGCCTCTGCCCGCTCCTGAATATAATCCAGCCTGTCATCCAACTGGTGAAACTGAACATCACGCTCCGTATATTTACGGGCCGAGACGATCTCTTCCTCCAGCCTTTTGAACCTGAGATCATCAATACCGCTTCCGCCCCCCTGACGATACTCAGGCTTCCAGGTACGGATGTATATTTCATCATCCATCACAAGCGGAATGTGCTGTCCTGCCAGTGGATGCTCCTGCGGATAAATGCCCAAATCGAGGCGAATCGTGTTTTCGTCTACTTCCTCATATCCGCCCTGAGCCAGCAAATGCTGCCCATTCAAATATACATCCAGCATCCTTGTACCCAATATATAAGGATGTGTCAGACGGATGTACAAGTCTTTATGCTTGTCCAGGTAGGCCTGATCCACAATAATCTCCTGCTCGTCCCAATAGATGATTTCATTTCCATATCTGCGCAACATCATCTTCGTACCTGCCAAAATCCAACACCTCCTTATACATGAGTAATATCCAAAATAAAATGAAGAGGCTTGATGCCAAAATGCTCATTTTTGCGCTCTACCTTCATCCAGAATTTCATCCTGCCTTCGGGTGGCAAAGTCCCCATAGGGAGTCGCTGCATATAGTCCCCTTGCGGATGATCCGTTCCATCATCATGGCTCAAATCTGCCCATTCATAGCCGAATTCCTCCAAATATTTCAGAATCCCCATCGAGATTTGCTCAGCCTTTTTATTTTTGGAGGGATTATATAACTCCATTTGTACCTGAATGGTATTGTCATACATTGTGCCCAGGTAGGTTTCCCCGCTTAAGCTAAGCTCTTTATCCTTCCACAGCACACGAAGATCGGTACCATACAGATACAGATCCCCTCCGTACATATCCATAGCGCCAAGGCTGGATAAAAGAACGCCATTCTCATCATAGACTCTCAGCATTCCGCTAAAGGGTACGGTCGGAAGCTCCATTTGTACCCCTGTCCACGTAGGCTCTACTTTGGAGGAAGCAATGGCATATCCATCGGGATCGCATAAAAATACGGAATAGCCTTCCGGCAAATTTCCCAGCGTTATTTTGTTGCTTTTGCATAGCACAAGCCTGTCTAAACCGAGGTTCTCGTATTCATCACATTGTGGATTTTTTAAGAGGACACCTATTTTTTCAGCCACCAGATCAGCTGAGTCAAATAGCTCCCACCCCAATCCGCGATTGGCATAAAAGGTCCACCGGTTCCCCTTCTTCTCTGCCCGCCAGCGGCTATACTCCCGAGTAGTTGTATCCTTACTCTCCAGAAATTCCAGCCGATGGTAGCCATCCTGCCAGATGACAATCCCGCCCTCGTCGCCATATGCAATAGGAACATAGTCAGCAGTAACTTCTAACAGCAGGGTAGGCTCATCCTTTGGTGCATCAAACAAAAGCATGGTTTCCTGTTCTGTGTGGGACATGATTAACTGCTGCAAGCCTGTATCCAGGGTACAAGCCGTTGTCGGAGATATTTGGTAGCGGGAGTGGATTTCTCCACTTTGAAATGTGTCATCAAAAATCAATCCACTCCATTTCTTGTAGATCCCCATGAGATTTTTATCACCTACCTTGTCTTCTTCCAGTTCCAGATGTTCCAAGAAGCGATCTTGCCCATAATCATCCATATTTTTCGTTTGGACATGGCCGGTATCGATTGATTCGTAGCTTCGGATGGGGCCTCAATCACCGTCTTCAAGGTTTTATGACGCTTGGCCGACTCTGGGGCTTCGATACGGACAGCAGCTATTTTTTTCAAACGAGTACCATCTTCTGCATCTGGAATCTGGGTCTTTATTACTTTTTTCTTTCTGGCAGCTTGTTCGTGCTCATCCTCGATATTTGTAGACATGACCTTTTTCTTGCGAGCACCTTCAGATATAGCATGCAGCTCGGTTTCTTCTATTTCAAAAACAGGCTCTGCAGCTATATGTGCAGGTATCACTGCTGGCAGCGTTTTTTCGATGGCTTGGCCTTGCTCCAGCTCCGGCATATCCACCATTTTGCTGATATCTCCCGGCTGGGCAGTTTCAAGACCATCTCTGACACCGATGTATTCCTTCTCCTCACCACTGGCACGTTCCTGATGAATCCATATTGCTTCAAGCACATTTTCAACCTGGTTACCTGTTCCACTCGTCTGCTCAACCACAGTCTCATTCGTTCTCATAATGCTGTCCGCCCGATCGATCTGATCTGTCATCGTCTCCTGAACAGATTCCATAGGAACTGCTCGATCTCCGTCAAGGAGGATAGCGTCGGAGATCTGGTTATGCTCCTGATTGTCAGCGTAAGTGCCGCCATTGATAACGCCCTCTTGAATATCCTGATAAATAAGCGCGCGCTCTGATGAAGTAACGTCAGCTTCCTTCGTTTGCTCTAAAAGCTCGCTGGCTTTGATCTCATGCCGAACGGCTTCCAGGTTCACGATGCTTACACGTTCCGATGGAGCCAGTGTGACTTCCTCCGCCTCCAGGCTTTCTATACTTGTCCGCTCTGCTGGAACCAACGCCACTTTCTCGGCTTCCAATTCGCCAATATACTGTGCGCTTTCCAGTGGTCCTGATTCCGCTGCATCAAAATTCCCAGTGCTCATGGCTGCCCTCTCCAAATGACTATATTCACCATCCAGAAGGGATTGGGAAAGAATGCCCTGCTCCATGGACTCTGTAACACCTGTAGTGCTGGAGAAGGTTCTGCCTGTTTCGATATCCTGTGTTATGGCATTCGTACTATTCGAGCTCATAAGCGCCTTATCCAACGCCTGGATTTCGGCTTCGGCAGACGTGTGTCTTTCTGCATCTCCCATCGCATGATATGCACCTTCGTAGGAAAAGAAGGAGTTACCAGATTCGGAGCTGATAAGCAGTCCCTCTTCAGCGAGAGACTTGCTGCCTTGCTCAGCGCTTGTTTGCAGCGTCCCTTCGGTATGCTCGATATAGGCTTGATTCGAACGAGTCTGGATAGCTTCCAGCGAACCACTGGCCAATGACGTTTCCAACTGATGAATGACGCTATCTGTAATTTGATGAATCGAAGTCTGAGTTGTCCCTTCCTTCACAGCCTCTGCCACAATATTTTCAATGCCTGCTTCAATCAGTTCCATCGCCTGCTCACCATACATAATCCGGAGCATTCGAGCCATCTTGCTGATTTCAGGAGAATCTGCAATGATTTCTCTCAGGACATCGGCTGCAAGCAGCTCTTCATACTGCCCCTCGAGCTCCAATCCATTTAAACGTGCAGAACCAAGGTCGTCCAACTCACCTTCTTGGCTGACGAATATCCGCTCTCCACGCTGAGATTCATCTAACGTTGCGTGGTGCTCAGGGATACCAGAGCTTAGATGCTCATTGTCGGCATCTGCCGAGGAATGGATGTAGGCTGTAATGCTTTGCTCCTCTGGCACCCCTTTAGAGTCATCGTAGTTTGAAGCTACTCTATATTGATCTGGACTGGCAGGACAGACTTGTTCACTATTGTAGCTAGCCACGCTCGTAGATTCGTTCAAGCTGTTCCCGCTTGAAGATGCGAGACCGCTAGTAACCGTTTCAGTCTGTACACCTATCCTGCCATCAGCGAATTCCATGCTGCCTGCTATTGAATGACCTTGAAGCCCTTCAAGTGAGCCGCCGTTCGAAGTCTCCTGCATTCGATGAATCACGCTTTCAATCGGGCTTGGTGTAGCTGGTACATCAACGTGCTGCAAGCCCTCTGGCAGGTTATTTTCCATTCCCGCTTCGACCACTTCTGTCGCGTACTCGCCATATACAGAGCGGATTCCTTCAGATAACGTGCCCATCTCGGGTGACCCGGTGACCGATCCCATCGTTGGGTCTGCTGTAATGGACGAAGTGTTCTCCGGTTGTATAGAAAATACGCCATGCTCCGCCTTCAGCATGTCTTGGGGCTCCGCAGCATCTGGAAGATATATACGATCACCTGTCCCGGACTCATGAATCATCAGGAACTTGTCCTGTTTCAACTCCGTTGTGCGCATTCGTCCATGCCCAGCACCAGTGGCAGAACGCATCGATGCAGCAGTGCCATATTCGTTGGTGGAATCCATAAATTGGCGCTGTTTGACAAGCATCTGCCAATCTATGATGGCATCCTTGCTTTTGTCAGACTTTGCTGCACGTGCTTCCACGGGAGTATTATCATTTTTGGCACTGGCCTCGGTCTCCAGCACATCATCAGGAATAGTCCCGACTACCCGTTCAAGCTTTCCGGCTCTGGTTAAAGCGTTGATTTCATCCGAATCTAAAATCTGTTCCTTCACACTTGACCGTGATGTCTCAATCAGGGCATCCCGAATATCGGTTCGATGGGGCAACGCCTCACCTGCCGGCTGGAATATAGATTCCATCGCCAGCCCCTCAGCCGCGACTGGCAGTTCTACCACCGCTGCACGATCCTGAAATATCTGTTGAATAACCGTCTGTTGTTCAGCGGTATCTCCCTGTTTCACGGTTTCTCCGTGAATTGCTGACTCAGAAGAAGGCGATCCGTTACCCTGACGCTGCTCGGATACAGAGCCTGCATCAAGAAGCCCCTCATAGGCAGGCAAAACATTTGCGAATTCATAGGTATCATTTGAAGTCTCTACCTGTGGCCTCATTTGGGAAACGGCATCTTTCTCCCGCACCGCATTAACAATAAAATCAGCCTGAATGGACTTCTGCCGATCTCCCTGCTGTATAGAATCTGCATATTCCATGGAATGGATCTTGCCGCCCATTTTCCAACGAGCCTCTGACGCGGTGGAACGTGAAGGCTGCTGCGCCTTCTGTCTGACTTCTCCTCTAAAATGCCTGTGAATATCGGATAAGTAAGATACAATCGTCGAGTGAACAGCTTCCACGGTTTGACCCTCGAATTCACCAGCAATCGCTGCCTCTTTCCAATCTCTCCCGAATAAACTTGTAGCGGGATAGGGAGCTTTGGATGCATTCTTTAACGTATCCTGCCTCAGCGTTCGGTACGTACTATTCACAGGAGCAGACAGATGGTAACGCGTATCCCGCTGTGTATCCAAGATCATGTCTGTACCAAATGCCAGTTCATAGCCCTTTTTAGAAAAAAGGGCGGTGATACTGATCAGGTAAGATTTTTTACCGTCCAGCATGTCACCGCCGACCTCCTTTAACCCTGCAGGTTAACTGTTCTTAACAAGCGTTTCCTTCAGAATACCCAAGCCGATCGGAGCGAATGGACTAATGGTAGCCAACGTGAACGGACTCACAGGTGTATCCGCCAAGGTATAACGGTAAATCTGCTTGTACTCGTAGGTGGCCAAAACCTCTTCATCCGCTTTCGGTGCTTTGCCATCCAGGAATGTGATTTGCTTGGTTTCCAAATCCAATGTGTAATCCGTGCCGAATTTGACCTCAACACAATTGACTTTGATTACCAGATTGAATGGTGTACCATCATCTTTTAAGGAAGGCTGATGAGATAAATGGAACACCTTGTTTTTCCCATCACCTGTGCCCAGAATTTCATGATCTGTCGTCTCTGCCACCTCCAGCTCATCGAGCTGTGAGATATTTTTCGGATGAACAGCATAGCACTCATCCAGCTTACCGACAAAGCCGTCATTTGGGTGAACCACATACATAGGAGAAATATGGTATTTCCCGCTGTACACCGAAGGGTTAAACCGGGACTCACCTGCGTCCACCCGCTTGTCATGTGTAATGAAGGCGAGATAATGCTGCTGGTAATACGTTCCGCCAATGGACTGTTGAAGCTGTACCGAACTGTTACCGTTCGAAGTATTCGGCCCATAGTCTACGTATGTGGCCCCCAGCTTCATATCCCTTCCCCATTTCACTTCGTCCTTTTCCCGGCAGCCAGAGATCAGAACGTGATTTTTTCTTGGCGATTTGCCAAGCGTGGTCATTTTGCCAATGTAAAGTGGTGCAAAGTATGTGTTCTCAGGACCCGAGGTAGGATCGGGACGTAGGAACATGACAATACGGTCTTTGTTGAAGTTTCCCCAATAATATATGCTGGAGTCTCGCTGCCAGCCCCGGGTATAATTATCTAGTGAAGTGAAGGACAATGCTGTTGGCAACGAAGGATAGATATAGTAAATACAGGAGTATACAGCGCTCATTAAGCTCGCTCCGGAATCCGGGTCAAAGTTCCGGGTAGTCACATCCCCGAAATTAATCATTTCTGTTCCCGTACCCGCCAGTACTCTGATGTAAGAAGCATGAAGCTCACTGCCAGCGTCCGGTGCTTTAACTGTCGTCGGGATTTTAATCGTATTCGTCGCGTAGTCAACCGTAAAATCGGTAGGAGAAACCTCTACCTGATTAATATATAGCCGGACGCTCCCTGCCTTGATGGTCGTGTCCGCAGGTATTTTAAATTCTCGACGAGTTCCATCTCCGTCAGGAAGAATGGATTCTGGATCGCCTACCCTGATTCCGTTATTGACAGCTTCTACAATTTTTTCCGAGCGTACATCATCGAAGGTAAAGAAAAATAATCGCTTGGGCAAACTCGGAGCATTCGCAGCAGGCGCATAGGATACGGTAAATTGATCGCTTGCCAGTGCTGCTTTATTGAGCTTAAATACGCCACTGTAAGGTTCAAAGGTATATTCCGTTTTTTGAACGAATACACCATTCTTATATAACATCTCAGAATCTGGCTCTACAGGACGCACAACGACCTGCAATTGCGTGTCACTGCCTTCTACCCGCTTAGCCTCTCCGAGCACGGAGTTCTGCGAAATGAAGTCCATCTCCCCTGGCTGTTTGACCGTCCCGCCATAACCAAAAGCCATACCGAAGTTACGTATCTGACCGTCACTGCCTGTGGATCTGAACAATCGAACGTCAGCGAATTTGGTCGCCGTATTTCTAGGGTTCCCGGTTACTGCCCGGTATTTAATAAACGTATTCCAGCCATGAGCATTGAATTGTTTCTCCAATTCCTGCGGAAACAGTTGAAAAGTAGCATCTCCATCAAACCACGACACAATCAATCACCTCTAATATTAGATTAGCCAAGCTACACTATAAGGTAGTTGGTTTTATTTCATTTCCTTCATCATCTACTGTGTTCACATACAAGCCAATGCCCGCAGGCCTGAATTGAGTACCTGGTTTTTTGGTCAATGGGGAAATTCCCTCTACCAGGAAGTAACGGTAAACATCAAATTCATCTGGACAGTGGGCCCGCTTGACTCTCAATTTGTTGGCATTAAAGGAAAAGGCCGCCAAGGAGATCACATCTTTTAACGTTCCGCGTACACCCTCTTCGGGGTGAATAACGTATACTTTGGAAGTATGCACCTTGCCACTGTAACGAGAAGGATTGAAAGTGTATTTGTACAAAGGGTTTTCAGCATTATTCCAGGCTCGCGGGTAATCCTTCTTGCCGTCAACCGAAGTTCTGGCCGGCGGCATGAGATTGGGTGGCGAATTCCAGGAAAGATAATGGGCTTGGTATCTCGCACCCTGCTTGGCACGATTAACCATAATATTATCCAGACCGTTAGCCGGAAAGTTAGGATATGATTTTAATAATGGCATAATATGGGGCTGTCTGGATGTCGTATCGTCAAAGTCATACGTAGCGACTCCATTCACCGTATCCCTGATCGGAACCGTTCCTGCAAATAAAGCATAAACTTTATCGCCTTCCTCGACCGGGTCCAGCTTGCCAAAGTAGAGCGGAATGATCGGAACCAGATTATTTTCTGGAGCCGGTACATTATCACACTGGATGGTAAAAAAGAAATTCGTGTCTGAAAGAGTCCCTTTTACGGAAATTTCAGAATCATTCCACCAGTTTGTATTTTGAACAGGATAGTTAAAAGAGTTGTTGTAGTAAGACTCCATCAGCTTATAACGCAGACCTGCTTGCATAATTGGAGACTGCATTCGTGCACCTTCTGCTTTCGTCACTGTAAACATGGGACCGCTGGTCGTTGTCTTCCAAGTAGATTCCTCTACTTCAATATCTAGCGCTGCTCGAAGCTGTCCGGCTTCAGAATTATCGTTCCAGGCCAGTACAAGATCCGCACCGTCTGGCTTTAATCCTTTCAAATCTTCCAACATATACACATATAAAGTATGGGAAAGCCGGTATTTGCGGAATTCATTCGTTGCCCATTCCCCAAACTGTTTGTAGGAATCTTTATCCGGGCGCTTCACATAATCGGCCAACCGAGGGTACCATGTTCCGGCGATGGCGATACCGAAGCTTTGATTTTCCTTATTGGAATATATAAAATGTTCGGCAACCGTGATCCGATAATTGGTATAGTTCCTCACTAAATCCGAGGGATGGGTAATATTGGCATCAAAAATGACCCTTTTGTAATTGGCCGCGACTTTCCAGCCTGCGGTAGCGAGCAGCTCTCCCATACGGGGCTGTAAGTCCGATTCTGTTACTTTTGGAGTAAATGCTGCTGCTGTCGTATCAATGAATGACATTTGTTTCTCCCCTTTCTTTGAATTACGATTTGTTCTTTGCTACTTCACTACGTCGATGTCCGCTGACGCCGTCCCTGTCTGTCCCAATTCATTCGTTAAGGTGAAGGAGACGGTATACTTTCCCTCTTTATGAAAAGTAAAGCGGGCATTATTCACCGTACGACCTTCTGGATTTACGCCATCTGAAGCAAACCAGTTGGAGATAAGTATCGGTGAATGCTTGTTATAGGAAGATATCAATTCCACTCCCTCCCCGACATGAGCAGAGATATGGGACGGAGTTAGGGATACAACGAACGGAGGCGGCGAAATAGGTAGCCGTTTTTCCGGTCTTCGAAGATTTCCAGCCTTCAAAATACCGATGCCCGCTGGTCGATAAGGTGTCGCTGCCCGTTTGGTCAACGGTGATATGCCCTCTGTCAGATAATAAGAATACGTCTGATGCTTAGGACCCTTTCCATCGTTGCAGTGCTCATCAACGGCCTCCAGCTCATCCCCGTTCATTATAGTTAAGGGCGACAGTAAAATAACATTTCGTAGTGTTCCATGCGTACCATCTTCCGGATGTATTAATAAGGCTCTCGAAGAATGGACCTGCTCAGTGTAGCGGGATGGATTAAACTCATATTGATAGGCATTGCTCATATCGCTGTTGTTCCAGGCTCGGACATGCTTGGCTCCCGTCGTGTCCTCCCGCAAGGGAGGCATCCTGTTCGACGGAACATTCCAGGCAAAATAGTACGATTGATAACGCGCACCATACTTTGTTCTCTTCACCATGACAGAATCAATACCGTTACTCGGGTGAGCAGGATATTCTTTTAAGATCGGCATAAGCACATCCTGATGCCGCTTTGGATCTGTATCATCATAGTCAAACCGGGCCGATTGACTGAGCGCATTCTCTAAACTCAAGCCGTCTTTTGCAAATGCAGTCCCTGCGAATAGAGCAGCTGTAGCACCCGCGTTTTCTGTGTAGATTTGAAGATCCACCCAGACCCTTGCGGAAACAGGACTAAAACCATTAACTCCAGAAGAAGAAACCACTTCCAAGTCGAATGAATTTTTACCATCCACCCCGTATACAGAGAACTCTCCAAGGTACTCTGCCTGATCTCTGGAATCGACAGGGGTGTGGGCTTCTGTGGTTCGCAGCTTTACAAGCTCCTGACCTGCAATACGCAGAGAAATATAGTCTGACTCCGCAGCCACATCTCCCGATAACCACACCTTCATCGTCGATCCGGTATTAACCATAGGACTCTCCGAGAAAAAGGTTGCTTTGCGAGCTTCCTCACCGCTATTCAGTTCAAATATGCGACTCTCGTTCATTATTGAATTGGTATTGCTCTTGATATCAAAATCCCCCATATAGATCGGGATCGAAGGTACTGCATTACGCTCCCAGGCAGGTGCTGTATCTGCCAGCAAAACCAGCATGGCAGACTTTCCATCCACATAGCCTCTAAGCTGGACCTTGCTGTCCTGCCACCAGTTGGTGAATTTCACATTCATGGAGGCTACCTGTTCATAACGATCCAGTTGTGGAATCCGCGTCCGCGAAGCAACGTAAGGAGATTGGTAGAATTGAGGAAATTGATGCGTGATCCTGAACTGAAGCGCTTGGGTGGCCTCGTGCAGCCCCCACATAGAGGATTGAATCTCTACGTCCAAAGCGAGCCGCTTAAAATCAGCGGGTTGTTCCCAGCCCACAATCATTCTGCTCGTATTCACGAACTTTTCCAATTGATAAAAATACATCGTATGACGCTCAAACAGGTTGTCCTCTTCGACCTTCTGGACAGCCCAAGAGAATATACCATCAGATTGCGGCTCCAACTGCGTTCCCCAACCGGCATGGTTCCTGTGAATAGCGAAAGGGATTTTTGAGCCTGTATTGTGCAGCTTTTCCTTCACACTGCCCAGCATGGCCAGACCAAAAAGATGCCCCGATACATTTCGCAAAATATAGTGCTTGGCTACAACAAATTCAAATTCCTCCGAGCCGTTCAGATCACTGTAATAAACAGCGGCCTCTCCTGAAACGCCCGACGCGAAGGTAATGCGTTGTCCGCCATCCTTTTTCTCTTCTGCTGAATAATAGGAAGACGGCATAAGCTCGCCATCCAAATACACATAATAGTCACTCTTATGCGCAAGCTTGGGAATATCTACATAGGAGCTCGCGAGTGGAAGAGAGAAGCGCTGAATTGTGGGTTTGGTCAATCTGCTTGAATACACGACCTTATGAAATTCATCCACCATATCCCATCCATTTTTAGCGCAAAGGGCCACAATCTGGCTCAACAGCTGGTCTTCGTTAACGAGCATTTCCAGCCAAGGACTATCCTCTGGCATGATGTTTCACCACCTTTCTATTGGAGCATTTGATAGTTCACCCATATATCCTTGTTCCTGCCGCCTTCATTAAAGAACTCAAAACGAAATTCAGTCCCCGTCGGACAAGGAATAACGGCGGTAAAATACATTCCTTCAGGCAGGTCCTTTGTGAAGATCCGTTGGCATACCAGCTTATCTCCCACATATAAATTCCAATAATCACTGGACTCATAAAAGGACGCTCCCACAGCTACCGCAAGCAGCTCGCAATCATGACTGACTTGCATTGTGCTTTCTACCTTGCCAATTCCTCTCGATTCAATTCGATTGCCCACAATGTACGGTTGGGTCTTCGTTGGCATAAAAGGCGGGTCCAAACGCCCGCCTACCATATAGCTTGCAAAATTAGCACCACTGGACAACGATTACACCGCCCTTACATAATCAATCGTCAGATTTTTGAACAAGCCATTTTCCCGGATAATGCTTCCCCGTATAGCGTTTAACGTCAGAATATCAGCTTCTTCTTCCATTTCTGCGTTCAGGGTTGTGGAGGCTTTAAATTCAATAAAAAATCCGGTCACCTGCAGCAGATTGTCTCGATACAGCGTTAGCCGTTCCGACAAACCGTTATCATAGGTGTACAGCACTGACGTTACCAATGCAGGATATTGAGGCATTTCACGGGCCACGTCAATGGTAATGACATTAGGCTCCTCCTGAGCCTTTTTATCCAACAAGTCGTCCGCCTGACCTGCATGCACCTTTTCCTTGCGTACTTCACGTCGAATCAGATCAATAATCGGAAATACCTCGTTGGAATTCGTAAAATTCTGGTTTTCCAAAGTTCACACCTCCCCTTCTCCTTCAATATAAGAAAAAGGAAATGACAATTAACGCAGGTTGCGTAATGCCATTTCCTTTACTTGTGCTATGGATTATGGATTATACCGTCAAAATCAGGATGTTGCAGGAAGAGCGGTCCAGGTCAGCTCCAGATAGTTGACCATGCCGCATTCATTACCGACCAGTCTGTTGCCTTTAATCAGGTAATATCCTCCATTACAGGTATGGTTGTCATACACATAACACCCGTCCAAAAGCTCTATGTTCGGGTTGCCCTGAATGGCAATATTTTTGGTGCGGGCTTGTCTTTTCATATCAAAAAATACTTTATTCGCTATCTGCTGCTTAAGATCGCGCATGGATGCCTCATCCTGCTCTTCAATCCATGGCAGCTGCAATCCCACGGTTCTCATGTTCCCTTTGGTGGCGAGAATCAGGCTTTTATCGAGAAAATGCTCTGTTAACCCCGCAGAACCAGTAATCATCAGATGATTACGAACACGCGAATAGTCGGTAGAAGACGTCATTTCAAGCAAATGATTATCTGTAAATTTCCATTTGGAACGCGCTACCTGATCCCAATCCGGAGTATCCAGAAAATCCATTCGTTTCAAAACAAACGTTCCGTAGCGATCGCATCTGACATCATAGGGCAAATCCTGTATGAGCGTTTGTATCGCATCTGCTGCCCTTGTCCCCGCCTTGAAGGATACCTTTGCTACGATAGGACTTTTCCAGCCTTCTGCTGTTTTCACACGTTCTTGATCTTGGATCGTCTGAAGTTCTCCTGTCTTGGGGTCAAATTTCATATAGGAATGCTCGCCCTTCTTCACATCAACATACACCGTTTCGTCTATATCCAAATCAGGGTATCGGCAATCTTCTCTGTGCACACGCCATGAATCAAGACCGGCTGCAACCGCAATATCCTTGACAATGCTGGATTTCATCCAGGCAAAGGCGCCGCCGTCCCCGGCATACGCTTCCTCTGAAGGGTAGACCATATCCTTATAAAAAACAAATTCCTCCAGCATGTCATAACGGTCTACACAGTGAAACGTAAGCGTTCTTCTCTTGGCATCCTCCTCAATTTCACCCTTGATCATGCCTGTAAATACACGTACCAGCTCATCGCCATAACCTGCATAAATACGGATGGGTGTCCCTTCACTAATCAGGTGCCGTCGTTCTCCCTCCTCCCAATAGGTAAATTCATTAGACGGCTGCTTCTTTCCATCAGGAAGTGAAGCATACCGTTCCAAGAATGGGGAATAGATCCCTTTGGCATTATTTAAAGTTACGGTGGCTGAGGTCGAGGACATGTCCATGTGAGAATGAACCTCCCAGTTCATCACATCCCGTTCCAGTGTAGCGGTATCCTCATACTGAAACCCGCCAACGTCATACCATTTCTCCTTATACGTATCTGAGATATGGGTGGCAAACTGCTCAATGGAGTAATCATGAAAAGCATATTTTACCTCTGCAATATATAGGCCGCCACTGGATACGGAAAACCGCAGTCTGTTCGTCGTATCATCGCCGGATACGCCGCGTACCCGGGTATTTTCCCATTGTTCGATACCGCCCGGCTGCATATTTTTTATATATACATCCATATCTGTTTCGTTATGACAGGTTACAACATAATCGGTGTACTCGCTCACATGGTTATGGCTATAGGAGCCGACATTCGTAGAGATCCCCTGATCTGTAACCTGGATCACAAAAGCTTTGGAGCCATTGGACATCATGATTTTTCCTTGTGTTCCCTGATCGGCCTTGATTCGGAACTGCATCGTAAATGGAAATTTGTTGATCTTCCCAGCCCGTTCAATACCGACCTCTTCCCGTGCGGTGGATATTTTCTGCTGGTTTCCCAGATCCGTCACCACTACCTGCTGATCGGGAGTCCAATTATTGATTGTGCACATCGGGTCTTCAAACGTCCAGACGGTTTTGGCCGAGATGGATTCCACATCAAATTCTCTGGCTTTCAGCAAAGTGATCCCGAAATTGCCCCTTGACGCCTTGGAAGGATTCGACATGGAAAATTCAATTTTGTGGTGTCCACCAGTCACTGGAATAGAGGGAGGATAAGCCAGTCCATTTTTGGCATTGATCCCTTCAATGGTCGCAACTACATGGTCGTCCACCTTCACCTCTACTCTGTCCTCAATATCCATATCCGAAACATAGGCCCAGCTCAAACAGCCTGGCTTGAACCAGTCATGAACAAACGTGAATTTCTTCACCTGGCCTGCCCCTTCTGTTCGGTCAAAACCTAAAACATTACGGACCTGATTAGGCGTCTCATTCGTGAAAAATTGTGTAGCACCTGCGATATCCACAAATTTCGAAGGATCAAGACTCGTTTTTTGAGCCGTAAAATCCTTGAAGTACGATACCTTCTCCGTGGTCCGATTGATCTGGTAGGATACGAGGGCTTGATCTACTTCTGAATTTGCGCTGCGAGTTCTTCCGTCTCCCCACTGCTTGATTTTTGCAATGACAGGTTTTCGTCCAAATTGAAGGCATTTCTCCGCATTTTCCATTAAAATCTCAATGCGTTTGCCCTTCGTGGAGCCAGCCGTATCATCGGCCACATATTCACCCCAATTTTCCCCCTCTATCCATAGCTCAACCTTGCTTCCCAAAGGAATGACCGAAGGATCGACAGCGATAATTTTGTAGTCCTTCCACTCCCGTACATCCGTTCCGCCTCTTGTAATGCCTTCAGAGTTTGCAGGATTCACATAATAAGCCCACGCTTCCATGCTATATTCGGTGTAGGATTCGGCAGCGCTGGCTTCCAACGATGAAGCGGCCACGCTTTTATTCTGAACAGCCGTATCCAGCGTTCGAATGGGCAATTGTATGGCTTTTTCCCCACGCAGGAAAGCTTCGGGGTTCAAATCCTTGCCATCCTTGCGAACCTCAAAATGAAGATGTGCTCTATCTCCATCTCCGTCTCCACTACTATTCTTGTGACCCGAGTTCCATGCTACAGCAATCGGGTCTCCAGCCTTCACATGATCTCCAACCTTGACCATCATGGCACCCGGTTTCAAATGAGCATAACGGGTCGTCCAGCCATTGCCGTGATCAATATATACAGCGTGACCATAACCCTTTACGGCACCTGCGGCAGTAATTCTTCCGTCCCATACAGCATGGATGGTGTCACCCTTGTTACAATCCAGGTCCAATCCTTTGTGGAGAGGACGCTTGGGATTCACTGACCAGTGGCGGCTGGTGACCAGCATGCCCTGAATGTGATTCGAATCGGTAACATGTTCACGCAATTTTGCACTTGAAAGGATAGGCATGGACATCGGAAAATTGGAGAGACGTGCTATCTCGCTAATCTTTATTGCTTCCTTTTCACTTGTTAGTTGGGTCACACCATCAATGGATAAAAAGTCTTTAACGGACGTATCTTTTACATATTGAACGACGTCTTGGTTTGGCCGCGATCCGCGGACATAGGACATTTTGTCCAGCTCTACAATGACGCGTGGCTGACGGCCTAGAGCCTGTACACGCTTCATCGCGGATTCAAGCAATTGGTTAGAGGGATTACGTACATCGGATACAAAAGTCATTTTTTCATCTCCTATCTAAATTTTTCCAAGGCCCATTCTATGAACCGGTTTAAAAATACAACGGCTTCCGCACGTGTAATACATTTTTCAGGCTCCAGCATATTGTTTTCATAAAGTGGAAATACGCAGCTTCCGTCCAGGAACTGCTCACTCATCAAGTCCATAACATCCTGCTCATACCATTGGCCTGATAAGGAGCTTCGATCCTGTATGATTCTCTGTGGATACGTACTGCTCTCCAATCCACGGTCGGTATATCTGTTATAGGTATCCACCCGCATCTGTTGAAGAAGCACAAGAAATTGTGCTCGTTTCATACGAACATTCGGAAAGAAACGATCATGATAGCGGGCGTGTGCAGTGCTTACAACAATGGTCTCCTGTTTGAATTGCACCCTTCCGGCATTACGATAGTTATATCCGACAATTGCGGTAAATCCGTTATAGTTGAAGGGGAGATATACAATTCCTTGATGAATCGCAAATACATCCTGTCTGAACCCGAATGCCTTCTTTATAGCTTCACTCGGAACTTCTTCCGATAAAATCTTCACAGACAGCCGCTTGAGCTTGGTTCCCAGAACTGTGACCGTCTCCGCCTGATATTTCGTTTGGTCCTGATAATCAGCCGCCATGGACAAGGTCGCAGAAGGGAGGAAAATCGCACTTTCGTCCGTCTCAACATAAGGCCCTTGAACACAGCCATCCTCCCGATAAGCAGGCCTGCCATATGCGATGCATAGCACCTCAAGTCCGCCAGATAAAGGATTGGGCATCGTTATCTTTTCGTTCTCCACTTTTTCAGGCTGTACCTGAACTCCATCGATGAGAACAAAAACCGGATTTTCAATATGCACCTGATAGCCGGGAATAGCAAACTCCTGTTGACCATCGAACGTGACATAGCGCTTGATCATGCGTTCATGTCCTTGTTCAAAAGTGTCGTAGGCCATTCCCTCTATAAAGCTGTGCTCGCTTGGAGCATCCAGACCTAATCGTGCGATATCCAGCATATCTCTATAAAACCAATCCAGTGGATCTGCATCAATCCAGCGTTTCATCTCAATACCCCCTTAGAATCCGGTCCACATACCTGTAGGACCTCATCAAAAAGGTGATTCCCTCTGCCCGGGTACAGCTCTCGTCCGGCCTGAAATAAGGGCTAACCTCCCCTTCATCTGCAGGGATGGTGACCATACCACGCTGCTCCATTTCCTCGATATAGCTGGATGCCCAATGGCCTTTGAGGTCGATGAATTGGCTTTTGCAACGGGAATCATTGCTTTGCTTGCGAATAAGCGACATTTGGACTTTGATGATATATTTCGTCTCCATCTCCGCTGTTTGAATATCTGGCTTACCTGTCACAATCCCCAGGTAAATTGCGCCTTTTTCATCATAATATTTGTGCTCTGAGCCTATAAAAGATAGCCAGTCCGCATATTCCTTTTTACTGTAAAATAAAAGTGTTAGGGTAGCTGTATAATGCGAGGTTCCACGATTGACTAGACCTGCCGAGTAGGAAAACGTCTCATGAACATATGATTTCAGATTCGGAGCCGGTGGCTTGTACTCGTTGATTAGCTTAGCCTTGACCTCGACAAAACGAATTCCATTATCGTAAAATAGTCGCTTTTTGTAGATCATATCTTCTGATTTATGGGGACTTTGCTGAGTCAAATGTATACCTCCTGTCATTAAAAATGATGTTTACTCCGCTACGACGGATGATGGATTAATAGGATGTACTGCTACGATAAGCAGTGGTCGGATTCATAAGAAGCTGATCGCGCAAGCTTCCCACTCTACCGTTTTGTAGACCTCTTCCCAGCCTGTTACCAATCGTCTCCAGTTGGGTCGGACTTACGTTATTCGTAACATTAGGCAATGTCACATGGACAACAACATCACCGGAGTTGATCGTATACGATGGCTGCACGTTTGTACGTGTCAGATATTCATTTTGGGTCAGCTCCGTAACGCCCCCTGGCATATGAAACGTTCCCGCTAATGACTCCATCCCAGCCCAAATCCCCAATTGGGCTTGCAGGGACTGCCCTCTCCATTCGCTGTACTGCTCCTGGAAGTTCCATGAAGCTTCCGGCTTCATACGAAATGTGCGCTGTTGACTGAGTACACTTTGCAAGCCCTGAGCTTGATGCTTTCGTATACGGATGTACTCCATTGCGTCTGTTCGTACAGCTGCTATTTCAGCGTTTTGCATCTTCCTGCTTTGAGCCCTCTGCATTTTGCTCACATATTCATGCATGGGGAGGGTCGGCGACTCCGTTGTACCATTCATCTCATATTGCATACTCTGACTCGGATCTGCTGGTGCCTGATCTGGTTCTTGCTGGTTTGCTTCCGGCCTTGTCCTAAAATTTAAAAAGGTACTTAACGTACGCTTGTGTTCCTCCAAACGCTCAAAGCGTAATTCCAATCCCTGCCTCTCCTCACGAGAAGAATGCTTTAGTGTCTGAATAAATGCCTGCAGCTCCACAAGCACATCAGTCTCTATATTGCCCATACTTTCACCACCTTTTATAAAATGAAACTCCCGCCCCTCCATATGGAGCAGAGCAGGAGTGTCCTTCAACCAAGCATATTGGCCAGAAATGCCATATCTTCTTCGTCCGCTATCTTATAGCTGCCCATATATGAGCCGTCTTCCCTGACTTCTTCACGGCCTGTATGGCGGGTATCCAAACGATCCATTTGATCAGCCCCGCTCCATAGCCCAAAGGCAGACATAGAGGATACTTTAATTGTAAATTCGATATGGTCATGACACTGCTCCAGATAGTAGCCCAACTGAGGGAGGGTAAGGTCCCAAACCTGATGCTTGTCCAGGTGACAATAATGGGCCAGCTTAAAAAAAAGATCCGCCCAGTCAATGGGAGCTTGCCGATCATACTCCAGCTCCTCATCCTCAGTGGCTACATGGACTTTTTTATTCCATTCAGTCCGATCATGGCATCAATAATTTGTTTGGCCGTTTCGAGGTCAACATACTCTTCCAAATGCTCAGGAGTCATCCAGCTGTAATAAGGCTTGAAGCCCATCATCAGCACATCGATCAGCTCATGATAACGATCCGTACCTTCCGGATCATCCGGGATCAGATTTGCAATAATAATGCCGGAATCAATAGCATTCAGCTTTTTAATCAGCTTGCGCGCATCCTTTAACCCAAGCGGGGGTAAATAATACGTTTTACCGTCACGTAGACGCACCTGTTCATCTTCTTCAAAGAATGCTTTTTCTCTGATCTGAGCTTCCTCTTCTGTCAAAATCTTCTTTGCATCTTCCGCAACTTCAGCTGATTTGGGAAGCTCATTTTGAGATGGAATGGTGAGCTCTCTATCGTTCATTCTGAACACACATCCTTACGTATCAGTTGTTAGCAGATGCCGTTGCAACCTCATAACGCTTGATCGTACCTAGCTTGTTATCAAAGCGTTCCGGATCAATGACCGTCAAGGTTACACTATGCGTAGACGCCTGCTGGCGCTGAGCATCAATCGTGAAATTGGATTTCACGCGACATTGATACAGTTCCGTTTGGTATCCCTGTACAGAACCGTCCTTTTGCTCAAAACGGCCATCATGAACCAGATGAACCGTCAATGGTAAATCCCTGCTCGAAATATCCAGAACATCCACCACTTCATTGCGTTTATAGTTGACATAGATGGCTACATCCTTCAAAGCCGCATTGAAAATCAGCTTGCCCCCTTCAACAAGATACTGCTCCTCGGTAGGGGTTCCGTTGGACAATTGTTTGAGAAGCTTGTTTCCTGTTAACGTACGCACTGAAATTTCAGGCGTGGTGTACAGCGAGGTGCCAAAGACAAGCTCTGCCTCACACTTCCCGTTCACTTCCTGAATCACGTGCTTCTCTTCCAGTTCCCACACAAATCCATCGTCATCCTGCTGAACTCCACTCAAAGCAACAGGATAAACAATCACTACTTTTTTCCCGGCCAAGGCTGTCTCGAATACTGCCTTATTACCTGTCACGGTAACTCCTGTGGTTACATCAGTGCCAGTAATCACATCCTCGTAGGCCTTAATAGCGGGGCTTGTCGCTGCGGCTTCTGTGAGCAGCACCTGGTATGGGGATTCCCCCGGAACCGTCACCGTTTCCGTTACCAGTCGGTAAGACGCTCCGCTAACACCTTCACGCAGCTTGGAACCGAGGACGAGACGGACCAGATTTAAGTCAAATTTGGCATCTTGTGCCGTAATATCAATCGTCTTTTTACGAAGCAAAGCATCCAAGGGCACACTGGAATCTCCACCCTCGATATCCTGCATATCAAGCTGGATGTCCAGAAGCATGTTGTTCAGTGTTCCGATCGTGATGAGTTCATCTCGATTCGGAATTTTAGCCATAAACTTGCCCGCGCCTTTAATCAACATTTTTTTGTTCTTCGTTATCCCCATCTTTAAAACCTCCAGTTTATTATTCCATTCCAATGGCATCCCGATTTTGAGCAAACCACCTTCCTGACGGTATCAATATAAGTGAAGCATTCGAGGTTTTAACTGTATCGGCGTACTTGATCCCCTTCATTTCCTACGTTTCTTCATACAGGGTCTGCAGCCCTTAATAGACGACCTTGGAATATGCTGCTGCCGGCTAGACGCTTCAACCTCATGAGGATAAACAAGACTCCCGGACTGATCTATTACTTTACCTGTGAGTTCGGCGATACAATGCAGGCACAGCAAGGCTTCTCCTGCCATTTTCTCCTGTGTAAAACTTTCTCTGGCCTTCTGCGTCACATAGCGAAATTTACATTGGGTACATAGGGTAAACTGCTTCATTCCCATGGCCTCCTTCTTGGCAAAAGTTTGATTAGACGAGCCACATACTTCAATATAAGCAACTGTAAGCTTCATTGAACAATTCATCTATACACAATTTCGAAAGCGATTACATAATTATGCAAAAAAAAGGAGGGGCGCCCCCAAGCCAATTATGGCTTGAGAGTCTGCCCCTCCTCTTCTATAAAGCGGAAGTTGCGCGCGATATACAAAACCGGTGTACCCGCCGCAGTCAGTACGAATTTCAGAATATAGGTCGTGAACAACAGCTCCAGCCATATTCCCCATGCATAACCGTAAAATGCAATACTACAGAAAATAAGCGTATCTATAAACGAGCTGATCATCGTGCTGCCATTGCCGCGAATCCAGAGCTGATGACGCTTCGGGAAAAATTTGCGAATCCAGGCGTACAGACGCACATCCAGCAATTGACTGACCGCATAGGCTGTCAAGCTGGCAAGCGCAAGTCTAGGCAGCAATCCGAACAGCTGTTGCATCGGCGTCTGGGCAAAATCCGTTGCAGTCGGCTGGAACAGCAGAACCATCTGCATCGTGATCGTCGTCATAATCAGTGTAAAAAAGCCAAACCACACAGCTTTGCGCGCCTCTTTAGGCCCGTATTTCTCATTCAGCAAATCACTGGCCATATACATGGAAACATACATCGTATTTCCCAAGGTTGTGGTAATGCCGAGCAGATCAATGGTTTTGGTAACCTGAATGTTGGCCAGTACAGTAGCAACACCGATCCAGGCGTACAATCCTTTTTTACCGAACAAACGATAGCATAACAAAAAGAACATAAAATTGACGAGGACAAAGGCTGCCCCCCATAACAGATTAAACATGAAATCCTCCTAGTTTTGATAGCGCGGGATGGTTGCGAACCGCGGTTCATCCGAAGCAAGCCGGAAAAACATTATTTTAATGTATCATAGATCAGGATTTGTGAACAGCTATAATTACATTGCGATAAAACCACAACAAAGAGCCGGCCTGATGGCCGACTCTGAACATTGAGGTGCACGATACGTTTTATTGTTTACTTAAGAGCGTGCCGTCGCATCTAAATCCAGACCACGGTCGTTGAACACGTCGTGATCATTCTCCTTGAGCACCTTGCCGGAAATGAGTCCTGCTGTAATCGAATCATTCACATTCAGCGCTGTACGTCCCATGTCAATCAACGGTTCGACTGAAATGAGCAGACCCGCCAAAGCCACTGGAAGATTCATCGTAGAAAGCACGATCAGGGAAGCGAAGGTGGCACCACCACCTACCCCGGCCACGCCAAACGAGCTGACCGTAACGACCAGAATGAGCGTGAGGATAAAATCCCAACTCGTCGGATCAATGCCCACGGTTGGAGCAATCATGACTGCCAGCATCGCCGGATAAATCCCTGCACAGCCGTTTTGCCCAATGGTCGCTCCCAAGGTCGCAGACAGATTCGCGATGCCGTCGGACACACCGAGCTTTTTCGTTTGTGTTTCAACATTTAACGGAATGGTCGCCGCGCTGGAACGGGAAGTAAAGGCAAAAACCAGTGTAGGCAATACCTTTTTCACATAGGTCACCGGATTGTAGCCGAACAAGGCCAGCAAAATAAGATGAATGACGAACATAACCAGCAAAGCCACATAGGAAGCGAGTACAAACTTGATCAGTTTCAAGATTTCATCCGGATTGGTCGTAGCTACAACTTTGGTGATCAATGCCAAAATGCCGTAAGGCGTCAATCTTAGCACCAGCGCCACAATCCGCATCACCACTGCGTATACGGCATCGATGAGTTTGCGGAAGGTTTGCGCCTGCTCCGGTTTTTTGCGATCCAGCCCAAGCACAGCCACCCCGATAAAGGCCGAGAAAATAACCACTGCCAGCGTCGAAGTACGACGCACGCCCGTCATATCCTCAAAAGGATTGGAAGGGATAAATTCCAGCACCTGCTGTGGAATGGTCATATCCTGAACCGTTCCAAGACGCTCTTCCATCTTCAGGCCCTGCGCCTGCTCCTTTTCCCCGCTTTGAATCTCAATCGCTTTTAGATCGAACGACAGACTGGTTACAATACTGACGGAAGCAGCAATAGCCGTTGTAATCAGCAGTACAGCAATAATGGACACGCTTATTTTGCCAAGGTTCTGTCTTCCCTTCAAATTCATAATAGCCGAAAAAATCGACACCATGATGAGCGGAATAACTACCATTTGCAGCAAACGGACATAACCATTGCCTGCAATGTTGAACCAATCAACCGATTTCGTAATCACCTCGGAACCGGAGCCATAGGCGTACTGAAGAATAGCCCCGTAGACCAGACCGAAGCCCAGACCGGCAAATACCCTTTTTGTAAAGGAGATATGCTTCTTCTGCATCCAGACCAACACGCCGAGTAGTGCAAGCAGCACGAGCACATTCAAAATAATAAAGAAGGTATCCATATATTTTTCCTCCAGACAGATGATGTTGTGTAAGATGACCCTCAAATCCGTTAATTACTATATCACAAAGCCAACTATTTTTGTAGGATTTTATTCCAATAAATGAATTGAAGCCAGCTCAGCTTCTTCGGGTTAAATTGAAAACGCAAAAAGACAAGCCTTCCTGTATCGAAGACTTGCCTTTTCTTGAATCCAACGCTTGATGTTCAGCTTTTACGTAAAGCCTTTTGTTGTCGTTAGACGATCACGGTATATAAAAGCTCCTGTTCCTTAATCACCTTATGCTGATTTCCAGCAGGCTCCAGCTCGCTAAACTGAGCTACATTCGTAACAATAACAGGTGTAATCGTTTCGTAGCCAGCCTTGCGGATTTCTACCAGATCAAACTCCAGCATGAGGTCGCCTACCTTCACTCGATCCCCCGCTTTCACATGAGCCGTAAAATGAAGGCCTTTCAGCTTAACCGTATCCATCCCAACATGTATGAGCATTTCAAGTCCTGAATCACTCACTAAACCTACGGCATGTCCACTTTTGGAAATAGAGAATACGGTGCCTTCAACTGGAGAAACAACGCGGCCTTCAGATGGCTCGATAGCCCACCCTCTGCCCATGATTTCTTGAGAAAATGCAGGGTCATTGACTTCGCTGAGCGGCTTAACTTCACCCATAATCGGGCTGTATACCGAAATTTTCTCGCCTTTCGGCAATGAAGCTACAGCAGATTGTGCTGCTTCGTCAGCAGTGGTGTCTCCAGCAGCATCTGTTGTTGTTTGTGGTGCTTCTTCGTTCTTTTCATCTGTAAAACCAATCAAATAGGTAACCACCGCAGCAACTACAAAAGCAATAATAAGACCCAGGATTGCGTACAAGAAAGTCGGTCCAATAAACATTGCCAGACCAGGCAAACCAACCAATCCACCCATAACATACGCTTTTGTACCAAACAAGCTCATGAAGCCCCCGCCGACGGCTCCGCCGATCAACGCTGCAGTAAATGGCTTTTTAAACCTCATGTTTACACCATACATTGCAGGCTCGGTTACACCCATAATAGCTGTCAAGCTCGTGGAGAAAGCCACTGTTTTAACTTTGTCATTTTTGGATTTCAAAAATACACCCAGTGCAGCCCCGGCCTGAGCCAGGTTAGCTGCGCCCATAATCGGAATCATGTAGTCAAAGCCCAACGTTGCAATCGAGCCAATCATAATCGGAACCAACGCATAGTGCATACCTGTCATGATGATCAGGGAGAAGGTACCACCAAGCAGCAGACCTGCAAGCGCACCTGTATTTTCAAACAGCCAGGAAATACCGCCCGACAGGCCATTCCCAATAATGGAGCCCAGTGGCCCTACTGCAATCAACGTCAAGGGTACAATAATCAATAGCGTCAGTGTCGGAACAACAAGCAGCTTCAGTGAGGCATGTGTATACTTATCAATGAATTTTTCAACGTAGGACGCCAGCCAGATCGCGATAACGATTGGGATAACGGTCGAAGAATAAGTGGCTGCCGTCACCGGCAGACCGATAAAGCTAACCTTCACATTGGATGCCAGCAAGGCCGTAATCGTCGGATGCAAAATAGAGGCACCTATCGCTGCTGCGATAAACAGATTGCTTCCCAGTTTTCTAGCAGCACTCACAGCCAGAATAATCGGCAGGAAGTAGAATGCACCGTCACCTATGGCCGCCAAAATCGTATAGGTCTGGCTTTTGTCGGACATCCAGTGCATAGCCACCAAGAGGGCAATAATCCCTTTGATCATACCTGCGCCGGTGATCGCCGGCAAAATCGGTGTAAACATACCAGCTATAAAGTCAAACAGACTGCTGATCGGGTTTTGCTTTTTCTTCGATACATCGCTTGCGCCTGCTTCACTTTGTGGCGCCTTGGACATGTTGCTTACCAACGATTTGTACACATTAGCTACATCATTACCAATAATGATCTGGAACTGGCCGCCGCTTTCCATGATTCCCATGACGCCATCCGTTTTTTGCAGCTGCTCCTTCTGAGCTTTCTTATCATCATGAAGGTTAAAGCGCAGGCGGGTCATGCAGTGAACTACCTGCTCAACATTTTCTTCACCACCGACCAGTGTAAGTATCTCTTTGGATAATTGATTTCGATCCATGAGGTGTTCCTCTTTTCTATTTAAGGTATATAACACGCGAATTTGCCAATAAAAAAAACCTGAATACAGAAAGCAGTCAGCTTTATAGAAAGCCAATCTTCTTTCAGCATTCAGGTTTTGCCTTCCGGTTAGAAGTAGCAATCCTAAATCCCTGATTATCGATACATCATTGATTTTTAACGATACGTTCGATATGAATGGTGAGATATAACATCTCATCCTGGGACAAACTTCGACTATAGATTTTAGTTGTATAATCCCTTATTTTCTCCGCACAGGCATAAGCATCCTTATATTGGACCTTAACCATATCATGAAGGGAATTGTCTGCATGTTGTACTGGGGTCCCGTTCATTACCCGTTGAGCGAAAAATTTGAGATGTGTAATAAAGCGGTAGTAGCTTAGCGACTCTTCATCCAGCTCCATCACAAAAAAGCGGCTTACAATATTCATAATGTCCTTGACGATGTTCGTCAGGGCAATCGTTTCACGCATTTCACTGTTGAGCTGTGCATTCACCAAATGCAGAGCGATAAACGCTCCTTCATCATCCGGAAGTGTAACTCCCAGCTTGTCCTGAATCATGTGTAGTGCTTTGGTCCCGATTGAGAATTCCTTGCGGTACATGCGTTTGATTTCCCAGTAAAGAGCATTTTTGATATCCATACCCAAACGATAACGCTCAATGGCAAAATGGATATGATCCGTCAGCGAAATATAGATGCTGTCATGCAACTGTACACCAAGTATCGTTTTGGCATATTGGATGATTTCATCAGAAATTTCAACGTATTCAATAGGGATATCAGACATCAGGCTCATCAGCTTGCGGGAAACCTCGGTGCTTTCAAGCTTGAAAATTTTCTCGATTTGCGCTTCATCGATCTCATCGCCTGTGCTTTTCTTAAAAGCAATTCCTCTCCCCATGATGACCAGTTCTTTCTGATGCTCATCAATCACCGTCACGACGTTATTATTCAGCACCTTTTCTATCTTCATTCCATCACCTTAAGCCACTTGGAGTAGTAAAAAAGGCAATACCAAAACTGACACTCAGTGCCTGCTTATGGTTTTGCCCGATATGCTCAGTAACAACCCACGATTGTGCAGTTTTGAAAAGCTGTCACCATAATATCACATAAAAACACAGCCTACAACATTTTTTTGTAAACACTTTCATGTGATTTCTGGCATGTGGTTTCCGGACGATTGGTGCACTTTAGCTGTTTATGTTCTTATCCACGAAGCCCATAAAATACGTAATTACGCCTGCACTAACAAACGAAATCAACATCCCCCAAATGGCATATGCCCATGTGGATCCGAGAATTAGTCCCAGGCTGGGCAGACCTGATACACCACCAATAGCAATTGACTTGGTTTCAAATAGAATCATAAAAGCGCCACCCAGCGCTCCTCCGATCAACACTGCAACAAAAGGCTTTTTCAAGCGCATGGTGACCCCATACATCGCTGGCTCAGTCACCCCCAGCAAGGCAAGCAGGCCTGTCCAAAAGGCCAGCGTTTTCACTTTGCCATTTTTGGATTTAAACAGCACACCAAATGCTGCACCCGCCTGAGCAAGGGCCGCTGCCACTACCACAGGGAATATTTGATCATAACCCAAGGCTGCAAGCGAGCTAACCATAATCGGAATCATGATATATTGCATGCCTGCAATAATCAGCACAGACATTATGCCCCCGAGCAACAGCCCTGCAAGCACTCCTGTATTGTCAAACAACCAGCCGAGTCCATCGGATATATGTTGGCCGAGATAAGTCCACAGCGGTCCAAAAGCGAACATCATCAAAGGTATAGTGATCACCAGTGTCAAAGTTGGGACAGCCATCAATTTAAGCCAAGAAGGGATATATCTGTCCAACCACTTCTCCACATACGATGCAATCCAGACAACAACAAGTATTAGTATTATGGAAGAAGCAGCTTGCGGCTCAATAACTGACAGACCAGCAAAACGGACCTCCTCACCCGACTGGAGCAAAGCTGTTAGTTGAGGATGGAATACGGATGCTCCGACGGCTGCCGCAACAAACATATTGCTGCCCAGCCTTCTTGTCGCACTTGCCGCCACAAAAATGGGCAGGAAATAAAATATCCCATCGCTGATGGCCAATAAAATAGTATACATCTGCGGATCAGACAACAAAAAGCCGAAGGACATTAAAACATATATAACTGCCTTGATCATTCCTGCTCCAATCATTGCCGGCAAGATCGGAGTGAATGCACCTGATATAAAATCAAACAGGCGACTTATCGGATTTCCTTCTGCGGCAGCTTTAGGGCTACCGGAAGTCGGCTCCTGTCTATCTTCTCCTTCTACCTGTGAAATTATTCTTTTGGAAAGTAGTTCCTGATTCATAGATGCCTTTTTCCCCTTTTATATGTATATTGAAGACCACACTCGAACTTACTAAAGCAAGCTTAAAAGAAGCTCTATAAAAAGTTCTATTCCTTATACTACTTATATTACTTCTTTTTTACAATAGTTTTTAAGAAGGAGCGAAATTACCCAAGACCATAGTTATATGTTTTTTGTTTGTTTTTGGGCAAATTTTACTATTCAACCGCTTGTTAATTAGGTAAAATAGGTCTATCCTACTTTTTAGTAAATCATGGATTACTTCCCTTTCTCATTCTTGTCTCTTGAATATAGCTGAAATATACATAGAACCCGAACATTTTCAGTTTCTTCTTCAAGCAAAGAAAGGAAAACAAGTAGATCATGGCATGTCCAGTATTGCAAATGGACAAGCAGACTACATCAAGCAGGGGAATTCGTCTGTTTTTTACTACCATTATGTGAGAGGAGATTTTTCATGAAGCGTTTTAATCGTTCCATTGGTGCAAGATTGCGAGTTATGTTTTTATTGATTCAAATCTTTGCATCCCTTCTGTTCAGCATCAGTTTCTATGCAGTATCCATGAATATCATTAATAATAGTGTCTTGCCTCAGGTAGATCAAATGCTGGAAACCGGAGCCAAAAATGTGTATCAGGATCTCAATATTTCTTTAGCTGTTCAGGCTGGGCAAGGAAGCGGTTCTGATTCAGGCTCCGTTATACAGATGGAATCTTATCTTCAGGAGAAGATCGATACCCTCAAGTTAGAATCGGCATATCTTGCGGTGGAGAAGGATGGCAAAGCCGAAATTGTCGCACGTAATGTCAAATCAGCCTATAAGATCAAGGATGCTCTCGTTCCTGTAGAGGATATTAAAAAGGCCAAACAAGGCGAGATGAATGTCAGTGAAATTTACAGCGACGCATACGGGGTACACAAAACCGCCTTCTTTGCTATATCGGGCAGTAATCTGATTCTTGGTGTGAACGAAGATGTCGGTTTTGTACAGGAAAAATCCCAACAAATTTTATGGATATGCATAGGTATTACCATCGCAACGCTCCTGTTGAGCGGAATTATTTCTACCCTCATCGTGCGTAATGTGGTGGGGCCCATTGCCGAATTGGTTCGTCATAGTGAAAAAATCGCTCAAGGAGACCTTTCACAGGAAGCGAAGGTTCATGGCGACAACGAAATTGCTCAGCTTGCCCGCAGCTTCCAATCCATGTCTTATAACCTCAAGGAGATGATCGGTCATGTGCTTTCTACATCCGGTGCGGTTGTAGAAGGCTCCAACGAGTTGCTTCGTCGAACTGAGGTTATGAGTGTTAAAGTGCAGGATTCAACAGTTGCTGCAGAGGAAGTGGCCAAGGGAAGTACCAGCATTGCTTCGGCTGCTGCCGAAAATGCACAAGCCATGGAGGAAATCGCTCAAGGAGTGCAGCATATTGCCTCCTCTGCCAATGATGTATCCGATCAAATCAGTGAAGCGACCCAGGAAACGGTTAACGGTAATACGCTCGCTCAAAATGCGGTAGCCCAAATGACACAGGTAGGACGAGCCGCCGATGAATCGCTGCGATACATTCATAGTATGAATGAGCGCTCCGAAGCCATTGGCAGCATCGTTTCAGCTATTTTCGATATTACGAAACAGATTCAAATGCTGTCCCTGAATGCCTCGATTGAGGCTGCACGTGCGGGTGAGCATGGCCGCGGCTTCGCCGTAGTAGCCGGAGAAGTACGCAAGCTCGCCGAGCAATCCAAGGAAGCAACACAGGAGATTTCCGACTATTTGGCTGCCATTCAGGAAGTATCGCAGCAATCCGTGGATTCCGTCACCCGAGTCAGTCGTGAAATTCATTCGGGCACGGAAATGGTTCAGCAAGCCAGTTCAGCCTTTAACCAGCTCAGCGAGCTTATGCAAGAAATCAATGCTACGATTCAAACGGTATCCGCAGCAACGGAACAAGTATCCGCCAGCTCGGAGGAGGTATCGGCATCCGTAGAGGAGACGGCCCTTATCGCTGCCAATGCACAGAACATGATCCAGGAAATCGGTTTAAATGCAGATGAGCAACTGAATGAAATGGAAAGTCACAGCGAAATAGTACGTCAACTAAGCAAGCAAGCGACTGAACTGCAAGCAGCCGTGCAAAAATTCAAAATTGTGTAAGCAGGCAACCTAAAAAGAGGTGTCTCTTAGTCATGAATACAATGGCTATAGAGATACCTCTTTATTTTTTTAAGCATATTCTTTGGAGCACCTATAGCGTCTAAGAGTTCATCCCCATAATGCGATAAATTTGATCCATATCCAAATGAGCCCGTACCACCTCTGCAACACGGTCAAACTCCTGTTCCTTGGCTTCACGCACGGTGAAGGTGCTATCAAGCGGTGTCAAGCCCTTGGCCTGTCTCAACCCATCCAGCCAGGAACGACGAAAACGGTCATTATCAAACACACCATGCAAATAGGTTCCCCATACTTTACCATCTGTCGTACCCCAGCCTTCCTCAAAGCCTGTTCCATCCCCACGCCGGATATGGAATAGCGAACGCATTTTCTCCATACCTGAAGTTCCCTCTGTAGACGATAGCGGTCCCGTAACACATTCTGTAACACCCATATGTATTTCATAGCCTTCAATATTGGGCTTGGGATCAAACGCCGAATCAGATGCAGTGCTTAGCAACAGCGGGCAATGAATAGACAGGGTTCCTTGTACGCGCACGGTTTGTTTTTCCTTTAAAAAGGTCGTGGATAAAGCCAGCCACCCCAAGCCTCTGGCCTGCTGTGGCAACCCGGATTCTACTGCTTGGGGATCATATAAAGCCGTGCCCAGCATCTGATAGCCTCCACAAATACCGACCAGCTGCGTGCGTCCTGCCTTCATGGCCTGTCTTATGTCTTCCTCCAGACCTCTTGCGCGCAATTCAAGCAGATCGCCGATCGTGTCTTTGGTCCCGGGTAAAATAATGGCGTCCGGCACGCCCAATTCTCCGGCTTCCGTGACATAACGTACGCTCACATCAGGCTCAGCAGCCAAAGCATCCGTGTCCGTAAAATTGGAAATACGCGGATATCGAATGACCGCAATGTCCAGTTCCTTATCCTTTGCAGACAGCCGGGGCTTCTTGTCCAGTACCACGGAATCCTCTGCCTCAATGCGAATGTCCGGCAGATAAGGCAGTACACCGAGTACCGGAATACCGGTTCGTTTCTCCAGCCAGTCCAGTCCCGGTTGAAGCAGAGACAGATCGCCTCTAAATTTGTTAATAATGAATCCCCGGATACGCTGCACTTCATGCGGTTCCAGCAGCTCGATCGTTCCTACCAGCGAAGCGAAAACGCCGCCCCGGTCGATATCCGAAATAAGTAATACGGGAGCGTCCGCCCAGCCTGCAAGATTCATATTTACAATATCGCGATCCTTTAAATTAATCTCTGCCGGGCTGCCCGCCCCTTCCATAAGCACGATATCATAGGTATCACGCAGCCGATTCAGAGCATCCATGACCGTCTGCTTGGCTTTTGGCAAAAAGTCCTTCCGATAATCAGAGGCGCTCATATAGGCAAAAGGTACACCGTGTACAACAATTTGTGAGTGCATATCCTTGACTGGCTTAATCAAAATTGGATTCATATCGGTGGTCGCTTCAATACCGCAGGCCTCAGCCTGCACCCCCTGAGCGCGTCCAATTTCCTTGCCGTCCTCTGTGACATAAGAATTGAGCGCCATATTCTGTGACTTAAACGGTGCGGGATGATGGCCGTCCTGTACAAATATACGGCACAGGGCAGTCGTCACTACGCTTTTGCCCACATCCGATGCAGTTCCTTGAAGCATCAACACGGCTGCCGGGTTTGTGCAGGACGGTTCGAAAGTTGACAATGGACTCTTCCCCTTTAACGAATTCATTTTAAAACAGATCACAGCCCGTACAAAATTACAATAAGCAGCAATAAAACAGTCTCCAGCAATTCGTTCAAGGCTCCATAAATATCGCCCGTCAGCCCGCCCAAACGGCGGTTAATACGATTGGCCGTGAAGGTTCCAACACCGTAAGCCAACCAGGGCAGCAGCACAAAGCCTATCCAGATTGGAAGGTTCTCTGAATACAAAAGGAACGTCCGCAGATACGCTCCTGCCATTGACAAATTCCCGATGCCGCCTGTTCCTACGGGTAACGCTGCAAGAAAATACTGTCCTGCGGCCGCTCCCAGAGTCACCAGAACAGCCCAAAATACAGCCAATCCGACACGTCCACCGCTCATATCGGCAAAACGTGCTGCCAGTCCGTCATCGTTGCGTGCTTTGGGCCAGCGCTTCATCGCATGCACCATAAACCAGCGGCTCCAAACCATCGGAAGCAGCAGCAAGCCGGACAGATTCCCTTCATTCAGCGTGTTATCCAGTACAATATACAGTAAGGAAGCCTTAAGCATGAGCAGCAGCACACAAGCAATGACGCCCATTGCTCCTACACGGCTATCCTTCATAATCTCCAGCATCCGCTCACGGGATCGGTAGCTGAACAAAGCATCAGCCGCATCCATCCAGCCATCCAAATGCAGTCCACCCGTCAGCCAAACCCACACGACGAGCGTAAGAACCGCAGATGGCAACGGCGGCAGCACCAAAGAAACGAGCGCTGCAAAGCACCAGACGATGAGGCCAATCACTGCTCCAACCAGTGGATAATAGCTTGCACTATGCTTAAGCAATTCCGGGGAAAAGTCCAGCTCCGCCTTGACGGGAAGACGGGACAAAAATTGAAAGGCCGCAGCGACAGCTTGACGTTCGCGGCTCATAGCTTATATTCCAACTGTTTAAGTTCTATGGGAATGCCCGCCGTCACCAAAAATACTTCATCGCACAGACGGGCGATTCGCTGATTCATGATTCCGCCCAAATCCCGATACAGTCGTCCTAGCGGATATTCGGGCACGATCCCGTCACCGACCTCATTGGTTACGATGACGAGCGGGCCTGGATACTGCGCCACAGCTGCCGCCAATTCATCAATGGCGGCTCGGGACGCAGCCTCGCCGTCCTCGCCAGCGGCCAGCAGCACGTTCGACAGCCAGAGGGTCAGGCAGTCGACCAGCACCATAGGCGCGGGTGATGGCTGCGGTGCTCGGCTGGCGTGCAGGCTGACAGGCTGGCTGCCTTGCGCAGCCGACCTTGCCTCTACTTGTGCTATTTCAGGGAGGCCGCCAAGCCGCCGCAGCAGCTCCGGCAGTGCCTGCGCTTCCTCCAGCGTCTGCCAGTCATACCCGGCAGACTCGCGCTGGAACCGATGAAGGGCAATGCGCTCCTTCATCTCCGTGTCGTAGGCTTGTGCCGTGGCAATGTAGCAGGCGCGCGGCGCGCGCGTCATGCATAAGCGCTCGGCAAAGCCGCTTTTGCCGCTGCGTGCCCCGCCGGTCACGAGCGCCTTCATCGCTGCGCGGCTCCCTGACCGTCCGATACGCCAGCATCGGCAAAGGTCGCCATCTCGCGCATAATGCGGCACGCCGCATCAATCAGGTGCAGGCTCAGCGCCCCACCTGTGCCCTCCCCGAGCCGCATGTCCAAATGCAGCATGGGCTCCAGCTTGAGCTGGCGTAGCACCGCTGCGTGCCCGCGCTCGTCCGAGGCGTGCGAGGCGAGCATGTACGCCGCGCTTGCGGGCGCCAGAGCGCGCGCAGCGAGGGCAGCTGCGCCGGAAATAAAGCCGTCCAGCACGACTGGACAGCGATGTGCGGCTGCGCCGAGGATGACGCCCGCCAAGGCGGCAATCTCCAGACCGCCGACCTTGGTCAGCACGTCGAGCGCGTCATTTCCATCCGGCTGATTCACGTCCAATGCGCGGCAGACCACCGCTATTTTACGGGCAAGCCCAGCCGTATCTACCCCCGTGCCCCGGCCTACGATAACCTCCGGCTCCAGTCCGGTAAGGGCACATACGACCGCAGCACTGGCTGTCGTATTCCCGATGCCCAGCTCCCCGGTAACGAATAGCCGTGTGCCATCTTCGAACGCTTCGGCTACAGCTTCAGCTCCGGCCAAAATCGCCTGCTCCGCTTCCGTACGCAGCATGGCTGGCCCTTTGGCCATATTCGAAGTGCCCATGCGCACCTTGCGGCTCACCAAATCCGGGTGTGCGACATCCGCATTGACGCCAACATCTACAACCTTGACGTCTGCGCCCGCATGACGTGCAAGCACATTAATAGCAGCGCCTCCTGACAGCATGTTATACAGCATTTGCTGCGTAACCTCAGCCGGGAAGGCGCTGACCCCTTCTTCACATACACCGTGATCCGCAGCCATAACCATAACGGTCTTATGATTAAATTCTGGCTTGTCCACCCCTGTAATTCCTGCCAGCTGGATGGCCAGGCTTTCCAGCTTTCCAAGACTTCCCGGCGGCTTTGTTAATTGGTCCAGATGCTGTGATGCGGCCGAAGCCGCCACCTCATCCGGCGGGGTTATGCTATTAATCAGCTGACGCAGCTTTTCGCTCATACCTTCCACTCCCTGCTTCTTTTATAGTGTTATAAAATCTCCTACTCATCTACATGTATTACGAGCGCTTCTGCGCAGCAAAAGCTGCGGTACACCGCTGTCAGGATGAGGAAGCATCACAGGCTCAACACCGTATACACGGCGAATTCGCTCCTCGGTTAACAACTCCGCTGAGGCTCCCACCCCTTCAATCATTCCATCCTTGAGCACAAGCAAATCGTCGCAAAATTGGGCCGTCAAATTAAGATCATGCAGGACCGCAATGATCGTCACACCCGTTTCCTGCCTCCATTCTGCCAGCAGCTCCATAAATTCAAGCTGATAGCGCAGGTCCAGATAGGTCGTGGGCTCGTCCAGCAGCAATATTTGTGGCTCCTGCACCATCACCTTTGCCAAAGCTACACGCTGCCGCTGCCCCCCGCTCAGGCGATCCAATGCTCTGTCCGCCAGTGAGGCAAGGCCCAAACGCTCCAGCACGCGACCCGTGATAAAGCCAACATCCACCCCCTTTTCCCTGCCCAGCCAATCCTGATGAGGAAACCGTCCCATTTCTACAACTTCCCTGACGGTGTATCCTACGGGAGGAAGTCCCTCCTGCTGGAGTACGGCTACAAGTCGGGAAAGCTCTTTTCTGCTGTAGCTGCCGACCTTTTTACCATAGATATGAACACTGCCCGAGGTTGGCTGATCTACACCGGAAAGCAAATGCAGCAAGGTCGATTTTCCACTGCCGTTCGGACCAATAATCCCCCACCAAGACCCCTCATCTACGCTCCAGCTTATATTCTTCAACGCATGGAAATCTCCAAAAGCACGAGTCAGGCCAGCTACCTCTAATGCTCGAATATGCGTCTTCTGTGATTCACTTTGTTCTGTCACAGCAGTTCCCCCCTGCGCAGCTTTTTGTTCCGATACAGGAGGTACGCGAAGAACGGAGCACCGACGAAGGCCGTCATTACACCCAAAGGGATTTCTGTTGGAGCTAGCAGTGTGCGAGCCGCAGTGTCTGCCCAAGCCATAAAAATAGCTCCCCCCAGCGCGGATAGCGGAACAATCATCCGATAATCGGGACCTGTGACCAGACGGATGATATGCGGTACGACGAGTCCTACAAAACCAATGACTCCACATACCGAGACAGCAGCAGCGGTCAGCAGCGTGGATACGATCAGCACAGATAGCTTCGTGGCATCTACATGAACGCCCATATGAGCCGCCTGACGCTCACCCAAAGCCAGAATATTCAGCACCCGTGCCCGGTTCCACAGAAACACCAAGCCTATAACCACGTAAGGTAAAAGGATTCCCGTATACGACCAACCACGCAGACTAAGGCTCCCCATCGTCCAGTACAATATTTCATTGACCGTCTCCTTCGACATGGCTGTCAGGAAGGAAACAACCGCTCCCAGAAAAGATTGCATCACCACACCCGACAAAATGAGACTTTGTGTCGGAATCTTTCCACCTTCCCGTGCCAGCGTCAGCACCATCCACAGCGTCAGCATTCCGGTGAAAAACGCCACCAGCGGCAGCGTCCATATGCCAACAAAAGAAAACTGAAGCCCCCAATAAATCAGCACCGCCGCTCCTACCGAAGCACCCGAGGACACCCCAAGCGTGTACGGATCAGCCAACGGATTGCGCAGCACACCTTGAAATCCGGCTCCTGCCAGCGCAAGCGCAGCGCCTACCAGCATTCCGAGTAACACCCGTGGCAGTCTGACCTTCAAAATAATCTGTTCTGAGGACGTATTCCAATCCGGTGTAAACGTCTCACCTAACCCCGGTAGATGATTGATCAGAATACCTATGATTTGGCTGACCGGAAGCCTGGCTGAGCCCATGCCGAGACAGAGCAGCAGCGTCAACAGCAGCAAGACCAGACCTGTCCCTCCAAAGCCGATCAGTCTACGGTTCATTTGAAAATTTCAGGATACACGCCCTTGGCCACTTCCTTGAGACCTTCTGTCACGCGTGGACCCGGACGGCTGACCAAATTATCATCCACGGCAAAAACACGGTTATTGCGAACAGCCGAGATTTGATCCCATCCACTGCGGGCTTTGATGATCTCCCCGAGCGTTTGACCTGTTTTGTCATCCTTGACACTTTTGCTATACAAAATCACGTCTGGATTCGCAGCAATAATATTTTCCTCACTGATCTGGTACCAGCCCTTCTGCGTCGCACCTACATTTTCGCCGCCCGCCAGCGTAATCAGCTCGTCCATAAACTCACCCTTGCCAACCGTCCAGCCAGGTGAAAACTCAACGTACACTCGCAGCTTCTGCCCTTTGCCGATATTTTTAACACCGTTCTTCACTTCCGCTACGTCTGCTCTCATCTTGTCGGTCACCGTTCTTGCTTCCTTCTGATGATCGGTGATTTTCCCATATAATTCGATGTTGGCTATGACATCTTCAACTGTTTTGGGTTCAGTTTTAAAAATCATAATTCCCATGTCACGCAGCTTGGTCGTAGCCTGCTCGCTAAGAGATATCCCTGCAAAAACAACATCTGGATTCGCAGCAATGATCGCTTCTTCATTCGGCTTCATAATACCGCCCATTTTGGGCTTCTTCCCAGCCGCTTCCGGGTAATCGGAATAGTCGTCTACGCCGACAATTTCTTTATCCAGCCCGATAGCGAACAAAGCCTCGGTTTCTGCCGGGGAGACGGAAACGATTTTATCCGGCGCTTTTTTGAACGTAAACTCCTGCCCTGTTGCGTCCTTAATCGTTAACGGGTAAACCGTTTTGCCCGGAGGCTCTTGTGCAGTCGCTGTCTGTCCTGCCTGCTGCGAAGAAGCCTGATTCCCTTGATTTTCGGCGTTTTTTCCATTCGCGCCACATGCACTCAGTACAACCGCCAAGACTAAAGCCAATAAGCCTGCTGTCCAGACCTTTATTTTTTTCTCTGACATGATTTACACCCCTCCATAATAAATCGTAAGAGCGCTTGAACCTCATCCGATATCTTCTAAATCCAGCCTTCCTTCCCTTCAAAAAAACCCCGTATCCTTATATCAGGACACAGGGGTCACGTTAGCGCAGATCATTGCGCAGGCGGCAGCTTCTTCCGCATGGACAGTCACTGCGAACACGCATCCTTTCCTCGAAGGATTATGGTGAGAGGCGGACGGGCAGGTATCCTGACTTATGGCAGATGCCGCAGCCTATGTCCTTTATATGCTTGATGGCACATAAAGCAGGGCTTTAACAGGCATTTTCCATTTACAGTGGCGGGACCGCGCCGGATTCACACCGGCTTCCCTTTTAACAGCGCGTGAAGGGAAATTCGATTACACTGCGCTGACCTCGTCTGCTGGATATTTGATGTAGTGTTAGTCAAGCCGTTCTTTTACTTGATGATTATAGGTTAAAAAGAGACTGCTTACAACCCAAACAGCCTATTTACCAGCCCTTGTCTAACGAATGAGAAAGTATATTCGCTATGAACTTGTGCGGCTCTGCCAACCTCAACTGGATGCTGAGTGCAGCTCCCGGTTCCGGGTTTAGGCTCCAAAAATCATGCCCAGGGTTCAGCATACAAGCCAACTGACGAATGACGCCGCCATGCGTGACGACCAGAACAGAGGGAGGAGCATCAGCCAAACTTATTGGCTGAGCCTCCATAGCAAAACGCCACTCATACAGAGAGTCCAGAAAATCGCGCAAACGATGCTCAAAATCTGTCCAAGACTCTCCTCCAGGAGGCGTGATGCGTTGCGGCTCATCAATCCAAGCGCGATACAATGCCACACTCTTAAGCATGTCATACGTTTTTCCATCCCATTCGCCAAAATCAAGCTCTCGCAGGCGTGGGTCCATAATAGGAGGCTTAGCCGATAGGGCACGTCCAGATTTCAATGCTGATTCCGGCAAAATGATCTGCAAGGTCTGGCGACACCGCATCAAGTCACTGCAATAAATTCGAGCAAATGACCGACCTTGAAGCCTCTCACGCATTGGCTCCAATTCCTGCTCTGCTCCCGCCAGCAAACTGATATCAGAGTGTCCCAGATATCGACGCTCTCTGTTCCACAGGGTTGTGCCGTGACGTACCAGCACAAGCTCCAGATCCCATTGCGAATCTTCATTAGCATGATACGGCTCCATATCCTGCTGCGAGTTCAGACTTTGTTCGCATACTGGTTCCCTTTTTCCTTCTATAGCTTGTTTCAAGATGGCGTCACTCCTCACTGTATCCATTCCAAGGCAAAACAGCCTGCGGCTCCTAGCAGACACAATCCTGCAAACATACTGGACACAGTGAACATTAGCCGGATCGTGTGCCGGATATCCTCCGACTCCAGCGGTCGTAGCCCCTCACCCATATATGCACGAAAGGAGCGCACGCCGTGATAGACGTTATAGCCTCCGAGTCGAATCCCCAGTGCACCGGCAACGGCCGATTCCGGGAAGCCGCTGTTCGGGCTTGGATGCAGACGAGCATCCCGCTTGACTGTACGCCAGCTTCTTGCCGCATCATGCCGAAACATCCACGCCGCTGCCACAAGCATAACCGCTGTCAGGCGTGCCGGAATGTAGTTAGCTACATCATCCAGACGTGCCGAGGCCCAGCCTAAATGCAGATACTTTTCATTTTTGTAGCCGACCATCGAATCGAGCGTATTCACGGCACGATAAGCCAGCGCCAAGGGTGCCCCCCCGATCAGGGCATAAAAAAGCGGAGAAATAATCGCGTCGACGATGTTTTCAGCGACCGTTTCGACGGTTCCGCGCACAATCTCTGGCTCATCCAGCTGCTGTGTATCCCGCCCGACAATCATCCCCAGCTCCCGACGTGCCGCAGGCAGGTCACCCACCTGCAACTGGCGGTAGACTGCCATCCCCGCATCCTTGAGTCCTTTGGAAGCGATCGTGGTTGCGATCAGAACGATTTCTGCTCCGACAGACAGCCACGGGTGAATCCAAGCAAGCAAGCGCAGCAGCCCCCAGGCGACCGCAAAAGAGCCTCCTGCCACAAGGAATGGAAGCAGTATGCCTGCGCGTTTCAACCCCCGGTCACTGCTGACCTGACGGCGAATCGCTTTTTCCAACGCTGAAATGGCATACCCCATGCCGATGACCGGATGCGGCAGCCACCTCGGGTCGCCAATCAGCCTGTCCAGAAAATAGGCCGCCATGATGATCAAGCTAATTGTCACGCCAACGCTCCTCCTCCAGCACTTCACCCAATACAGACAGGAGTATGCCGTTGGATTCCGCGTCCTTGACCGCAATCCGAAAATGGCTTGTCGTCAGCCCTGGATACATGGCACAGCTACGGATAAGAATCCCGCGTTGTCCAAGCGCCTGCTGTATAGCCGATGCACTCCACGTTCCCGGCGCCCTTGCCAGTATATAATTTGCTTCGCCGGGAATGACACCGCAGCCCCATTCCGCCAACGTGGTCAGCAGACGACCACGTTCGATTGCAATCAGCTCCTGGGTGCGCCGCTCGTAGACCTCTCCGCTTCGCAGACACGCCTCCCCAGCCAGCAACGCCAATCCGTTCACACTCCAGGTCACCTGTTTGGCCGTCATGCGCCGGATATAGTCTGGATGAGCAATCGCATAGCCTAGACGCAGACCAGGAATGGCATAAAATTTAGTCATCGACCGGATCAAAATCACATGAGGATACCGATCCAACACAGGCAGCAGTGAAATTCTCTGCTCCAGTGGGATAAAATCAATGAAGGCTTCGTCCACCACCAGCACGGTGTCCGTTTGGCCAGCCGCCTCTGCCAGCGCGCGCAGTTCCTGCTCGCCGTACTGTACACCATTTGGGTTATTCGGCTGCCCCAAAAATAGAACGTCCACCTGCTCCATGAGCTGGAGTATGTCCTCCACATCCGCCTTCCATTGCAAGGAAGCCTTGCCGTACACACGGCTAACCTCAGCCCCGAATTTGCCCGCCAGCTCTGCATATTCCGAAAAGCATGGCTCCACCGTGCCCACACGTTTGGGAGTCAGTCCGAGCAGCAATAACGCCATGCTTTCAGCCGCGCCGTTTCCGATACTCAGCGACTCGGGTGGAACTTGCAGTCGCCGTGCCAGCATATTTTTAAAATTCCGGTGTCCTGGGTCTGGATAGCGAATCACCGTATCCAACGCACTTTGCAGCACCTCCAGCACCTCGGGCGGCGGTCCAAGCGGATTAATATTGGCGCTAAAATCTACAAAATCCGCAGCTGCTCCGCCAAATGTCGCCGCAGCCGTCTCCCTGTCTCCGCCATGACCGTAAACCTCTATCATTGCCTATCATCCTTTCCGGCCGTTCCTGTTCATTTAGCTCCATTATGGGGCTGTTTTTTGCGTCCCGTCAATGCAAATGAGCTTTTGTACATCGCCCACTTGGGTTACAATAGAAGAAGGCACACATAAAATACACAGTTTGTATATACGGAGGAATGGACATGCTGTTCATCGACAACCAGGGCATACACGATCCAGCCATTAATCTTGCCATTGAGGAGTATGCGCTCAAGAATCTACCGCTGGACGACAGCTATCTGTTGTTTTACATTAATCAGCCTTCTATTATTATAGGCAAGCATCAAAACACCATTGAAGAAATCAACGCCGAGTTTGTCAGAGACAATCATATTCAGGTCGTTCGTCGCCTGTCGGGCGGCGGAGCTGTCTATCATGACCTCGGCAACTTAAACTTCAGCTTTATTACCAAGGATGACGGAGAATCCTTTCATAATTTCCTCAAATTTACGCAGCCTGTTATTGATGCCCTGCGCCAAATGGGTGTGGAAGCCGAAATGACCGGACGCAACGATCTTCAAGTCGGTGAACGCAAAATTTCAGGAAACGCCCAGTTTTCCACACGCGGACGCATGTTCAGCCACGGTACATTGATGTTTAACCTGAATCTGGACAATGTAGCCGCATCCCTAAATGCCAACCCTGAAAAATTTAAATCAAAAAGCACCAAATCCGTCCGCAGCCGTGTTGCCAACATCAGCGAGCTGATGGATCGTGAGATGACTATTGAACAATTTCGTGAGGAGCTGCTGCGCTTCATATTCGGAGCAGACCTGGATCAGGTGCCTCAATATAAGCTCACCGATGCCGATTGGGCTAAAATCCATGAAATTTCCAAAGAACGCTATCAATCCTGGGACTGGAACTACGGTCAATCCCCAGAGAGCAATATCAAGCACACCCGTAAATTTCCAGTCGGTATTATTGATATCCGCATGGACCTTAAGGAAGGCCATATCCGTGACATTAAAATCTACGGTGATTTCTTCGGTGTGGGCGACGTCGCTGATATAGAGAATACCCTGCGCGGCAAGCGCTATGATGAAGGCGAGGTTCGTCAAGCCTTGTCCTCTCTCGATTTAAAACATTATTTCGGTAATATTGAGCTGGACGATTTTGTGGGACTTGTATTTTTGGAAGACTAATAGTTACTTTTTCCCATGGTTTCAAGCCAATACTTCAGTAGTTATAAGGGGACAGGCTCTTATAGGAGTCGTCCCCTTTTCTTTGTGATATTGTCATTTTGAATATTATGAGATACAATTTGAGCATTGCCCCATGATAGAGATAAAGGAGAGAATACAGATATGTATAAATTAATTGCTATTGATATTGATGATACACTTATTAATGACCAGAAAGAAGTTACTCCGGCGACACAACAGGCCTTGGAAGCTGCTGTAGCTAAAGGTGTTGTAGTTACTCTCGCTACTGGACGAGCTTACGCCTCCGCACATAAAATTGCCCGTCAAACCGGATTGAACGTGCCGATTATTACGTACCAGGGAGCTTTGGTTAAAAACCTGCTGGATGAAAATGTGCTGTATGAGCGCTATGTTCCACTCGTAGCTGCACGCCGCCTGTATGAATTCTGCCTGGAACGCAATCTGCATTTGCAAACCTATATAGATGACAAGCTGTACACACGTGAAGATAATCAGAAAATCAAGGATTATACCGCGCTGAACAATACGGAATATTTTGTAGAGCCTGTATTCAGTAAAGTGATAGAGCAGCCGGCTCCTAAATTGCTGATCATTGACGAGCCGGAAGTGTTGGACGAACTAATTCCCGAGCTGCGCGAGCTGCTGGGCAGTGAAGTGCATATTACGAAATCCAAGCCTCATTTTCTGGAAATCATGCATCATGAAGGCACCAAGGGCCACGCTCTCGCCTTCCTTGCAAACCATTTTGGCTGTGATCTGTCGGAAACGATTGCCATCGGTGATTCATGGAACGACCATGAAATGCTTGAATGTGCCGGTCTCGGCATAGCTATGGAGAACGCCATTCCTGAATTGAAGAAGCTGGCTGATTACATCACTACCAGCAATAACGAAGACGGCGTCAAGCACGCCATCGACAAATTCGTACTGAATGTTGAATGATTTTAAGCTGAAAACCTCCAAGCGTCGCATGGGATTGACTCCATGAACATGCGGCAGCTTTGGAGGTTTTTGTGTTTGTGTTTGTGTCTATAATGCGATGCCTGAATGTAAATGACTCATATTTTCAGGGAGCCGTACGCAGCTTTCGTCTGCTCACCAGACGGATGATGCCATTGTTCATGCACATCAACCCGATCACAATGAGCAGTACCCCTGCCAGCATCCACCAGCTTACGTGCTCTCCATATAAAAAAGCCCCCAGGCCTACAGCAATCGGTGGTGAAATATAGAGCCAGGTCGTCGGAAACAGTGGATTCGTACGCTCCATGAGCCAGTAGAACAGTGTATGTGCAATCATCGAACCAAACAGGATCAGATAAAATAACGACCCCATGGCAGGAAGGTACTGCCATTCCCCAGAGCTCCACGGTTCCGTGATCGCAGACAGTACTAGCAGCATCCATCCTCCATGAATCATTTGCACCGCATTCAGAACAATCGGGTTTGTTTCACGAAATACATCCATCACCCGCTTGGAATAAAGAGCTCCCCCGGAATAACACAGCTCCCCCAGCAAAATGATAAGGCATCCCGCCAGCCACAGGCCGCTGATCTGAACTGCCAATCCGGGCAGCACAACTAGTGCCACACCAAGAAAGCTGATCATGCAGCCAATGACCGTAATCCGTGACGTTTTTTGCCGTAGCAGCATCGATTGCATAATCACGATCATCATCGGTCCGGTAGCTGACAAAATGGCTCCGATCCCCGAGCTGACATATTGCTCTGCCCAATACAAGGCCGAAAAGGTACCGAAGGTCGTTCCTGCTCCAATCCATACCATTTCCTTACGCCATAATAACGACCATCGCACCTTTCCGGTTAGCCTCATCGCAATAAACAAGATCGCTCCTGCCGCGAAAAAACGAATACCTGCCGATAGAAATGGCGGAAGTCCGGCTTCCACTCCCACTTTTATAGCCAAAAATGTTGTGCCAAAAATAAGACACATAACTGTAAAGGCGATACCAATCATGACACTTCCCTCTCCCTTCTGTTACTCACAAGCATACAAGGAGACAGACAGAACAGATGTGTAACCACAGAACAGTTGTATGCAATATTGAAGTGATGTATAGTACAATACACACAAAGGAGCGTGGACAGCATGGGCAAGAATAACAGCGAATTACTGTTTTCAACAGAGCGTGTTTCAACAGAGCACGTTTCGACCGATCAGTCCTTAAAGCTGTATGAGCAGGTCATTCATTATGTAATTGTGCGGATTGATCGCGGGGACTGGCCAGCAGACGTTAAATTGCCTTCTGTACGAAGCTTGGCTCAGGAATTGGGTGTGCATCGGTTAACCGTCTTCCGGGCATATCAGGAGTTAAAGCAGCAGGGGCGTATCTATGTAAAGGATAAATCAGGGTATTACGCTCATGCTTCCCATGCAACCGGACTAAAAAAGTTTGCTGCCTACTCTGAATGTTCATCCATACAACGAGGCTTGTACTCGGAATCTGCCCACGCGGCTGATGATCCGTCTGTTTCCGCCTGGAGGGGGATGGATGGACTTACCCGTGTTCAGTCCGTCAACGCCGATTTCCAATTTTCCAAAGCGCTAATAGACCCGTCTCTCCTGCCCAACCGCTATTGGGGAGAATTAATGGTGCAGGTTTTTGAAAAGCATCCGAAAGTGGCCGCTACCTATTCTTCTGTACAAGGGGATGCTGAGCTTCGTGCTGCCATGGCCCAGCATTTTAGCGCGGATAAGCATTTTGCTTTATCAACGGACGAAGTGCTGATTACCTCCGGCGCACAGCAAGCCATCGATTTGATTTCCCGATCTCTGATCCGTACAGGGGACCGTGTATTAATCGAACGTCCTGCCTATGGCCCTGCCATGGAAATATTCCGTAGACAAGGCGCGCGGCTGACGATGACGGATATTCGACCGGAAGGTTATGATATGGACCAGATTGAATGGTGCATGAAAACAGAAAAACCACGTCTCTTTTATATGAATCCGACATTCCACAATCCGACCGGTTTTACGGTACCCGATGAGCAGCGCAAACAGCTGCCCGAACTGGCCGAGCGCTACGGCTGCCTCATTGTCGAGGATGACAGCACCTATGACATCAGCTTTGGGCAAAAGCCGCCTTCTCCAATATTCGCCTATGATATCTCGGGAAGCGTCGTCTACATTCGCAGCTACAGTAAATATGTCGCACCCGGTCTGCGAATCGCAGCCGTGGCCTGTCGGCGTCAGCTCATGCATAGCCTGCTAAGCGTCAAAGCGTTGGTGGACAACGGATCGCCGCTGCTGAATCAAAAGCTGTTTTTACAATACTTTCAATCTCCACGTATGCAGCAGCATATTAAAAAGCTATGTATTGCGCTCCAGATTCGTAAGGAAACGATGGAAGACTGTCTCCGCGATTCCGGCTGGACATGGACCAGCCCATCAGGAGGACTCAGCCTGTGGCTCCAGTTGCCTTCTGAGCTGAAACCCAATGAACTGCTTGCCAAAAGCATACAGGAGTCCATTTCCTTTGTACCAGGGAATGTATTTGATCCCGTTGGCGCAGAGGGTAAAACGCATATACGGCTGTCCTATTCATACGCCAACGAGCTGCAAATCCAAGAAGGTATCTCCAGACTTCTTCGCATCAGCCAGTCGATGTAATGGATATCGCTATTCTAGCGGCAGGCTCATGCCGGTCTGTGCCAAGCGAATCCCTTCCGGAAGCCCGTAGTTGCGTGTGACATCCACATCATGGGACATATGTGTGAATACCGTACGATCAGGCTCAAGCCTTCCTACAAGCTCCTGCGCCTCCAGCATGTCATATACCGAGCGGGTCGAATACTCGGCCTCCTCATGATAAAAGCTCGTTCCCAGCACGAGTAAATTCAGATTATGCAAGGGCAGGATTTCTGCCTCATTCAATCCAATCGAATCTGAACAATAGGCCCACGAGAAGCCGTCCTTTTCCAGTCGATAAGCGTAAGCGTATCCGTTCTTGCCGTGATTCACACGCCAGCCTCGAATATTCCACCCGGCAAGCTGGGCTCCCTGATCGACTGGGATGAGATCCAGATGTCCAGATAGCCAGGAAAATTGACGCAGAATCGTGTCAATCACTTCCTGTGGAGCGTACAAGCGGCCTCTATTGCCAGTCCAGCGACAGGCATCCGCCCACTCCGGCAATCCTCCAATATGATCAAAATGGGCATGTGTAACGAGGATCGTACGGATGAAGCGGAGACCCCGCAATTCCAGCTGTCTGCGCCAGTCCGGGCCACAATCAATCATAAAGTCCTCCGTATCGCTTTCGATCAGGACAGACGATCTCAGCCTTACATTCGCCCCCGTCGAGCGGGCCTCTGTGCATACGGGACAATCACAATATACACGCGGAACACCCATCGCATCCCCCGTGCCAAGAAAAATAAGCCGATTCATGAATTATACTCCTATCTATCTGAATGGTTATATTACTATTATAGCGAATATACCAATTCTGCGTAAATCGTCTGCGTAAATCCTTCCATCTCCAACGCCAAAAGGAGCATGCCCCAAGCCGTGAAATCAGGCCGGACATCCCCTCATGCGTGATTGCTATACTTGTGAACTTTTAAATCACTATAGGCATTGGATCTTTCTTCAGGCGATTTTCCACCATCCAGCTCGACTGGTCATTATACAGATAGGCCCGATGTACCAGCACTCGCACCTGCTGACCGGGCTCCAGTGTAGACTTTTCCAGCGAACGGTACGTCATAAGCCGCTGATCGCCGACCTGCACTTCAACCATCCATTCACTTCCCCGAAAATGCAAATGCTTCACGATGCCTTCCTCGGTCGCTGACAGAAGCGCAAACTCTTCACTAGGCCCGACATCAATATACTCCGGCCGGATCAAGGCACGCACGCCTGCTCCAGCAGCTTCCTCGAAGCCTTTAAGACTGGATGCCTGTTCGATCACTGTCGATTCACCAATAAAAGAAGCAACGAACGGCGTACCCGGTTTTTTATAAATATCCCAAGGCGTTCCCTTCTGCTCCAGCCGCCCTTGATTAATGACCATAATTTCATCTGCTACCTCAATCGCCTCATCCTGATCATGAGTGACGAAAATGGAGGTAATGCCCACCCGTTCAATCAACTCACGCAGCCAGCTTCGCAGCTCCTGACGGATCTTGGCGTCAATAGCTGCAAAAGGCTCATCCAGCAACAGCAACTGAGGCTCCGGCGCCAGAGCACGCGCAAAAGCAACCCGCTGCCGCTGCCCGCCTGACAACTGGTGCGGATAACGATGCTCGAAGCCTTTGAGCCCGGTCAGCTCGACCAGTTCTGTGACTCGCTCCTTGATATGGGTTTTGGAGCTTTTTTTCACTTTTAGACCAAAGGCAATGTTGTCATACACGCTCATGTGCTTAAACAAAGCATAGTTTTGAAAGACAAAGCCGATTCCGCGCTCCTGCGGGGCCAGATCGTTCACTCTTTTCCCGTGAAAATGGATCTCCCCGGCATCTGGCTGCTCCAGCCCCGCCAAAATGCGTAGAATGGAGGTTTTGCCGCCACCACTCGGACCGAGTAAACCAATTAAATGGCCTGTCTGAATATCAAAAGATACGTCCTTTACCGCATGAAAATTGCCGAAATGCTTGTTCAATCCCCTTACTTCCACATGCATATCCGTACACTTCCTTTCCGCTTCTGAACCTGTTTTAGGAACAGCAGCAGCCTTGCTTTTCGCAAAGCGCGTACCTCATTTAAATTCATTCAATTATTCCAATGTCTATACTATGTTTTTCTTATGTGATACTTTATCAAAGGAAAGCTTTTGTCGTCAACTCTATATATTAGGTTGAGTGTTAAAAGGGCTGACAGGCCATAAAAAAAGACGATGATGTTCTCCTCCTGGATTCATCATCGTCTGTTAAATTCTTAGTCGCTTTCGCAAAGTAACGTAATGATTAGTCACCGTCTTGAAGCACGTATACCCAAATAAGCGCCCTACAAGTACATAGCCAAGGCATGTGAATGCAGGTGCGCTCATAGGTTTCTGCACAACAGCTTTACATGTGATAAAGCAGCGGGTCTGATCTCTTCAAAGGTTAAACCATCCTGGATATAAAATGACACAAAGCCGTGCATGGATAAAAACAGGCTTTTCGGCACCCATGAGCACGCTGCCTCCGAATGCCCCTGATCATTCAATTCCTGACGGATCATGGACGCAAACAATTCCACACAACGATTTTGCTCTGTGCGACAATATGCAAGCAATTCTTCATCGTGCATCATAAACATAATTTCGTACTGATAAGGATTTTCCAAGCCAAAACGGATGAATTCCAGCATCAGGTACTCCAGTCTGCTCAAGCCGCCCTCAGGCGTACCTGTTGCTGATTGCAGCAAAATTCCGCGCAATGTATTAAAATCCTCAATTACAATGGCGTAGAACAGTTCAGCCTTCTCTTTAAAATGATAATATAACGAACCATGACTGTAACCCAGATGCTGGCCAATGCTGCGCATTGAAATCGCACGGTAGCCCTTGGTAATAAACAAGTGCCTGGCCGCTTCCAGAATCCGCCCTCTTGACAACTCCTGTTCCACTGCTCTTCTAGCCATATTATTTATTCCCCTTCAATAAAGTAAAGCTGCTCTCCCTCCGACACAAGTGATTGCCCCTGTGTCAAGTCTGTTATCCAGTTGCTGAAGGATTCAGCATCACCAGCCAGCGGCAGACAGGTTAACGTAACTTTATCCGTAAATATGGTTTCTCCAGTACGGATGCTGCGATTCCGTAATTCATTTTCAACTTTACCCAACCAAGTATAATCCAATTCCACAAAAATTTCACGATGCAGCACACGCGTAATCGCATCGCCTGCCTCGATGGCTGCAACAGCACCGTCTGAGTAGGCACGAATCAGACCGCCTGCTCCCAGCATAATACCACCAAAGTAACGGGTAACGACAATCGCCACATTTTTCAGCTTCTGATTACGGATCACCTCCAAAATGGGCTTCCCAGCCGTGCCACTCGGTTCTCCATCATCCGATTGCTTCTGGATTTCGTCTCTTTCACCAATCATGTAAGCTGAACAATTGTGGGTTGCATTCCAGTGCTCTTTTTTGATGCGTTCTATGAAAGCCGTGGCTTCTTCCTCGGTTTGAACAGGCTGAATATGGCCGATAAAACGGGATTTACGGATCACAATCTCCTTGCTGCCGGAACCGCGTACGGTTCGGTATTGTTCCAACATATTACGTATACCCTTCCTTACTTCATTTTACAAGAAAGCAGTCCCCCGCTTCTGGCAGCCGGCGAACTGCTTTCCTGTACTTTATCTGAGGCTACAACCTATGATACTCTGCCTGAAACCCTACTTCGGATCAGAGATTCCAGTTTCCTTATTCGGACAATCTCGCTTCAAGCTCAGCTTTTTGTTTTTCGAAGCCCGGCTTGCCGAGCAGCGCAAACATATTCTTCTTGTACGCTTCTACGCCCGGTTGATCGAACGGATTTACGCCCAGCAAGTAGCCGCTGATGCCGCAAGCTTTTTCGAAGAAATAAGCCAGATACCCGAAGGAGTAAGGGCTCAGATCAGGAATATTTACAATCAGGTTTGGCACTTGTCCGTCTGTGTGAGCCAGCAACGTACCCTGGAATGCTTTTTTGTTTACAAAATCCACAGTTTTGCCTGCCAGGAAGTTGAGTCCGTCCAGATCATCCTGATCCGCCTCAATAGTGATGTGACTAGGCACATTTTCTACCTGGATAACTGTTTCGAAAATGTTGCGGCTGCCTTCCTGAATGAATTGTCCCATGGAGTGCAGGTCTGTCGAGAAATCCACGGATGCAGGATAGATGCCTTTATAATCCTTGCCTTCGCTTTCGCCGTACAGCTGTTTCCACCACTCGGATACGAAATGCAGGGAAGGCTCATAGTTTACGAGAATTTCAATGGCTTTGCCTTTACGGTACAAAGCGTTGCGAACGGCTGCATATTGATAAGCCTCGTTCTCAGCTACGTTCGGGTTGCTGTACTCTTTGGATGCGTCTGCCGCTCCTTGCATCATTTCCTCAATGTTAATGCCAGCTGTAGCAATCGGCAGCAAGCCTACTGCTGTCAGTACAGAGTAACGGCCACCTACATCATCAGGAATAATGAAGGACTCATAGCCTTCTTCGTTAGCGAGTTTTTTCAGAGCGCCGCGTTCTTTATCTGTTGTTGCGTAGATACGTTTGCGCGCTTCTTCTTTACCGTATTTTTTCTCCAGAGCCGCACGGAATACGCGGAAAGCGATAGCTGGCTCAGTAGTCGTACCTGATTTGGAAATAACATTGACGGAGAAGTCTTTTCCTTCAATCAGTTCCAACAGATGATTCATATATGTAGAGCTGATGTTGTTGCCTGCGAAAAAGATAGCCGGACCTTTGCGTTGGTCTTTGGACAATGCATTGTAGAAAGAATGCGACAGCATCTCAATTGCAGCACGTGCTCCAAGGTAAGAACCACCGATACCGATGACGATCAGTACTTCGGAATCGCTTTGGATTTTAGCTGCAGCCTTTTGGATACGCGCGAATTCTTCTTTATCATAATTGGTAGGCAGGTCAATCCAGCCCAGGAAATCGGAGCCTACACCTGTTTGGTTGTGCAGTTGCTCATGAGCCAGCTTGATGGGCTCTGCAAAATAATCAATTTCGTGCTGACCTACGAAGGAGAGTGCTTTAGTGTAATCAAAAATAACTTTTTTAGACATGTTTGGAACCTCCTGTTTGGTATTACTAAGACCATGAATACGAACATAAGGACTTAGGAATAGGATACTTTAATTTGCAGGGCCTGACAAGCTTGCGTTACCTGTATGTCGAGTGCCTTGACAGGCCCATGTGGTAGATAGGGTGGCATGACAGTGCTACAATAAACTAAGATCAACCTGTTAAACATTCATTTCAAGCCGAATTCGCTCTTATCGGACGCTATCCTCCAACAAGAAAGGTGATTAGCAATGAAAAACATCGGATTTATCGGACTGGGCACCATGGGCGCCCCGATGGCATCCAATCTGCTGAAGCAGGGATTTGGAGTCACGGTTTATAACCGTACGGCTTCACGCTGCGAGCCACTGGCAGAACAGGGTGCCCGTACAGCTTCAACGCCTCGTGAGGCGGCTGAAGGTCAGCAGCTGGTCATTACCATGGTCAGTGATGATCACTCGATTCGTGACATCTATTACGGCGAGGACGGCGTATTTGCCGGTCTTGCGTCTGGCGTAACCGTGATGGACAACAGCACGATTTCACCTGAGCTGGTCAAACAGCTGGCCGCTGAAGCGGACAAGCTGGGCTGCTCCTTCATTGATGCTCCCGTCACAGGCAGCAAGCCTGCCGCTGTTGACGGAACGCTCGTGTTCATGGTCGGCGGTGACGCGGAAGCCATCGCGGCACAGTCAGACGTTTTTGACACCTTGGGCAAAAAGGTACTTCATATGGGGCCTAACGGCAGCGGAGCTATAGCCAAGCTCGCTCATAATACGATGGTCGGCATTAACAACCTCGCTCTGGCTGAGGGCTTCGCTATCGCCGCCAAATCCGGCATTCCGGCAGACAGCTTCCTTGAGCTGGTTCAGCTCGGATCGGCAGGCAGCAAGGCTGCGGAACTGAAAGGACGCAAAATCATCGAGCATGATTTTAGCAACCAGTTCTCACTTGCCTTGATGCTCAAGGACTTGAAGCTTGCTTCCTCGCTGACCGATAGCCTGTCCATTCCGACACCTATGCTGGCCATTGCCAAAAGCCTGTTTCAAGCCGGGCAAACGCAAGGCTACGGTGACGAGGACTTGTCTGCTGTCGTGAAGACATATGAAGCATGGATTGGCCGCACCATTGGTGGCAAGCCTCTCGAATAAGCTTTCCTTTTCTTTGCAGTTATACGCTAGCTTAAAGGGTAAGCACACTTGGCTTGAAGTCGCGTGTGCTTACCCTTTTTAGCTGGTTATTCCGGGTAAGAGCAGCAATAATCAGTCACACTTCGTACTTCCAGTTTGAACGAAGACTGCGCAGGTACGTGGAATGTTGCCGTTCCCTGTATTTCCAGCCATTCTTCAGTGCCTGGAAGCAATACTTTCAGATCCCCTGCCAAAATCTCCATAATCTCACGGGAATCCGTGCCGAATTCGTATGTTCCCGGCAGCATAATCCCCAGTGTAACCTTACTGCCGTCACTCAGAATGACTGTACGGCTAGTGACCTGGCCGTCATAATATATATTTGCTTTTTTAACTACGCTGACTCCATCAAACTGTGACATTTTTTATCCCCTCATCTGCTTATCAATGGTTGAATGAACATTGTGCATCATAGCATAGATTTAATTCCAGCTTCAGTATGAAAATACACACTGCATCGGCGTATCCTGTACGCTGGATTTTAAAATTGTCTTGCAAAATCCCGGTTGTATGAAACAAACAGCCGTAAGACCTATCTCAGGTTACGACTGTTTGCTTTATATATTGTTTTATTTCAACAAAGCTTTCACACGGTCAACCACATTCTCTACCGTAAAGCCATATTCCTTAATAACGCGGTCGCCAGGGGCAGATGCGCCAAATGTGCTGATACCGAGAATATCGCCTTGATCGCCGACATATTTTTCCCAGCCCATCGGGTGCGCCATTTCTACAGCCAGACGTGCTTTCACCTCAGGCAGCAGAACGGAATCTTTATATGCTTTGTCTTGTTTTTCAAACAGATCCCAGCTTGGGAAGCTGATAACACGTACTTGGATACCTTGCTCCGCCAGTGCTTCCTGTGCTTTAACAGCCAGTTGTACTTCGGAACCTGTAGCCAGAATTTGAGCAACCGGCTTACCGTCCTTCGCATCTGCAACGACATAAGCACCGCGTTTGATACCTTCACGTGCATGCTCAGCAGTAGCAGCCAGGATTGGCAGGTTTTGACGAGTCAACACCAGAGCAACTGGGTTTTTCTTGTTTTCTAGCGTGTAAGCCCAAGCAGCAGAAGTTTCATTGCCGTCTGCCGGACGAATGACCGTCAGATTCGGGATAATGCGCAGGGAAGCCAATTGTTCGATCGGCTCATGGGTAGGGCCATCTTCACCCACAGCAATACTGTCGTGAGTCAGAACATAGGTTACAGGCAATCCCATCAGAGCCGCCAGACGAACAGCCGGACGCAGATAATCCGTAAATACAAAGAATGTACCACCGAATACTTTTACGCCTTGATGCAGCGCCATACCGTTCATTGCAGCAGCCATACCAAACTCACGGATACCGAAATAGATATTGCGGCCGGCATAGTCTTCTGGCGTAAAGTTCGTCAGATTGTTCAAGTGTGTCATCGTGGAGCTTTCCAGATCGGCAGATCCGCCTGTCAGAAATGGTACGTTTGGCGCCAGTCCGTTCAATGCATTACCAGAAGCTACACGAGTGGAAACGGCTTTGTCTCCAGTCGAGTATTTCGGAAGATCACGGTCCCATCCTTCTGGAAGTTCGCCATTAACAGCTGTTTCGAACTGGGCTGCCAAATCAGGGTGAGCCGCTTTGTATTTCGCGAATTGTTCATCCCATGCTTTGTTCGCCGCGATACCGCGTGCTTTTACTTTAGCAAAATGCTCGCGAACCTCTTGCGGTACATGGAAATCCTCTTCGTATACCCATTTGTAAAATTCTTTAGTCAGCTTGGCTTCTTCTGCACCCAGCGGGGAGCCGTGAGTACCGCCATGTCCACCTTTACCTTGTTTGTTCGGGCTTCCGTAGCCGATAACTGTTTTCACTTCAATCAACGTAGGACGTGTGGAGTCCCCTTGCGCTTCTTCAATCGCTTTTTGGATCGCTGGAAGGTCGTTTCCATCCTCTACGCGCAGCACTTGCCAGTTGTAAGCTTCAAAGCGTTTGGCAACACTCTCGGAAGAAGACAGGTTCAGTTTGCCGTCCAGTGTAATATCATTGGAATCAAACAATACGATCAGCTTGCCCAATTGCAGACGTCCAGCCAGCGAAGCAGCCTCGTGGGAAATACCTTCCATCAGATCGCCATCGCCACAAATCGCATACGTGAAGTGATCCACAACTTTAAATTCGTCTTTATTGTATGTTGCAGCCAGTTGAGCTTCAGCCATTGCCATACCTACGGACATGGCCAAGCCTTGTCCCAGAGGTCCTGTCGTAGCATCTACACCAGCGGTGTGTCCAAATTCAGGGTGACCTGGTGTAAGACTGCCCCATTGACGGAATTGCTTCAGTTCTTCCATAGGCAGATCATAGCCGCTCAGGTGCAGCAAGCTGTACAGCAGCATGGAGCCGTGTCCTGCGGACAATACAAACCGGTCACGGTTAACCCATGTAGGATGGTCCGGATTATGATTCATGGTTTTAGCAAAAAGTTGGTAGCCCATTGGTGCGGAGCCCATTGGCATACCCGGATGTCCCGAGTTTGCTTTCTCGATGGCATCAATTGCCAACGTACGAATAGTTGTGATGGACAAATTGTCGATCGTGGAGTTTTCATCCTTTTGAATCGCTTGATTCTGGTCAGTCATGGTTTGCCTCCTCATATTGTTAAAAAGTATGTCAATTGCTTTCGGTCATGCTCTCCAATACCAGCGTTCATTATGTAAACAGCGCCTCTTGGAGTGAGTGAATCTGCTTGAATGTTTCAATATGACTTATACATTCTTAAGTATTGTACCATTTGCCGTGAAGGTTTGCCAGATCGTTTATAGAGATGGTTGTCAAAATGTAACACAGAGTCCTCATATCAATATACCCGTTATGTATTAACCTCATTTAAAAAATGATAAAATCACGAAAAAAAACACAAAAAAACAAAGCCCGTCATATCGACGGACTTTATTTTATAAAAAGGGTATATACAAAAATTTTTATAGATTTCAAGATTAGTTAAATACGACCGTTTTGTTCTCATGCACCAGAATTCGATCCTCCACATGCCACTTCACGGCTCTTGCCAAAACGACCCGCTCAATCGTGCGGCCAATTCGTTTCAGCTCATTTACATCATCTCCGTGGCTCACCCGCTGCACATCCTGCTCAATGATCGGGCCGCCGTCCAGTTCCTCAGTTACATAATGCGCGGTAGCGCCAATAATTTTCACCCCGCGATTATACGCTTGGGCATATGGCTTGCCTCCCACGAATGCAGGCAGAAAGGAATGATGAATATTGATAATCCGATTGCGGTAATGCTCAATAAACTTGGGCGAAATAATCTGCATATACCGGGCCAAAATGATAACATCGATGTCGTCACCAATGACCTCCAGTTGACGGCGCTCCGCCTCCGGCTTGGTATCGGGTGTTACCGGAATATGATGATACGGGATGCCAAACGATTCCACATACTCCTTCATATCCAGATGATTACTAACTACCATTGCAATATCTGCGTCCAGATCCCCGGCCTGCCATTGCCACAGCAGCTCTACCAAACAATGATCCTCTTTGGAAACGAAAATAGCCAGTTTTTTCTTGCGGCTGACCGCAGAAATCGTCCACTCCATACGGAATTGCTCAGCGACAGCCACAAAGTCCTGCTCCAGCTGCGGCTGGGCTGCACTCAAATTCGGCAGATCAAATTCAACTCGCATAAAAAACATACCGCCGGACGGGTCCATTGTATATTGGTCGGATTGGACGATATTGGCCCCATGCTCGTACAAAAAGCGGGACACGGCCGCTACAATACCTGGACCATCAGGACAGGATACGAGCATACGCGCGCGGTTTTCATGTGCAGATAAAGTGCTGTTTGGATGATGTTTTACGTGACGTTCCATGTGGCTACTAATCCCCCTTAGCTTATACTGTTACTGGCAAATGACTGCCAGCAAACCAGGCAATCAGCCGTTGATTAATGTGTTCTTCGCTCAGCTCTGGAAAGAGCGCTGCTTCCGTGATCATGTCATACAGACGCTCCAGCGGCTCACGTGGATCGGCTTTTCTTGCTTTAGCATCATTTTTCAGCAGAGTCCAGGTGTCCAGCACAAATTTCCGCACATCCACATCCTGCTTTTTGAAGAATGAATGCAATTGCTCGACCTGACCCAAAAATTCATCTCCAAAGCGCTCCTTCACATTTCCGCGAAGCAAAGCAATTTCAACCTCATACATCGGACGCTGAGTTTTGGCTTCCTTTCCGATCCATGGCGTTTCCAAAATAAATGGACGCCCTTGAAGCGCTTCATGATGCACCACATGATGAATGGTCTGATAGCCGATCCAGCCCGACCCAATCGGAGTATGGCGATCTTTACGAGCGCCGACTGGATTTTTACTGTCATTGATGTGAACCACTGCAATGCGATTCAAGCCAACAATACGGTCAAATTGCTCCAAAACACCATCCAGATCGTTCACGATATCATAGCCCGCATCATGAATGTGGCAGGTGTCCATACAAACTGTAAGACGCTCGTTGTGCTCTACTTTATCTATAATAGAGGCAATCTCCTCGAAGCTGCGTCCCATTTCGGTACCTTTACCCGCCATCGTTTCAAGCGCAATATTAACATCTGTCTCCTTGACACCGTTCAGTACCTCGTTCAGACCATCAGCAATACGCCCGATCCCGTACTCTGCATCTTTATCGGTAAAAGCACCTGGATGCAGCACAATATTTTTCACACCAATCGCGTGTGTACGACGAATTTCCTCCTGAAGAAAGCTGACCGCCAGCTCATAGGTATTTTCTTTGTAGGAACCGAGATTAATGATATACGGGGCATGCACCACGATATCCTCCATCCCTTTTTCGGTCATTAACTGCTTGCCTTCTTCCAAATACATGGATTCCATCGGCTTACGACGCGTATTTTGCGGTGCCCCCGTATATATCATAAACGAGCTGGACCCGTAAGAAGACGCTTCTTTTGTAGCACTGAGCAGACCCTTGTCCGAGAAGGACACATGAGAACCAATTTTCAGCATGATCCTGATTCATCCCCTTATCCTTATTTCCTGTTATGCTTGTCTTAATTTAATTTAATCATTTTAACGTGATTATTGAAATCAAACAACATGGCTTTTATGGCATCCCGATCGGATGTGCTTATTCAAATGAATTTTTTTTTCTTGAAAAGGGTTATATTCTATAACATATATATTTATTTGCGAATCGGAAGGAGAACTGGCTCCATGAACATCATCGTATGCGGAGGTACTGGATTGGTAGGGAGGGCGCTGGTCAAAAGCCTGCTGGGCGACGGATACACTGTGAAGGTCATTACACGCAAGCCACTGGTAGGACACGAATCAAGTCCCCGCTTGCAATACATGAGCTGGAATGAATTGAAACAAAGGCCTGAATTACTGGAAGGTACAGATGTGGTCATTAATTTGGCAGGCGAAACGCTCAATCAGCGCTGGACGGACAAGTCCAAACAAAGAATTCTTCAATCCCGACTATTGTCCGTTGCCAAACTGGCTCAAGCACTGAATGCGCTGCAAAAAAAACCGGAGGCCATCATTCAGGCGTCGGCAGTTGCCGCATATGGTACTTCCTTGACCGAAACGTTCGATGAAACGAGCCCGCGTCGTTCGGAAGATTTTCTTTCTCAGGTGGTCGAGCAATGGGAAGAGGCCGCTGGCGCCTATCCATCCGATTCCCGTTTAATCAAGCTGCGTATTAGCCTCGTGCTGGATAGAAAAAAGGGGGCTTTTCCACTGATGAAATTGCCCTACAGATTCGGGTTCGGCGGCAGAATAGGCAGCGGTCATCAATGGATGAGCTGGATTCATATTGAGGATATCGTTCGTCTGATCACGTACTGCATCCATACGAAGGAAATCGTCGGAGCAGTGAACGCATCATCACCATACCCAGTGACGAACGACCAGTTTGGGAAAACAGTGGCTCAAGTATACCACCGTCCGCATTGGTTTCCCGTTCCAGGCATTCTCGTTCAAAAGCTGCTCGGTGAGATGAGCACCCTTGTATTGGATGGCCAAAAAGTACTCCCGCGCAAAGCGCTGGAGCACGGATTTAAGTTTAACTATCCTTCGCTGAAGGAAGCGCTGGAGGAACTCCATTCTCCTCATAAGCAGCGCTAAAATGAAAAGAGGAACTCTATTTGGCGGCATCTCACCAGCTCAGAGTTCCTTTTTAGATAATCCATTTTCATTTTAGCCTATCCCTTCAGCTATCCTCTCAACTATTTCCTTATCAAAATCATCTAGTTCAGCCATTAAAAGATCATATTGTTTTATAGATTCAGAGGTGTTCAATACTCGAAGTACAGCAATACTGTAGTGTCCAAGAGTATCAATACCAAATAGCTTATTTACCTTCGGATCTCTGAACTGGCTAATATGCTTCAATTTTTCGATAATTTTTTCGTTGCAGAGCTTCTTTTTTGCTATCTGACTCATAGCATTCATCATAACCTGATTATGATGAATATCCAGACACTCCACCAATTTATCGTCACTTATCTTTCCCTCTCGTATTTCTTTTGATAAAGTAAGTAGATTCATTATTATACAATCTCCATTCAATCTAGTTTAACTGGCCCAAAGTTCTCCAAAAGATACTGCCGTTCATCCCTGTAATTGCTCCAGAGATGTTCTGCAAGATCCTTATTTCCAATTCTCTCTGCTTCTTTTATTTCCACCATATAAGCCCTAAGTTCCATGATAATTCTATTTTTGAATTCATATGTTACATCCAAACTTGGAAATCCTTTAGCCTTATCATCAAGGAAATGTTGATACTCATGTCGCAATGCACTAATTGAAGCATCCTCATATATATTCAGTTGACCAGGCTTCCCTGATCCTTTGGGAGCATACGCCATAATATCTCTATCCAAAATCCTAACTTCAACGCCCGCTTCTTGTGTGTTTTTAATAATGTTACTCCACTCTTCTGGGTGAGAAAGTCTTCCCGGACCATAAATATCCCTAAATGGGTCAGCATCATTTTTACCTAACATATTATCAGATAAACGTTTTGAAGTCCCTTCAGCTTCAACAATAGTCCCAGATTTCACCTCATATTTTATTGATGATCCCAAACCAACTTTAGGCTTAATTACTGAGCTGACTCCTCCAAATAATCCTGCTGTACCGATCATATTAGCCCAGTGTTCCTTTGACCAGGCATTTGTAGGGAATGTAGCTTCTCTGATCGTTCCATGTACACCAAAAGTCCAGAAGTTAAAAAAATCATTTGCTGAATCAAACTGCCTGGATGCTCGCTCCGCATATCCTTGATACAGGCCTTTCGGAATACCAAATGTCCAATAGTCTAAAAAACCTCCTACGGAATCATAGCGTTTTTCATACCTTTCCTCAGCAGCGTTCATGAAATCTTGACCAAGTTCCAATAAACTATCTGCCGATTTCTGAAACGCATTGCGTGTATCTGGAGCAGGAACAGCACATGCATTAGATGGAGGTGGTAAACAACTTGCGTCAATATTACCTGCTTCCATCAGATCTGCTAATCTGAATTTGTCTGCATGGTGACGCAACTCCCTCGCAATAGAATCCGTCAGGGTAACAAAGTCAGTCATATTCTTCTGAGAGACTTGAAATTGACTATAAAATTGTTGTTTAGTTGTACCATCCCATGATTGCTGCATAAAAGAAATTTGCTTCATCAATTGACTATTCATCTGAATCGCTGTTTTCTGTGCAAAGTCAAATTGCTTAGAGACGGTTATAAGTTGTTCAGGAGTCACTCTAATCGTTGTCATAATTTACCTCGGTTCAAGTTCGTTATGACATGATAGCATTATTCAAATTTAAGGAAAACATCCTTATCTCCTAATTGTTATGAGAAGGATTAACCTTTCTACCTATGTCTAAAGGCTTAAACCCTCTCCAACTCAGCAATACATCTAGCAAGCTTTTCCATACATACTAAAAAGGCCAGACGGAATATCCCATCTAACCTCTTGATAATACTTAGCTACACTAAACTCACGTACACACTGGCTACCGCAGACGAAGCCCAGCAGCCTCCAAATGATTCTCCTCCTATCGTTAACATTTTAATGAATTTCTGAACTTCTCTACTCCTCCACCGTCTTCTGTTCACCAGTCAAAGGTACAGTGTGTCCCTGTGTAATAAATTCTTTTCTATCAATTGACATAGGCAAGGAGAGCACTACCACTCTCCACAAATTCACAAATTAAAAGGACGTTACCCGGATGGATTACGTCCTCTCTTGTTAGATTAGCCGTGAAAGGTCACATTAGATTCGATTGGGTCACGACCTATACGAAAACTGTTTGCTCTAGCTTCTTTATCTGGATAACCAAAGGAAATTCCAAACAATAACTTCATGTCATCGGATACACCCAATACTTGGCGTACCGCGTCAGCGTTCATGCCCAATACTGTCTGAGGGATGCTACTAATCCCGCGCGCAGCCAGTGACAGAAGGAACGACTGGGCATACATGCCAATATCAGATGCGACACGCACATTATCTCCAAAGGAAGGCATGAATAGGAACGCAACATGCGGTGCACCGTAAAATTCAAAATTACGTAACACTGTTTTAAAACGGCCTTCATGATCCTCACGAGCTATGCCCACTGCCTCATAGTATGTTTTGGCTTGTTCTTTTTGTCGTTCAGAATAACGACCATAGTATTCTTTCATATCAAAAGTAAAATCACTTACGAATGTCCCTTTTTCAAATGCCGGTATCAAGGCCCTGCTAAGTTCCTCTTTCTTTGCGCCTGAAACGATATGAACATCCCAAGGCTGCGTATTGCAATTTGATGGGGTATACTGAGCATCCTCGAGAATCTCACGAAGCACCTCATCTTCAACTGGTGTAGAAAGAAATTGACGTATAGACTGCCGACTGCGTATAACTTCTTGAAAAGAATAATCAACCAACCCAAACATCTCCTTTTTTAATAAAATTAGTAAAAATTATTAAAACGACATTCGTTGTTTAGCAACATATTTTATTTAAACAACAAATATTGTATAGTTGATGTTAAAGTAGAATCCACTTATTCTCAATCATCAGCTTTGGTGTTTTATTGCTTAAACAACAAACCAATTTAAATGTTGCTTATGTTATAGAAAAGAGAGGGATAATATGGATGATATGAAAGTAGATCCACGTATTAAACGGACAAAAAAATTATTAATAGAATCTTTTATAAAAATAGGTCAAAAAAAGGATTTCAAAAACATTACAATAAAGGACATTACGGAGGAAGCAACTGTTAATCGTGCCACTTTTTATTCTCATTTTATTGACAAATACGATTTAGTAGATGTGGTCTTTACAGAAGATATATTAGAGCGCATTGTAAAAAATTTGAATCATCACGATTTAAATGAAGAGACTATTGTGAAAATCTTTTTAACATTAACTGAGTTTCATACAGAAAAATCCACAGAATTAAGCTTACAATGTAGAAGAAGCATTGAATCCTTTAGTTCAATACTTGAACAAAAAGTAAAAAAAGAACTGGAAAAATTATTTTATTCTTTACTTTTAAAACAACAACCTGAGTTGGATTCGGAAGCCTTAAAAATTGGTGCTGCTGTGTTGAGTCGGGGAATTTACGGAGCGTCTGTAGATTGGCAAAATAATAGTTCTCTTTCAGCAGAGCAATATATAAAAAAAGCCTTACCTTTTATGGTGACAGAAATAAATGATTTAAAAGGATGACTATGATCGTCCTTCCTTTTCAAATTCCAAAACACTAGGATCTGTTATGGATGAAAAAAGCAAAACCTAGGAGATAAATACAGCGAAAAGAAGACATCTTCCCCAAAGGGTTGATGTCTTCTTTTGGAGGGAGCAACCTCACAAAACGAGATTCACCACTTTTTTAATAGCTTCATACATTAAACGGGCTTCTTTTTCTACTATGCACACATAATAAACTACCCTTCACCTAAGGAAGCGCTGGAAGATTTAAAAGAGTCCAACCGATAAGTATAGGATACACCAGCAATTTTAAAAGTGTCTCCCTCATTCAGGATGTACTCCTTGTATGGCACCATCAGCTCACCGTTCAAGATAGTTCCGTTCGTCGAGGACAAATCCTTGACGATGTGGCCTTGCCCTCCTGCATCTATACAAAGCTCAATATGAGAGCGGGATGTTCCTTCCGTATGTTCTACAAATTGAACCAATTGCGGCTCTCTTCCGATGAAGAAGCTGCCTGCAACAAATTGGTCCGATTGCAATTGGATGCGCTCGGTCGCTCCACTTCCCGGTGTCTTGCGCTCTAGACAGGCAATCGGTGATTGCTGAACGTGTGGAGCATGTGTCTCTTGATCCGCACGAAGCAACACCGTTTCTTGCCTGGATGTAGCATGTAGCAGCTCCGTTATACCAGACAGCGACTTATAATATGCCTCGCTGGTATCACTGGCCTCCAAATCATTCCTCTGATCCGCACCTATCCCCTGCGGCTCGTGCAAGTTGTGACGTTCGGAAGCTGCACTTCTTTCTCCCGCATCCCGGCTACCCATATGTTCAGACTCCGGGTCAGGAAAAGACCATCGCCAGCTCTCTTGTCCTTGATCACTTGGATTGGAAGAACGGTTATCCTTATTCTGACGTCCTGCTATGAATCCGGTTAGCTTATCAACCTGATAACGATCATTTTTCCGCTGAACAGGTGAAGCAGCTCCTAACCATTCCGAATCCAGCACAGGGACTGAATCAGTGTAGATATGAGGCGAAGCGCCCTTGCGCCCCCATTTTCCCGTCCAGCTTATATAAGCGACCACAGCAAGTACCACCGTCAGCACAACGGAAATGATCAACGGTACGGTCTCAGAATGATCCAGATAAACGTAGCGCCACACGATAGCCGAAGCGAGAAGACAGCCTAAAGCAATGTACGTTTTATACTTCTGCAACGCAGGCTCCGTTTCTTCTATTTCTACATCTACCTCGTCATTCTCCTGTGGCTTCACGGGCGGCTTGAGCCGATTGATCCGTTTAAGCTCCTGTATTTCCTGCAGTGTCTCCCGATTCTCTTGCCCATACACTCCACCACGTTCTGAATGATGGCGCAATGAGGACAGTTCATCACGCTTTCCTTGAGGCATATTTGGGATCAAGGCGTTCCTATTATTATGACTTTCTTCTATCCCTTCACCTTGGGCGCTAACGCTCTTTGCACTAGCCGCCATCCCTTGCAAAAGCAGCTCCTTCAACGATCGTAACTCAAACTCATTTCTATCACATAGCTCAAGTATGCGCTGCATATTTTCTCCCTGAAAGTGAGCCACACGAGTCATCAAACGAATAATCATCTGCTTAAATTGACTACCTGCTTGTCCTTCATACAATACAGCCTGTAAAGGAACATAGGTTAAACTGGCAGCTTTTCTTGAACCTGAACATTCAATAAAAATATAATCCTCATGCAAAATAAACTGCCTTATATTAAGCATATATTGAGGGCTGCGATGTAGGGCATCTGCCACTTCAAAAAGAATCCGATAAAACTCAGAAGTCGAAATTCCCCCGCCCTTCCATACCTGGGAAAGCATGCGTTGACCTGAAATATCGTAGTGCAACTCAACCTGAAAATCGACTTCCTTTATTCTTAGTTCCAGAAGACCGGGAATCCGATTGCCAGTCATCATTCCGGTTTGCACGGAATTTAAATCATCAGTCTTGAGTCCGCCTTCCTTGTTCAAAATCATAAATGTCCCGCTGTTCCGGGCAAAATCCCTGCTTAAACCAAACAATTCATGACCTCCTTAGCATATTCCCGATCTCCATAAGGCAGCATAATCTATCCAGGCGGGCATGTCATGGCAAAAAGTAAAGATAAGCACTGATCGCTCCCGGAATGACTGCGGTCATAAATGGAAACCTGAGATGCGCTTCTCTCCCGCTGGTCAGCGCCTTGCCGCTGCGAAACAGAAAAAATCCCCCCAAATTAAAAGCTACGCGCCGCAGTCTCATAATGGTTTCCCTCCGCCATAGCAAGATTCCGATACCAATAATACCTGCAAAAAAAATGGAATATAGAGCCGATTGCCACGCAAAAGCAGCACCTGTCCAGGCTCCAATTAGGCCAAATAGCTTCACATCTCCTGCACCAACAGCTCCTATCCAGTACAAAATCAGCATGAGGCCAAATCCGGTCCCAAGTCCAGCGGCAGCAAATACAAAACCATGCCAGCCTTCAAATACCGTATTGAACAGCAAACCTGCCACCATGCCGGGCATCGTAAGCTTATTAGGAATTTTCATACTCCGTAAATCGGTGACCAGCGCAATCGCCAGTAAAACTCCACATACAATATACATCCACGTCAATGTGACCTCCCCCTCCCCATCTATTGTCTACTCCACGGAAAATGGAACCTCGATACGTTGTCCATCCTCTGTTTCAATCACAAAACTCCATTGACCGGGTGTCGTGTTGGTTCCCACAAACCAATTCCATTCAATCATTCCCTCCGCATTAGCAGAGGTCCAGCCCAAATGCTGGGCCGTGCTTTGACCCGACTTGTAAAATACAGAAAGATTAGCACTCGTTCCGGGTTCAATTCTGGCTCTGATCAAATTGTACACACCCTTCACGGCAGGCTCTGGCTTGACAAGCAACTGTATGGAATGCTGTTCATCCTTATCATCTGCAGCATCTCCTGTACCTGTTCCCTCGCCTGTGTCGCCGATCCAAAGGCGCTCCTCTGCCGCTGCCTGAAGCACAATGCTGCGATACAAAAATGGGACCTTCATCGGCAGTTCATAAGACAGCTCTACTCTAAAATAAGGGTCCTTGATACCTGTAAGAGAAGGCACATGAACACTCGTTACATGAATACGGTCATACTCCAGAACACTTTCCTCCATAAAAGGCTTTAGCATCGGCTTCAGAACAGGATCAAGTGCTGCTTCCGTCAAGCGCCCCCGCAGCTCCTCCATCGGCTTTTGACCACCTTGCACAGCGCTTTCTAGCCAATCGCCAATCGGAGGCGGCAACTGCTCAGCGAATTTGCTTGCATATTCACTCACAGATAACCTGGGCCATTCATCCAGCGGTTCGCGGACGGCATCTATTTTCGTAGACGCCGCATCTACCGCCAGAGACACTGGGTAGATTTTAGCGGAAACCTGCTTAACCGCTTCTGAAGCGGTGGTCTGCAATGCCGTGGACACCAGCGTCATCTGAACCATATAAATGAGAAAAATAATAAAAAACAGAAATAACGGCAACACCAGCGACGCTTCTAAAACAATGCTTCCTTGTTCACACTGCTTCTGCCCATATATCCACTGTAGATCCCGATTAATAGGAAAAATGCGCTGTTTTCGTAACATAGTACACACTTCCCTTAATACTCTCGCCTTCCTTAGAGGCAGTTCCGAGCATCCTCATTACCCCAGGTAAAAACCACAGCCGCATCCCGTTCTTGACCTCACCCTCTGCATACGTTGGCCGCTCAGCAGGATTGACATCTGTATTCAGGCGGATCAGAGCAAGCATACGGGACATCTTTCGTTCATTATTGCTATGAAGCATCAGAAACAATCGCAAATGATCCTTGTACGTCATTCGAAATTTCAGAAAATCAGACAAAGGCACATACCCCTTTTGCGCCAGCATAATCATATCTTCAATCGCCTTTTCTACCCCGTATAACAAAGCCGCCGCCAAAACGACCAATGGATTTCCCTTTGAGCTATTTTTAACTAGTCCCTCCATCGTACGTATGGCAAGTCTCATAGCGAAAATTTCACCATAAGCGGATGCCAGATTACCCGTTGGATTATGGAACCCGTACAGGATGTACTCAACCTCCTGATTACTCACCTCCAGTTGATCTCCCAAAACCTGCGCCGCATTACCCACATTTGCACCTGATCCAGCCAAACTGCCAAATCGGCTAAAATCCACATGATGAAAGTAAGAAAGCGCATATTCGTTCTGGTAAAATTCATCCCCCAGTTGAGTCAGCAAACCGGATGCAGCTCCATACAAACCATCCATACTATCCATGGAGGCTCCCGCTGCATCATAGGTGTCATAGGATAAATCAGCGGTTACAGATGAACCGGATGTAGACTGATTAAATGCAATGCTTTCACTGTAATACTGCTCCAGCTTTTGGAACTGTTCTGCACTTTGTTTACCTTTGGAAAGTACCTCAATGATCCGATAAGCTTGCTTGAGCTTGTTTTTCGCCTCTTTTTCCATTTTCTTGCGTTCTTTGTCAGGTCCTCGTCGCGTGTCCAGTATTCTGGCTTCGCTGTCGAGTACATTGGTGGCTCCCGACCAGAGATACGCATTCAAGTATTTGTCCATCTCCTTAAGCGCTGAGGCGACTTCCTGCTTGAGCATATCTGCATTCAGAAATGGGTCTGTATAAAAGGATAACGTGCGCATCATTGCCGTTAGTCTGCTGTTAACTGTATTTATAGCAGTTCGTTGCTTCTCGATTTCTACTTCCCATTGTTCAAATTCCTTATCGGGAATCAACAGATCCTCTGCCTTTTGCCGGGCGCTTCCTACTGAGGGATCGGCGTTGGAGCCTCCTCCGCTTGGAGTAGGTGCAGCAGAAACCTCATCGTAGCCTGCATTAGCCGCTCTCTGCTTATACTGCACAATGACTTTGCGCATCTCTTCATTAATCTGCCGAGCCTCATTTAACGGCTCTTTGGCTTCCATAAGCAGCTTATCATGCTCTTCTCCAGCCTGAACCATGGCCTGACGAAGGCGGTCAAGCGCTGGTCTCGCCCTTCTTGAATATTTCTCCATCTGCATGATTTTAACGTCATCCACACTTTTCTGATTATCCTCATATACATGCACGTAGTGCTTATATTGTGCAGCAATATCAGCTACAACCTCGAGCGGGTCCCAAATATACTGATTGGGTATATATACGCCCTGCTGCTTAATAATCCGTTTGCGAACCTCTTCCATATGAGCTCCAGCCTCACGCTGCTTCGCCAGCATATCATCCAGCTTGGCCTCGCGTTGGTCATACAGCTTTTGCAGCCGTTTCAGCAAATCAACCGTATGAGAAGCCTCCTTCATATTTTGAGAGAGCGGCTTCAGCTTTTCGAGCACCTCAAACGTAAAATCGACAGGCGCTTTATACTTCATCTCTTCACGTATCTGCTCATTAAATATGGAATATTTACCAAGCTCCCTTTCCATTTGCAGAGAACTCGAATCCAGCTTTGTATTCATAAGCGGCAGCGTTTCCGCACGTGTTGTACGCTTGGCGCTGTCATTCAACACTTTGACCATGATTTGTTGTCCGTCGCTTTCACCATAAGCAAACAGCCCGTACTCCTGTTGCAATACCGGATCATAAGCAGACATCACTGAACGCACCGCCGCATGAGTCAGACGCTCGGTTTGCACATGCAGGGCAGCAATTCTTGCATAATCAATAAAGACAGCAATAAAGCCAAACATGACAGCCAAAATCAAAATTAAGAAGACCGTGACAGCACCTAACTCCCTATCCCTTGTATTACGTCCCTTTCCAAACACCCGCTTCCTCCTTTCCAGTCCATTCCCGTTCCTTACCTACCATTCATTACCTATCATTCCTTACTTACCGTTCTGACCATATTGCATCAACACTTGTCCCACGCCCGCCGGATCTACTTTTTCGCCTGAGCCTCTGCCCATAAACTTCGCACCGTAATACCGGACCAGTTCCACCGTACGGATCCATTCCACAGGCTCAACCACACCCGCGCTCATTTTCCCTTGTAAATCCGTCTGGTCCAGAAACTGATTCAACAAAGGCACTTTCACGATCCTATTCAGCTCCGTTGTCACCTTGCGGTGAACCAGACTGTTCTCATATGTCATCTGTCCCTGCATACCCGCAGGTATTCTGCTTTCGGCATTAGACAGCTTTTGAACGGGCAATGAGCCTGCCACACTGCCGTCAGGCACCTGTACACTTTCCAGATGATTAGCTCCGGCCCAGCCAAACAAAGCACCCAGCATGACATCATCCTTCAAACGCCAATAAAGCGAATCCCGTTGTCCTTGCGTAAAAGCTCCTGTACGCGGGTCCCTGAAGCTGTTATCCCAACTGTAGGCAGCTCTTTCCGAAGCGGTAGAAGCGACCTGCACCAATATAGATTTTTGATATATGTACAGGCAGAAAAATAACATCACAAAAATAATCAGCAACAGAACGGGAAAGACGAGGGACGCTTCTAATGAGAAGCTCCCGTCCTCTTTTTGTACCAATTTGCGCAGCATTATGAATCCATAAAATCGTTACTTTTTTTATCCGCCTTTTTCAGCAAACCTTCTACAATCTTCTTAATCTGATCCTTGAAAATAATGGCCACTGCAATCAGAATTGCAATGATCAGAATCATTTCCAACGTACCCAGACCGTCCTCCTCCTTGTACAATTTACGGATACCGCTTGTTGCTAATGTCAACATCGTTTCATTCCTCCTACATATTCATCATCATTAAAGCAGGAGCACCCACCAGCACGATAACCGTCAGCAAAATCAGCGCCATCGGAAATACCAGCTTAGATGAAGCCTGCTCTCCTCTTGTCCGGCTAATCGAAGTCCGCTTGCCCCATAACGTCTGGGACAGCTCACGTAACGCCATCACGAAATCGCTCCCGCCACGTCTCATATTCAGCAATACCGTTGTCGTAAATACCGTCACTTCCTGAATACCGCAGCGTTTGCTTAAATGCTCAAATGCCTGTTGAAAGGAATATCCGCTTTCCCATTCCCCCACGGTCTGCCGCAATTCCCGATACAACGGATGTACCGTATCGGCCCCTTTGCGCTCCACACAATGAAGCAATGCCCGTTGTACCGTCTCGCCTGCACCAACCAAAAGCATCATTTTACTCAACAGTTCAGGCAATTCCAATAGAATTTGCTGATCCCGTTGCTGTACTTTCCCATGCAAATCCTTGGTCAGCGCGACTGGAACCAGAACACCCAGTCCCAAACCAAGCACCAGCCCGGTTGCATCTCCGCCCATGATCAGCGATATTAAAGCTCCACCAGCAACCATCATATATCCGTAGCAGAGCATTTCTGCCAGAAAAAGTATCGTTTTTTCTCCGCTGTTCTGCATACCATACAGCTTTTGCACCGAACGCTGGAGCTTGAACATCAGCACAGGCAGCCTATGAGTGACACGCGAAACATGAATTAGGTGTACAAAAGGAACCGAAAGTCTATGCAGCCGCAGTCCTTCCAGCTTCATACAGCGAAAATGTGCATACTGAGCATCATGCATCCGGTTCAGCACCACCCAACCGCCCACTTGCAGAACCAGCATGACCAGACAAACCAACATCACCATATCTAGCACTCCTTATACTTCAATCTTCATAATGTGGTTGATCCACGCGAGACAGCCTCCAAGCACCAGTAGACAAAGGGTGGACAGAATCATCCCTGTACCGCTGTATAAAGGCATCATGTAGTCTCCTGCAGTCATTGTCATAAACAGTACAAACAAAAAAGGAGCAGCAAACATAACTCTTGATTCAAAACGTTTTTGCGCAATCATCACACTGATTTCTTGTTGAATTTCCAGCTTCTCCCCTATGACACTTGAAGTTCTTCGTACGACCTCCACCAGATCACCTCCGGTTCGCTTGCAGGCCGCAAATACATCTGCAAAATTCGTAATATCCTCCATCTGAGCCCGACGGGCCAAATCCTGCAAAGCGGTCTCCACGGGCTGTCCGATTTCGAGACAGGCTGTAATAATGTTAAATTCAAAAATCAGATCATGATCTCCATCCGGACTAAGCAAACGCAAATCCTCCACAGCCTCGCGAAAACCATTCTCTACCGACCTCCCCGCCGAAAGAGAAGACGAGAGTGAATATAAAGCCTGTTTGAATTGGATGCTCAGAGCAGACCTGCGTCGTTGCAGCAAAAATTGCCTGTAATAACGAGGCATTGCCAGAGCTCCGGCAGCACACAGCAACGATAAAATCCATTGGTGATAAAATAGATAGCCGATCATTGCAAATAGCACACCACTGAAGAGAATGCACATACTTTTTTGCGTTGTCGTTAATGTATATACCGTATAATCAGGCAGAGAAGGGGCCTGACGGGATGCTTGCTCCGGCTTCACAGCCACTTTTCCTGTCTTCATACCGATGCTTCCCCCCTGTGCCAGCTTTCCGGCTTTATTCCGGCCATTTGCAGCTTTAACGTATGATGCAGACCTTCACCACAGCGTTCCAGCGCCCCTATGATTCTCCCGTTACTTTCTCCGCGTTCCTGAAAACGATAGAGCGGATTAAGCGTCACCTGACCATTTTCAAAGCCAATGACTTCGCTAATTTCCAGTACCCGTCTGGATTTGTCACGCAGCCGTGACAGATGCACGAATATATCAATAGCCGAACTGATCTGCTGCCGGACTACACCCAGCGGAAGATCGGCCCCGCCGAGCACCATCGTCTCCAGTCTGCTGACCATGTCACGGATATTATTCGCGTGGCCGGTGGACAAGCTTCCATCGTGTCCCGTGTTCATCGCTTGCAGCATATCCAACGCCTCACTCCCCCTGACCTCACCTACTACAATCCGGTTGGGTCGCATACGCAAGGAGGAACGAATCAGCTCACGAATCGTAATTTCCCCCTTGCCCTCGGTGTTCGCGTTCCGTGTTTCCATAGAAACGAGGTTAGGGACGGTCACAATTTGCAGCTCTGCCGAGTCTTCAATCGTAATAATCCGTTCGGACGGTGGGATACACTGGGATAACGCATTCAAAAAGGTTGTTTTCCCGGAACCCGTTCCTCCGCTTATAAAAATATTGTATTTGCTGCGTACCAGGTCCTTGAGCATCGCGGCGGCTTCCTCATCCAACGCGCCTCTTCGTATCAAGTCCTCCATCGTCATGGGCCGTTCGGGAAACTTCCGTATTGTCATTGTTGGCCCCTTGAGGGCGACTGGCGGCAGCACAATATTGACGCGTGATCCATCCTTTAGACGGGCATCCACAATCGGCGAAGCCTCATTCACAATTCGGTTCACCCCGGCTACAATTGTCTGGATCAGATCCTCCAGTCGCTCTCGGGACTCAAATTGATCGGGCACCTGAATCACCTCACCTGCCCGCTCCACAAAAATTTCCCGGTGACTGTTGATCATAATTTCCGTAACTGTCGGGTCATCGATCAATGGCTGGAGCACATCCAGCCCACGGAACGAATGAAAAATTTTACGGACAAGTGCATGCTTCTCTCGGGAAGTTAAGCCTGTCAGCTCTGTATCGTATAAAATTCGATTTTCAATATGCCGGACCAAATCCGCATCGTCTACCGAAGACGTCACATCCAGCCCGCTTCGGATATCCGCTCGCAGTGCCTTAAAATGCTTCTCATTTATGCTCATCAGCCCCTTTCCCCCCTTTTAAGACCAAGCGGCAGGCGACTGTGCTGCACTCTCCACATTCAGCAGCTTGCGACACAGATGGCGGATTTCCCGCTGATAAATCGGTGAACTAAGCAGCAATTCACGATGCTGCATCTGTTTCCATGAAGGAATATACGGCAGTGCTCCGTTCAGGTCCATGAAGTCTCGAGGTAACGAGTTAATCATCGTTCCCATATAACGGTTCACCACAAAGTTCGTTTTGGACAGCATGGCTTCAAACCCTTCGGGCTGTGTTAACTCCAGAACATCCAGCCACAGGCCGCATTTATGCATGCTCATTAAATCGTCAGCCAGCAGCCAGATCAACTTATGACTAGCTTCTAGCACAGCTTGAGCCCGGTCACCATTTTCGGATTCGCTATCTACGATCACTACATCATACTGTCCGCTCTCGGCAATCGTCCGAATTAGCTGCACTGCTTCACCACAGGTCATATCTATTAGCTCCTTGCGATTATAGACAGGCTGAAAAGTATCGGCCTGAATTTCAGGGCGATGCACACAATAGGAAGCTACGGAAAAGGGAATGCCGTCACTCTCCGTCGCCTTGAGGTCATATAGCAGCCTGGACAGCCCTCCTCCTTCTGTGCTGTTAGAACTGCCTGAACCCGTGAACAACGAGCTTGAATCCACCGTTTCCAGATTCAAATAAAATACGGAATACCCCTCATTCCCCAACTGCTTGGACATATTGAGCGCAGCTGTTGTCTTGCCCAACCCGCCGGAAGCCGCCATCATGCCGACAATGATTCCGCCTTCCCGACTGTTTACACTTTGTCGACTGCCCGACCGCTGTCTTGCCATTTCCAAAATAGAACCTACCAGCTCGGATAAAGGCTGGTATTTCAATAACGGTTGTCCGTATTGGCTTACTTCTTCACCCTCATGTAATGCCAAGCAAGGAATATCGGCAGCTTCCCGATCTGTCCACAGACTCAAAAAAGCCGCTTCACCCACCACAATATCCGGTCTTTTCATCCCGTTCGTTTCCATCATGTATTGACGAAATGCTTCCGGCTGCGAAAATGCCGTTATCCTCAGCCTTCTGGCGTACTCGCTTCCGTGTACATAATTCAGCAGCGGCTCAATATATTCCCGGCCTGCTACAGCCAATACCACTTTTACCGGAATCATGATCCCCATCCCCTTTCCAACACAACAACGCAAAAAAGCACCGTTCATCAAGCCGTACATACATACGGTTGGTGAACGGTGCTTCCGTCACGTGCAAACTATTTATTGGTAGAATAGCATAGCACTTATTTTAGAGCAAGTATTTTTTATGCAAATATGATTCCATATTCTATTAGGAGCAAAAGGCAGGGATATAATCCCCGCCTCCCGCTACCTTTATCTTACCAGAATTTGTGGTGATGACGATGACATTCATGATGACGATGATGACGATGTTTCCGATGATGATGATGTTTTTTCACAAAAAAGTCTTCATGAAACCGATGATGTTTTCTAGGTTTAAACTTAATGATAGTCACCTTAATAATCTTCTTAGTAACGTGTTTTCTTGGCTTACGAACATGACAATGTCTAAACATTTTTAATTCGCCTCCATTTCTTTGAGATAGAATATACTATGGAAGCATTGAACAACCGGAAACTAACATATGACTATTTACGAATGAATTGGGTGATCTGATCGTTTTCCTCCAGCTTGATATTCGGGTCATAGTCCGCCACGATTAGAACATCCATATGACGCGCTTGACGGAGAATTCTCGGGACGACCGCAAACTTTCCCCAACGTTTATTTCGGGGCGATTGCCCCACGATTAACTGCGTACCCGTATATCCTTCCACCGGAGAAATCAAAATGTCGGCAATCTCCCGCTGGCTGGAAACAAAGCGAATTTCAAAGGTTCCTCCCAATCGGTGGGTCAACATTTTTAACTGTTCCAGACGAGGGCTCAGCCTCTCGGGCATACGCTCACCAACATGAACGTAAGTCACAATCCACACGGCCTTCAGACGAAAAGAAATACGAAAACCACGGCGAATCAGCCTTTCAGCATTTTCGCTTAGCGTGACGCCTACGAAGATCACTTCCTTCCTGCGCCACGGTCCCCGAAGCGATCCATGACGATCCCACGATTCCAGCCGCTCATCCACATCATCTGCCAATTCCCGCAGAGCCAGCTCACGCAGCGCAATCAGATTACCTAATTTAAAAAAGTGGCTAAGCGCCTGTTCCACCTTGGCAGGATCGTATATTTTGCCATCACGCATACGCTGCTGCAACGATTTGGGGGCCACATCCACAAGCTGTACCTCATCGGCCAGACGCATCATATGATCGGGAACAGTCTCTCTCACCCGAATGCCGGTAATTTGTTCTACCGCGTCATTCAAGCTCTCCAGGTGCTGTACATTCATTGTGGATATGACAGAGATACCTTGATCCAAAATAGTCAGTACATCCTCATAGCGCTTGGATCTCTGACTGCCGGGAACGTTGGTATGCGCCAGCTCGTCGATCAACACTACCTCAGGATTGCGTCTGAGAATGGATTCGGTATCCATTTCTTCCAAATGTACACCATGACGCTCAATGGGCTGACGGGAAATCATATCCAGAGAGCCCACTTGTGCCAAAGTTTCCGCTCTTCCATGCGTCTCCAGCAAGCCGATCACAACATCAATTCCGCTCTCCAGCAAATCATTGCCCTCTCTCAGCATCGTGTATGTTTTGCCGACCCCTGGTGCAGCGCCAATGTATACCTTGAGCTTGCCGCGCCGAATTTTGGCTGCCTCAGCCTGTGCCTCCTCATCGCTCAAGCGATGATAGGGATCATTATCTCCTTCCTCCTGTCTCATCGTTGGCAAAATCCGTTCACCTTCCTGCTCGGCTCGATCCGCTATCAACAGCAGGTCCATGTTTTTCATCCGTTTTAAAATTCCGTTCACCAGCGATCCCCTAACCAGCTCCTGCCATCGGGTCTGCCGAGAATGTCCCATAACGATCCGGGTAACATTATGCGCCACCGCATAATGAATAAGCTGACGAGGCAACCTTCTGCGGGAAAAAAGCGGGATCTCTTCAAATGCCGATCCTATCTTGTCAGTCAGCTGCACAATGGAGCGCTTAAAGGCCGCTGATTCCTTGGACAGCTTGTGCTTCGGGCTGACAAAGGAGACCACCAGCATATCTCCACCCAACCGCTTGGCGACCTGCTCTCCTCTGCGAACATAAATAGACCCGTTCCAATGATATTGGACAGGCACCAAAATACGCTCGGCCACCCCTGACGCCCCGTGCAAGCCTAATTCCTCCCGATGCCGTTCCAGCGAATCGTTCACATCCTCTGCCACTAATCGCAGAGCCAGCTCGCGCAGCTTACCCAGATTTCCCCGGTGGAACATTTCAGGATTGGGTGCATGCATGTAGCCTTTCGCCAGCCGTTCCAAAACCGTCTCCGGTGTAACATCAATCAGACGGATTTCATCCGCCAGCTCCAGCGTATCGACCGGGACCGTGGATGCCGATTCAATTCCTGTCAGCTGATAAACCCACTCCGTAATCCCTTCAAGTTCATAGACATTGACTGTCGTAATGACGCTAATCCCCAGCTCCAGCAAATATTGAATATCCTCCAGCCGGCTTGGAAATCGGGCACCTACCCGGTTACGATGTGCCAAATGATCTACCAGCACCACCTCGGGATTGCGTTCCACCAGAGCTTCCACATTCAAATCTTTTTGCTCCACACCGTCCTGCATCCAATGAATACTGGGCACTCGCTCCAGCGTGCCGACCTGCTCCACGGTTTCACGCCGCTGCATGGTCGAGACCGCGCAAATCACAACATCAATCCCTTCATGCTGAAGTGATTGTCCTTCCTGGAGCATATGATACGTTTTGCCCGAACCGCTGACTGCACCGATATAAATTTTGAGTCTGCCCCGGTGCAGTTTGTTAATGGACTCCAGTATTTCCTCGGGTGATTTGCGTTTGAAGCTCTCCATCTTTTGTTCCTCCCCGCAACGCGACAGCTCAGTGTCCGTTCTTGTCTGGCTGTAATGAATGTACTCCCGTGTTCCAGACAATTCAAGACGAGTCCCACGGCTTTCCCTGAAAAAATCTGCACAAGGCAGTATACACGCAAAAAAGCGTGGATTCGGGCATTTTCTGCCCATTTGCACGCTTTTTCGGTAAACTTGTATATCATGCTTCCCGCGAATCGCATCACTTGCTATCCTCGCCAACCATCCCCCGCTGCTGAAGCCATTTTTGCCAAACCACACCATGGGTTGGAGAAAAGAGAAAAGCTACAAGCAGCAGCACTCCCGATACACACAGCATACATGCCGCAATAGAGGCATCCAGCATACTTGCCGTGTAGAAGCCTGCAACCGAACTGATAGCTCCAAATCCGACGCTATACACGATCATGCGGGACAATTTCTCCGTCAGCAGGTAAGCCGTAAGTGGCGGTACAACAAGCATTCCAACCACCAGAATGGCCCCCACGCTCTCAAATGACGCCACCGTTGTAAGCGATACGAGACTCATCAGCAGATAATGAAAAAAAACAACCGGAATGCCCAATGAAGCTGCCAATGCGGGATCAAAGGAAGTGATTTTAAATTGCTTGAAAAAGCCCCATACCACAAGCAAGTTGATTAAAAACATCGCGCCCGTAATCCATACAGCCCTCGGACCAACATCAATGCCAGCAATCTCTAGCGTATTCCACGGCACATATGCAATCTCCCCATACAGCACGTGATCCATATCCAGATGGACATTGGAAGCAAACACGCTGACCAGCAGGACACCGATGGCAAACAGTGTCGTGAACACTACACCGATGGCGGCATCACTTTGCAGACCGCTTTGCTGGAACAGCTGAATCAGATACACCGTTAGAAGACCCAGCACGGCCGCACCAAACATCATCCATACCGAATCCCTGGACCCGCTGATTAAAAAAGCAATAACAATCCCCGGCAGCACCGCATGGCTGATCGCGTCACCGATCATAGCCATTTTTCGAAGCACGAGAAAGCAGCCGACAATGCTACATCCTCCTGCCACTAACATTCCCGTCAAGATCACATATAATGAACTCATAGGGCACGCTCCTTTCCCGGCGGCGTACCGACTGCCTGCTCCAGATTATTTCTGACATTCCACCGAACGATAGCCTTGGAAATCATTCCACGCTGCGGCGCAAAAATCAGGCTCACACCAAACACCACCGTCGCACACAGAACGCACAACGGTCCTGTAGGGAGATTTTGTCCCAGAGAGCTAAGAAGTGTCCCGCCAAGACCCGCTATAGCGCCAAACAGGCCTGATAGGCACACCATGACCCCCAGCTTCTCTGTCCAGTATCTGGCTGACACCGCCGGAGTAATCAGCAGGGCCGCCATCATAATGACACCCACGGCCTGAATGCCGGCAACCACCGCAATGACAATCAGCAGCATCAACAGCTTATCCAGCAGCCCTGCTGGAAAACCAAGTCCGCGAGCAAAGCCGGGATCAAAGCTTAGCAGCTTAAATTCCTTGAAGAACAATAGGCATACCCCGATCAGTACCACCGAAATTGCTGCCATCGTATAAACATCAGACAATACCATGGCCGCAGCCTGACCAAATAAAAATTTGTCCAATCCGCTTTGGTTTCCCGCACCACTATGCTGGATTTCGGTCAACAGCATAATGCCGAAACCAAAAAATACAGACAGCACCGCCGCAATCGCCGAATCGCTTTTGATTCGCGAATACCGGATTAGCACACTAATGGCAAAGGTCGCAGCAATGCCTGCAATGGCAGCCCCAATCATAAATCCAAACACGGATTTCGTACCCGTAATCATAAACGCCACGCATACCCCGGGCAAAGCTGCATGTGCCAAGGCATCTCCCATAAGCGACTGCTTGCGCAAATACATAAAGCTGCCAATCACGCCGCTGCTTAAACCAAGCAAAATGCAGCCCAGCAAAATCCACTGCATATTCGGATCGGCCAAAAGCGTAGCCAAACTTGTCATCCTCCTCACCTCACTCCGAGTATGGTGCCGGAATCCGGGCCTGTTTTGAGTATACTTAGACGTCCGCCATACGTACGCTGCAGATTTTCCTCGGTAAAAATCTCTGACGTCTCTCCAAACGCCATCAGACGGCCGTTCAACAGCGTGACCTGGTCAAAATAATCTGTCACCGTAGACAAATCATGATGAACGACAAGTACGGTTTTCCCCTGCCGTTTCAGATCGTTGAGCAATGATATAATCGCTTTCTCGGTCGCAGCGTCCACACCAACAAACGGTTCATCCATAAAATAAAGCTGAGCGTCCTGTGCGAGTGCTCTGGCCAAAAATACACGCTGCTGCTGCCCGCCTGACAGCTGACTAATCTGCCTGTCTGCAAATTTGCTCATACCTACCTTGTCCAGACACTCCATCGCTGCCTGACGATCTGCCGCTCCCGGTCGTTTAAACCAGCCTAGTCTGCCATACCGTCCCATCATAACCACATCCAGCGCGTTCGTTGGAAAATCCCAATCCACCGATTCTCGCTGCGGTACATAACCAACCTTGAGCAGCTGCTGCTTGTAGGGCTTGCCGTAGACCAGTACCTCGCCTTTGAGCCTTGGAATCAGTCCAAGCGCTGCCTTAATCAGTGTAGATTTACCAGCCCCGTTCGGGCCAATAATACCAATTAGCTTGCCTTCCGGTACCTCGAAGGAAACATCGAACAGAACGGGCTTTTTTTGATAGGCTACAGATAAATCACGAACCACAAGCGGTGAATGCCCCATATGTCTTGCCTCCTTTATTTGAGCGCTTTAACCATCGTATTGACGTTATGCTTGACCATTCCAATGTATGTGCCTTCTTCTGTGCCTTCTTTGCCCATGGCATCTGAATACAGCTCGCCGCCAATCCTTATCGTATGACCTTGCTGAGCGGCCCCCTGAATTACCGCATCTATGGCCTTCCTCGGAACGCTGGTTTCTACAAATACGGCTTTGATTTTATTTTCCACCAGATAATCTCGCAGCCTGGTCACATCTTGGGAGCCAGCTTCTGATTCTGTACTCATACCTTGAAGTCCTTTCACTTGAATATTGTAAGCATCTCCGAAATAGCCGAAGGCATCATGTGCCGTGACAAGCACGCGCTGGGCTTCCGGTATGCTGGCAATCTGCTCCCTCGTGTAATCGTCCAGCTTGCGCAGCTCAGCCAGATAAGCTTCTGCGTTAGCCTTATAATCCTCTGCATGCGCAGCATCAAGCGCCGACAATTCGTCTCTGATGGTTTCTACCGCAGACATCCAGTTTTGCACGTTAAACCAGATATGCGGATCATGCTCGGACCCCATTTCCGGGCTCCCTGCACGCAGCTGATCCTGAGCGATGTTTTTGGAGACAGGTATGACGGGCTTTTGCTTGCCGATTTTCTCCAGAATGTCCTGCATTTTTCCTTCCAAATGCAACCCGTTATAAAAAATAATGTCAGCCTGATCCAGCTTGCGCATATCTCCCTGAGAAGCCTTGTACAAATGCGGGTCAACACCTGATTTCATAATGCCCGTAACCTCCACATGATCACCACCGACCTTGCCGACAATATCCGAAATCATGCCGATGGTCGTTGTGGCCTTTATTTTTTGTCCCGCCTCTACCGCCGTACCCTGCTCCTTCTGCTCCTGAGTACATGCAGTTGCGAGAACCAAAACTAGTGACAATACTCCAACCGTCGTTACCCATCGCGGCAAATCCTTCTTAAACTGCTTGTTCATACTTTAAAACCTCCTTCGACTATTCGTATTTGGGACAAACTATTTCCTGGAGACAATTATTTTTTATGAGAACTATTTTTTAGAGTATACACTAAAGTTTTTACCTTGGGAAACATTTTTAGAATATAAATCTTATTTCTTCTGTCTTATCGTTCGATTTTGGCTCTCTGAATGTGTAATATATAGAAGACATCCATTTGTTAAAGTAAAGAACGTATATAAAGAAGGTGTAAATCATGAAGCAAACAGAACACAGCTCTGATCAGGACAGACGTCAGCAACATCGAACTCGGCAAATACTGCGCGTTTTTGCGCTGCTGTGCTGTCTGGCTATCCTTACCTCATGTGCTCGGGGGGATATCCATGTAGATGTTCATCTCGATCAGAGTGTAGATATGGATGCATCGTTCAGTGTGAACAATCAGACGCTGGTGATGCTGGACAATCCCGGACTGCTGGATCGATTAGCCAAGCGTTTTCAAAGCAACAATGTGGATGTTCAGCCGCTAGCTGAACAGGGGAGAAAGGGCTATCAATTCAAGGGGCATTATCAAGGAGATTGGAGCACAAACGAAAAAAATCCCAATCAGGAAGTCAATCTGCCCGAGGGATTAGAAATAAAACGCATGGTAACACCACATTTTTTCACAACAAATTATGATCTTACGATGAAGCTTGATCTGCCACGAATGCTTCCTGACGAAGCTAAGGGACTGAGTGACAAATTACAGCAAATGAATGTGTTCGCGCGCAAATTACTGGAGCGGCAGCTTGATCTTAACTTTAGCCTGTCCTTGCCGATCCGACCCGCTGCCAGCAATGCGGACAGTGTATCGGAAGACGGAAAAACACTGCGTTGGAATATTGCCCCATTGGAATCTAATGAGCTAAAATTATCCATCAATGTACCGAATCTACGACATATCGTGTATGTAGCTATTGCCGGCTTGATACTGATTGTGGCGATTGTGATATGGCTGATTCGTGGTCATCGCTCCAAAAGGAAAACTGATCCCTCTGAATCTTAAATTCTGAATACCTAAAAAAATCGTTCCCGAATCTCTGGTGGGGGGATCTGGCACTGATCCTCTTCATCCTTGCCAAACCAACGGTATCGGTTACGTGCTACCACGTTGTACACAGCATCTCGCATAAAGCGGGGAATCAGAATGAAAGCATAGGCCAGCGGGTATGGAAAACGAAGATGTCTGGCAATCCGCAAAGCCGCGTTTGACCTTGTATAATACACACCGTCTTCAATCAATACAAACGTATCCAGATGATCTGCAGATAGTCCTCCTGCACGCAAAAGCCTTTGTCCTTCCTCGGATTGCAGGGAACCAAAATGGAATACTCCCTCAGGGTCACGCTTGATAATGAAGCGGGCCGCCCCCTGACAAAAATGGCATACCCCATCGACCAACACAATTGAATGCTCCAAATGATCAGACTGCTTCATAATACTTTCACCTCCAAGGAATCAACAGCTTAAATGCAATCAACTTTATGCATATAACAAAAATACATATAACAAAAAAACGCCGAAATCATCCGACGCTTGTTTAGAAATGTATCGACTTGTACCAGTTCGGAAACTAGCTCAATGCTTTCTCGAACAGTTGTTTGGCATTAATTTGTCCTATAATCTCTTCATGAAACTGATCCATACACTTGCAGATAAAATCCTTATGGCATACCGGGCAAGGTGTCGTTAGCAGTCGACTAATATTCGTCAAAGTCCACTCCGGATTACGTTGAGAAAAAACACGGCACTCCGTACCATCGGCCAAACTCATTTTAAACTCATAAAGCCCTTCTTTTTCATTGCTGCCAGCCAGCGTGAAATTAACAATATTCGGTCTGTAAGACATCATATCACCCGTATTTTCAAATTTGTTTCGTACCTGGTGACCAGAATCACCTAAGCCATCTTAATGAATTTTGGCGATGATGTCAAATGGTCGGGGATCTACTGTCATGTTAATACATTCATGATTTCCTTCTCGTATGTACTTTAAACGAACCACACAAAATGAATCATTAAAAAATACTATTAATTTGCTTGACCACATAAAAGTTGCACTAGACAAAAACTATTGTAGGTGTACAATAGGGATAGTACAATCGTTATGTCACTAATACTAGATTTCATCATGAATAAAGAAGGTGGAGCGTATGAAAAATATAAAGGGCAACTTGGCGGAAATCGCTTCACTGTCGGAAGTGAATCGCTCCTTGAGCGTCCCTAAGGACGGCACGTGGTTTCGAAAGTTTCTCGCCTTTGCCGGACCTGGCTATATGGTCGCTGTCGGCTATATGGACCCCGGCAATTGGGCTACAGACATCGCAGGCGGAGCAAAATTCGGCTACACGCTGCTTAGTGTCATTCTGGTCTCCAACCTGATGGCTATTCTGCTGCAAGCCTTATCCGGCAAGCTTGGCATTGCCACTGGTAAAGATTTGGCACAAATGTGCCGCGATGCCTATAGTCGTCCCGTCGCAATCGGCTTGTGGCTTTTATGCGAAATTGCCATTGCAGCTATGGATTTGGCCGAGGTCATCGGCTCAGCCATTGCACTGAAGCTGCTGTTCGGTTTACCGCTACTATATGGCGTTATCATTACCGCATTTGATGTCATGCTCATTTTATTGCTGCAAAACAAAGGTTTTCGGGCTTTGGAAACATTGGTCATTGTGCTAATGGCGACGATTGCCGGGTGCTTTGGCATCAATCTCATTTTGGCACAGCCATCATGGGGCGGCATGTTAGGCGGATTTGTGCCAGATTCACAAATTTTGACCAACCCAAGCATGCTGTATATTGCGATCGGTATTATGGGCGCTACCGTGATGCCTCACAACCTGTATCTGCATTCATCCATTGTACAAACTCGCAAATTTGAGCAGACTTCAGCAGGTAAACGCGAAGCTATTAAATTTGCAACCTGGGATTCCAGTATCGCGCTTATGTTCGCCCTATTTATTAATGCCGCCATTTTGATCGTGGCAGCAGCGGTGTTCAATACTGCCGGAAAAACAGATGTAGCCGAAATTAGCGACGCCTACTATCTGCTATCGCCTTTGCTGGGAACCACACTCGCAAGCATTCTATTCGGGGTGGCATTGCTCGCCTCCGGTCAGAATTCGACCGTTACTGGTACGTTAGCTGGACAAATCGTCATGGAGGGCTTTCTCAACCTTCGTCTTCCCCCTTGGCTGCGTCGTCTGGTAACGCGACTCATCGCAATCATTCCAGCGGTAATCGTCACTGCTATCGCCGGTGAAAAAGGAGCGGAAGAACTGCTTGTGCTGAGTCAGGTCATTCTATCCATCCAGTTGCCTTTTGCCATCATCCCACTATTGCTCTTTACGAGTGACAAAAAGCTCATGGGTGAATTTGCCAACAAAATGTGGCAAAAAGCATTAGCCTGGATCGTGACCGGTATCATTATTGTCTTGAATGTGATACTCATCGTCCAAACGATTTCAGGATAGGCTGCTGCCGATAATTCTTTCTACCAACAAAAAAGGTATCCCACGGGCCTTTCACCCAGGGGATACCTTTTTTTGTAAAATTGCTATAAAACTTAGTTCCTCCTATTTACTCTACTCTCTATCATTCCGCATGGCCAGTTTCACCGCTTGGCAGGCGCTACCTTCATTTGCGCTTCAAGCGCGAGGTTCAGCTTGAGCACGTTCACACGCGGTTCTCCGAATACTCCGGCACTACGGCCTTCGGTTTGCGTCTCCACCAGTGCTTTCAGCTGATCCTGCGCGATTCCCGTCAAGCTGCTAATACGTGGAATTTGTACCTGTGCCGCTTGTGGCGAGATATGCGGGTCCAGACCGGAACCGGAGTTCGTAATCAGATCCACCGGAACCTCGCTAACTGGCACATCCGGATTTTGTTTCTGCCAAGCGGCAATGGAATCCTTGACTCGCTGTATCAAGGCCGGATTGGACGGCGCGTAGTTGCTTGATCCTGAACCAGCCCCGTTATAATCAACACTGGATACCCGACCTTGGAAAAACGCAGGATTGGCAAAGGATTGCCCGATCAGTTCAGAGCCGACTACCCGTCCCTCCGCATTCTGCAGCATGCTGCCATTGGCTTGCTGCGGAAACAATACCTGTGCCACTCCTGTGCTAACGAGCGGATATGCCAAGCCACACAAGAGGATCATCAGCACCGAGGTTCGCAAAGCGACTCCAGTAACCGTGCTTCCCCGCATCTCCTGTCTCTCCGGCTGCCCCTCCGACCCAGTCCTCGTCACTGCAGGGTTGTTATTGTCTCGTCCGGCAGAACCGGATTTCTCGTGTGCAGCAAATCTGCGCCCAGACATACGATAAAACCCACTCATGTTGCTCACCCTTTCCGCTTCCATTGTATCTGAAATGCATCCTTTTACAGGCTGCCTTAAATCCATAAATGCACCAGCAAATCAATGGCCTTGATGCCGACAAACGGCACCACCATACCACCCAAACCGTAAATCAGCAAATTCCGTCCGAGCAGGCGGTCCGAGCTCATCGGCTTATACTTTACGCCCTTCATGGCCAGCGGAATCAGGAGCGGAATAATAACCGCGTTAAAAATCAGCGCCGACAAAATAGCGGACAGCGGAGAGCCAAGCCCCATGACGTTCAAAGCGCCCATTTGTGGAATAGCCAGCATGAACATCGCCGGGATAATGGCAAAATATTTGGCAACATCGTTCGCGATGCTAAACGTTGTCAAAGCGCCGCGTGTCATGAGCAGTTGCTTGCCGATGGCGACCACCTCAATAATTTTGGACGGATCGGAATCCAGATCCACCATATTGGCGGCTTCCTTGGCCGCGACCGTGCCGCTGTTCATGGCAAGACCAACATCCGCCTGCGCCAGCGCAGGAGCATCATTGGTACCGTCGCCGGTCATAGCCACCAGCTTGCCTTGTTCCTGCTCACGGCGGATAACCGCAATTTTATCCTCCGGCTTGCTTTCAGCTACAAAATCGTCCACACCTGCTTCCCGTGCAATGGTAGCAGCAGTCAGCGGATTATCCCCGGTACACATAATCGTGCGGATACCCATTTCCCGGAGCTGATCAAACCGCTCCTTCATGCCCGGCTTCACTGTATCCTTCAAATAAATAATGCCGTATATCCGATCATCCAGCGCAACCGCCAGCGGTGTACCTCCTTCAGAGGCCACCTGATTCGCTTTTTCCTCCAGATCAGCTGGAACCCTGCCGTTTTGCGATATGATCCACTGCCGAACAGAGTCCACTGCGCCCTTGCGCACCTTTCGTCCATCGGCCAGGTCCAGGCCACTCATCCGGGTTTCCGCCTTGAACTCAATAAAGGCTCCGCCTGCCGCCAAGGATTCATCCAATGTGTATTCCTGTGATGTGTACTCCTGCTTGCGCATCAATTCCAGCACCGAGCGTCCCTCAGGCGTCTCATCCTTCATTGAGCTCATCGCTGCCCACTTTACCAGCTCTGCCTTCTCCACGCCCCCTACAGGCACAAATTCACTCGCCATCCGGTTCCCGAAGGTGATGGTCCCCGTTTTGTCGAGAATCATCGTGTTGATGTCCCCGGATGCCTCTACCGCCTTGCCTGACATCGCCAGCACGTTAAACTGGGTGACCCGGTCCATACCGGCAATCCCAATCGCCGACAGCAGCCCTCCAATTGTGGTCGGAATCAGACAAACCAGCAGCGAAATCAAGACTGGTACAGGCAAATCGATGTTAAAATGGCGGGCGATCGGAGCCAGCGTGACCACCACGATCAAAAAAATAATCGTCAAGCTGATCAGCAACGTGTTCAACGCAATTTCATTCGGCGTTTTTTGCCGCTGTGCCCCTTCCACGAGCGAAATCATTTTATCAATAAACGTTTCGCCCGGCTCTGCCGTAATCCGCACCTTGATGCGGTCACTAACTACCCGTGTCCCGCCCGTTACCGAGCAAAAATCACCGCCCGATTCCTTGATGACCGGAGCTGATTCCCCTGTAATCGCCGATTCATCCACCGAAGCCAGTCCTTCAATAACCTCGCCGTCCCCCGGAATCATCTCGCCCTGGGATACCAGCACAATATCCCCTTTACGCAGCTCGGTTGAGCTAACCACCTGAATGTCATTTCCGACAAGCTTGTTGGCCTGTGTATCCTGCTTGGATTTTTTCAAAGAGGCAGCTTGCGCCTTCCCCCGCCCCTCCGCGAGCGCTTCAGCAAAATTGGCAAAGAGCAGCGTGAACAGCAGAATAACAAAAACAGCCAGGTTAAAGCTCATTTCCTTGTCAGCTCCAAAATAACCGGGAAACAGCAGCATCAGCAGCACAACCAGTGTGCCGATCTCCACGACGAACATGACGGGATTTTTCATCATGAGCATCGGATTTAATTTCATAAAGCTATCCCTGATCGCATGCTTCAAGATGCTTCTGTCCAGCATGCGTTTACGTTGTTCCTTCATGATCAAGCACCCCGTTCATCCATTCTCAATTTCTTCTTCATGCTTATTCTTCATCACATGGTCAAAAATTCAGCTACAGGCCCCAATACGATGACAGGCAAAAAGGTCAATGCACCAATCAACAGAACAACTCCGATCAGAATGGCCCCAAACAGCTTGTTGTCCGTGCGCAGTGTGCCCGTCGTCACTGGTGTCGGCGCTTTGGCATTCAACGAAGCCGCTACAGCCAGCAATGCAATCATGGATACATATCGTCCAAAGAACATAACCATCCCTGTTGTTAAGTTCCAGAATACGTTGTTATCTGCAAGACCTTCAAACCCTGACCCGTTATTTGCCGCAGATGACGCATATTCATAGAGCACCTGAGTCAGCCCGTGATATCCGGGGTTTGTGACCGCATCATACCCCCAATGACTCATAAAAGCGAGCGCAGTCGGTGCCAGAATGAGAAACGGATGTACCAGAATGGCAATCGCGATCAGCTTCATTTCCTTGCCTTCAATTTTCCTACCCATAAATTCCGGGGTTCTTCCGACCATCAGTCCGCATATAAACACACCCAGAATCGCGTACATCAGCATGTTCATCAGCCCGACACCCTTGCCGCCGAAAATGACGTTTAACATCATTTCACCCAAAGCCGCCATACCACCCAGCGGGGTCAGTGTGTCATGCATATTATTGACCGAACCTGTCGTTGCCGCTGTCGTCACCGCAGTGAATAATGCCGATTGTCCAATGCCGAAGCGAACCTCTTTCCCTTCCATGCTTCCCTGCGAAGCATCCACACCCAGCGCCTGTATCAGCGGATTTCCCGTCTTTTCAGACACGTACGTAATGGACAGAAAAATAAGGAACAATACCATCATCGAGCTAAAAATAATCCAGCCCTGCTTACGATTGCGGGCAAACAAGCCAAAGGTATACGGCAGCGAAGCCGGCATTACCCACATCGCTAAAATCTCCAGAACGTTCGTCCAGGGACTTGGATTCTCAAAAGGATGCGCAGAGTTGGCACCCGCATAACCGCCCCCGTTCGTCCCCAGATGCTTGATAGATTCCATCGAAGCAATGGGCCCCAAAGCAATCTGCTGCTGTGTTCCGCTCAGCGTCGTAATATCCACCGTAGGCTGCAGCGTCTGTGGTACTTTCAATCCAACCAGCACCAGCGTAAGCACAAAGGCCAGCGGCAGGAAAATCCGTATAATCGACTTGATGAAATCCTGAAAAAAATTGCCCATTCCTTCACCGCGCCGCGTCAATCCTCTCATAAAAGCCGCAGCAACAGCAAAACCGGAAGCCGCCGAAGTGAACATCATCATCGTGACAAACGCCATCTGTGTCAGATACGTAAGTCCGCTTTCTCCGCTATAATGCTGGAGATTCGTATTGGTCATAAAGCTGATTACCGTGTTAAAAGCCAATGACGCTTCCATATTGCCGTTTCCAGCCGGATTCCCGGGAAGCATTCCTTGCAAACGCAGCAGCACATAGCTGATGACCACAAGCACGACATTGGTCGCGAGAAAGCTCATAACATACGTAGTCCAACGCATATTCTCCAGCTTTTTCAAGCCTGCTAGCCTATAAATCAGCTTTTCCGTTCCACCGAAAATTCGATCCGTCCGATTCGGTTCATTTGAGAATACATGATACATATAGGTGCCCACTGGCTTTACCAAGAGCAGCAATATGACAAGCACAATTCCAATTTGCAGCAGCTCCATCGTCTATTCCTCCTTAAAATGCTCCTGCGCATGTGGAACAACAGACCTGACCCAGACCAGCAAGCGAGTGCACACGTTTGCGCCAAACCCGCTACCTGTGATACCGGATCTGCTGTTCCTGCCCGTTTCCTCTTATAGCGATTAAAACTTTTCAGGGTTCAGGAGCGCATAGATTAAATACACCAACACCATAGCCGTGAGCACAAGCACAACAATCATCCTCTTCGCCCTCCCTTAGAGGTCTGCTCATTGCACCAGCGTACAAATAGCAGTATCGCTCCATAACTCACAGCCAGCACGAGCAGCATGTATATATCCATCATGTTCAAGCCCTCCCGTATCAGTCCTCAGATCAATAACTATGTTATAAGCGCTTATCCGTTCAGCAGAAAACCCACCTCTCCGTTCAATGTGTAGATCACATGATCCGCTCCTAATCCCCGATAAATTCCTTGTGGATTACAGCCGTGCGTGATGACATAGATCAAATCCGATGTCAGTGGCCGGCATATTTGCAGGAAACGGCAAGTCAGATTCATACTGTTTTCGAACAAATACACGCTACCAATTTCTTTTTTGGGAAAATTCCATTTTCCCGCTTGCATCGTATTGATGCGCACAATGTGCTCCACACCCATTTTTTTGAGCTGTCGTTCCTCCTGAGCGCTATTGGTGAGTACCGCAAACGCCAGTTTTTTGAACATAAGCAATTTCACAAAACTTCTGCCCGCTTCATTCGGTGCAGTGACGATAATTAACCGACCTTCCATCAGTAGCTCCTCTCCCGGTATAAAAAGACAACAAAAAGAAGCCAAAGGAAAAAGGCTTTCCTCCGGCTTCTTACATATCCATGATAAAATAAACCATGGCTGCACACGGCGGTTTGTTGCCTCTCCCTGTACGCTTACGAGGTTAGCTGTCGGATTTGGACGTGAGAGTCGCCCTATTTCCGGCACTTGGCCGGAAAATTCACCCCATGAGATTACGGCTTCCAAAGCCGTATACATCCCGATTGGTTCCCCCGCTTTTGCAACTGCAAAATTCAGCGATTAGACAATTCGTTGCTGCTTCATTCTTGTTAATTTGAAATTACGTCTTGAATCATACACCCGTGCAAGGAGCACTGTAAAGCTCACCAACGGGGTTATAAATCGTCCTTTTAAGCATAGAAGATCAATAATAACGCTTACAATACGACTATGCTTCTCCCAGCTCCTTTAATCTCGGTTTTTCATACCTTTTCGAAAATGAAAGGCATGTCAATATTGGCGTAAGGAGAGCAGTTTTGTCCTTTTTTTGTAAAAGCGAAAGAAAATGTGCTATATACACCAGATAAACGCCGATTGAACCTGCTTTTACGCTGAGAAACGCCGCAATTCGCTCCATTTGCAGCGCAATTTGCCGTTTTGAACAAAATACGATTTTACAGTATTAAGAAAACTCATTACATCTATTGTAGGCTTGCAACCTTTCATAAAATTGCTTACGATTTAATTGTAGAATATCGAATTAGGAGGGATACCATGACCGTTTATGAATATGGTGCCAAAACCCTGCAAGGAAAAGAAATCCCGTTATCCATATATGAAGGGAAAGTTCTGCTCATCGTGAACACAGCCAGTAAATGCGGGCTAACTCCCCAATATAAAGCGCTACAGGAGCTATACGACCAGTATCATGAGCATGGGCTCGAAATTTTGGGATTTCCCAGCAACCAATTTGCCAAGCAAGAGCCGGGTTCCAGCGAGGAGATTTCGGAGTTTTGCCAGATCAACTACGGAGTTTCCTTTCCGATGTTTGCCAAGACAGATGTCAACGGTGATCAGGCACACCCTTTATTTCGCTACCTTACCCAAACAGCTCCAGGCGTATTAGGCTCCAAAGCGATCAAGTGGAATTTTACGAAATTTTTAATCACACGCGAAGGTAACGTATTTAAGCGCTATGCACCACAAACAACTCCGGATAAGCTGGCAGGAGATATTGAAAAGCTTTTGCAGGAAAAATAAGATTCGATTAAAACAAAAAAGCATCCCTTCACACAAAACGTGTCAGGATGCTTTTTTTATTTTTGCTATTTGTAACCGTATCTTCCATATAATGCGGTCGAGAGGACTCGAACCTCCACGGGCGTACGCCCACTACCCCCTCAAGATAGCGTGTCTGCCATTCCACCACGACCGCAAATCATAATGTTTTGAGGCAACAGATTTATTATACTCCCTTAGCTTATATTTGTAAACCAAAATTTAATAATTATTTATTATGTTATGTTAAATAACATATAAGAGCTATAAAAATATTTAATTTGACATTTTAGCAAAATAAATGTGAATATATATTACATAATACTTTAAGTATTCAAATAAACTCAACTTATATGTTAAATAATATAACACAATATTTCGATTCAAGGAGGCGAACCACCCTGCACAAAGGCAACCGCTTGCTAAATTACGCATTATTGTTGGACCCTTCCCTACCCGTCGGCGGCTTCACCCGTTCTTATGGATTGGAGGAACGATTCCATAACGGACGCTTGACCTGTATGCAAGACCTGGAACATTACATGCGGAATGACTTGTATCCTCAATTCACAACGCTTGACGGTATGGCGATCAAAAGCCTGTATGTCGCCATTCAACAGGAGGATGGTTGGCGTATCGCCCTTATTGATAAGATGCTGCATACCCAACGCTCCTCTCTGCAACACGCGAAAGAGTCACGCCTGTCTGGTCAGCGCCTGATCAAGCTTGCCAAAGCCCTGTATCCTTGGCTTGAATTTGATCAGCTTGAAACAATACTCATTCAGTACAGCGCAATTGGCACACTCGCTACCGTTCATACGTGGATCAACTTTCTCCTTGGAAATGATGTGGAGCAGACCATTCACGGCTATCTAGCCGCAGCCGTGTCCTTCTGCATTGAAGATGCTTCCAAACTGCTAAATACACCTTACGAGGAAAAAAATCCTCTCATCGAGCGCATGACCGACGAACTGCTCACTACATGGAAAAAATTCGATGTGCCTGAGTCAGCTGCATTTCAGCGAGAGCTGCTTTACAGACATTGGTCCAGTTCCTACATTACTCAACCGCCTTATATGAGCCGTAAGAGCCGACTGGATGAAGAGAGGCTGTTTCCCTCCCCCGGCCTGTCCAAACGTCTTCCAGCATCCCCCTAATGCCCCACTTCACCGATCCGGCTGCAACACCAAAAGCACCCTACCGCTTTCCCCAAGTGGCAGAGTGCTTTTTTTATCCAAGCATAACCGCAATTTCACACCGTCAACAGGCTCTAGATGAATGATTCAGGTCACTTAGCACTTCAGGTTTTTACAAATTTCTCACTTAATTAAGTAATTAATTTAATGAAATAACGTATTTACGATTGTAAAAACACGTATAAAAGTGTATCATGGTTTCAGATGGTTAATTCTAACATGTTTACTGATGATTATTATAACACACCAATTATTCCGCAAGAATCCGTAAGGGGCGATTTCTCTTGAACAACAAAATGCCTGTCACCTCCTTCGGGTGGGCCATCAAACAACGGCTTGTCGAACTTCGACTGGATCAGAAAACATTTTGCGAGACACACAACATTCCGCCTTCACGTTTATCCAATCTGATTCATGGCACCCGCAAAGCACAAAGGTACAGAAAAAAAGTTGCTGCAATTCTGAACATTGATGATAACGACTATAAGGAGGCATCACCACTCTAAAACCCAAATAAACTCGTAATTCGAACCCACCAGTCCGTTTTACGGGTTTTCAATCCGGGAAATCTCAAGCTAGGAGATCATTCCGGATTTGCTTTGTTATTCTCTCTTTTTTGCTTACGGTATTTTGCAAATTCAACATATTCTAAAATAAAATTCTGTTCTTCTGCTTCCAGATCCTCTGCCTGGCAATTCAATGGCCCCATCACCCCAAAAAAAATAAGCAGCCTTTTGCTCCTGGAGCACGCCTTCTCCCGGCTTGATCCCTTTCATTAACCAGTCGAGAGATACGTTAAAAAAGTCCGAAATCTGAATTAGATGCATCGTACCCGGTGTTGTTTTCCCTCTTCTCCAATCACCAAGATTCCCTGAACTGATTTTAAGCTTTTCACAAAACGCCTTCTTGGTCATTCCCCGGTCCTTAATCAAAGCTTCAATCCGCTGATAAATAGTTTGATCTCCCAAAATTTTTCCCCTCCGAAACTATAACTTTTACGAATGAAATTTCATCTTAAACCTCAAGCAAATCATGATTTGGCAGTTGAATTGCCTTGTTTTTTCTCTTTACGAAAACGAGTAAATTCAATATACTCAAGTATAAAATCCTTTTCTGCCTCACTGAGCGGTTCCCCCTGGCAATCCAGTTGCCCTGAAGCCTCAAAAAAATAAGGGTCTTTTGACTCCTTCAGTGCCTCACCCCGTACATCTCGTCCCAGCATGATCCAATCCAGACTGGCATTAAAAAACGAAGCGATTTCAATGAGTTTATTCGTGCCTGGCGTCGTTTTTCCTCTTTTCCAATCTCCAAAGTTTCCCGTACTAATACCCAACTGCTCGCAGAACGCTTTTTTGGTCATCCCTCGTTCCTTGATAAGTTGCTCAATACGTTGGTAAATAGATTGCATAGAAGTCCCTTCCTCCCTAGCAGGCTCTCAAATAACGATATCATGTGCCCTGTTCCCATTTCAAAGATCACGTGTGCCAAAATTGCCGAATTATGTATGTTGGTTTTCATTATACCACAATATGCAACAAAAACCGCCCATTTTCCGAAGAAAACGGCGGCCTTTAGTCAGCTTGTGTACACCAATTACGAAGTAGGGTTGTCGATTTTAAGTAAAATCTGCTTCAATTCATTCAAAGTTTCGCTCAAGTGCAATAAATCTTCTTCCGGCAGAAACACCAGTCTCTCTTGAATTTTACCGGAAAAGGTATGGAATACCTGTTCACAAAAAGCGTCGCCTTCTTCTGTAATTGCCACATTCACGACTCTGCGATCCGAGTCACACGACTGGCGGTCAGCCAACCCATGCTCCACCAGCTTATCCAGAAGAGGAGTCATGTTCGGACGTGAGACATTAAGCTGTTTGGACAAATCAGATACGGTAGACGAACGTACTTCTCGCAGCAGCAGCAATACCTGAAAGTTATTAGGCGACAAATGCAATGGGAAATCAAGCGGACCGTAGGTGAAAAATTTCTTCTTCACAATCGGAAACAAGCCCAAAATATTTTCTGATATATTCCCTAACAGTTGATTGTCCATATTTTTCACCGTCACTTCATAAGTTTATACTTATCATTCTATAACATTATGGCGTTATATTATACTATGGAATCATTATTTCTTCATAATCATTACTTCATACATCACTAAACAAACAAAAAAAGCCTCTACTGCGAGAGACTTTTCCGTTCATTCCATTGATGCGGTCGAGAGGACTCGAACCTCCACGAGCGTACGCTCACTACCCCCTCAAGATAGCGTGTCTGCCATTCCACCACGACCGCATAACAAAAATAAATGGTGAGCCATGAAGGACTCGAACCTTCGACACCCTGATTAAAAGTCAGGTGCTCTACCAACTGAGCTAATGGCTCATGCTGTTCATCCAAGCTGTCCGCCATTAAACCAGACCTCAGGAATTTCCGCCAAGCATGCAACATGTAGTCTATAAAGACAACAATGACCCGTAGGGGATTCGAACCCCTGTTACCTCCGTGAAAGGGAGGTGTCTTAACCCCTTGACCAACGGGCCTCATTTTTGTACGCCAACTTGGCGACAAGAAAGAGTATATCAAATAGATTACAGAATGGCAATACTTAATTTTGAAATTTTTATATAAGTCATTTTCTAAATTAAAAACGCATCTTCACTTACGGACTGTATCTCAGTACAGCTAATTTTCAGGAGTTTATAGATAATTTATTGCAAATTAACTTACATTTACTTATAATCACTTACATAAACCGAAATCATTTTATACCAAAGGAGCTTACCTATGTATCAGGAAGAACGAATGATTCAAATCGTTAATTACTTAAAGCTTCATAAACGCATTTCGGTGGACGATATTTGCGAAATTTTTAATGTATCGCGAGATACAGCCCGTCGCGACTTGGTAAAGCTGGAGGAGCATCAGAAGATTATTCGTACCCGCGGCGGCGCTATTCTCCCTTCATTCCATCACGATTCCATTAGTAATTATAATGAAAGACTGCTCACTGTATCCGAGGAAAAGCAAGTGATTGGACAACTGGCAGCCAGCTTGGTACGAAATAAGGATCGTATCATACTGGATTCCTCCACTACCGTGCAGGCGTGTGCAGAAAAACTAAATGTGCAGGAATGTTCGGTCATCACCAATTCCATTAATCAGGCTGACGTGCTGTCCAGAAAAGACGGTGTATCCATTCATCTCTTGGGAGGACATCTGCAAAAAGAACACCGATACGTATACGGCTCCTCTGTCATCGCCACCTTGTCCCACTATTTTGTAGACAAAGCCTTTATCGGGATTGGAGGTATATCTGCCCATGGATTGAGTCTGATTCATGAAGAGGACGGTATGCTGAAGCATCAGATGATGAAACAGGCAGATCAGGTGATTGTCCTTGCAGACCATTCAAAATTCGGTAAAAAATTCCCTTACCGCTTTGCCGATCTATCCGAAATCAATATCGTGATCACCGACCGCTTGCCAGATCCGGATATGTTGGACATTTTTCAACATCATGATATTGAGGTTATTGTCCCCTCATAGAAAATGAAGCCGATAAAAAGACAGGAGATGGAGAAATGAAACTGTTTGCGATTGATATGGATGGAACACTACTGAATGAGGAAGGAAAAATAAGCAAAGTGAACGCGGAGGCTATACGCCAAGCACAGCAGCAAGGCATCCAGGTGGCGATTGCTACTGGCAGAGCGTCTTATGATGCCTGGACAAAGCTAGAGGAAGCTGGACTTGTAGCCCCCGTCATTGGAGCAAACGGCGCGACCGTACACGATACACAACGCCGCCAGCTAACCTCTACACCCATGGACCGAGATGAAACCTTTGAAGTGTTGAGCTGGCTGCGCGAAAACGATTTTTACTATGAGGTCATGACAGACCGCGCAATTTATTCCCCACAATACGGACATCAATTGCTTGCCGTGGAAATGGACCGTCTGCTAAGCGCCAATCCCGATATTTCGCTGAACACTTTATTACACGCAGCCGAAAAGCAATATGAACAGACAGGGCTTATCCGCATCACCTCATACGAGGACATTCCACTGGATGTGGAGATTTATAACGTGCTCTGCTTCTCCTTTGATCAAGCCAAGCTGGATCGGGGTCGTGAGCGTTACCGAAATTTCGGCACTCTAAACATGGTCATTTCCTCAGACCGTAACTTTGAAGTCGAGCATAAGGATGCATCCAAAGGCAATGCATTGCGTTATCTGGCGAATCATCTGGGCATTCCCATGCAGGAGACCGTGGCGATCGGGGACAGCTATAATGATATTTCCATGCTGACGATGGCAGGGAAGGGCATCGCCATGGGCAATGCAAAAGACGACATCAAGGCCATCTGTTCCAAAGTGACCCTGACCAATGTGGAGGATGGCGTCGCTCATGCACTGTTGAATATACTCAAAACCGTCGAGGCTGAGGCTGACATTGTAAACTGAAAATTCACCACCATTCCGCCTAATCCGCGATATTATGTACATTTTCCAGTCCGGCTTATACACATTTTTCCGATCATCGTTATTTTCAAAACGGATTATAGACAAAAAGGGTTATATACAAAAAGGACACTCGCAAGCATCATTTCGATACATACGAGCGTCCTTTTCTGTTACAAAAAACAAACGGAGAGAGAGGGATTCGAACCCTCGCACCGCTTTCGCAGCCTAACCCCTTAGCAGAGGGTCCCCTTATAGCCACTTGGGTACCTCTCCATGGCTCCCCGAACAGGACTCGAACCTGTGACAACTCGATTAACAGTCGAGTGCTCTACCAACTGAGCTATCAGGGAACATTACTGTAAATATTCATACAGTATGGTTAATTTACCATGATTCAGGGGGTGCCGTCAAGTGCTAACAAACGGAGTTTACTTCCACATTTACCACAGCGGTAATGCTGTGGATTCATTTTACGCTTCCGCAAGTATTCCTGTCCACAGGAAACGCACACCAGTTTGTAACGATAAGGCCGCGGCTTCCGCTCCAATCTTCCCGGCAGGGTCTGACAATGCCTGCTTCCCCCTACACGGGCCAGCCATGCCTTGAAATCTGCATCCCGATGCCGGTGGCCCATTCCGCGCAGATGCAAATGATAGTGGCACAACTCATGCTTAATAATTTTTTCCACCTCAGATCGTCCGAAGGCTGCAAGCTGATGTGGATTAATTTCAATATGATGACTTTTCATAAAATACCGCCCACCTGTAGAAGACAGGCGCGCATTGAAGCGAGCTTGATGCTTAAATGGCACACCGAAGCTTTCCAGCGAAATATGCTCCACCCACTCCTGAAGCTCCTCATTACTCATGGACTTGGACTCCATCCTTGCTTTTCTCCTCCTTTGTCCCATACTGACAAGCATATTACAAAATAACGATCGAAGTCTAACCCCAATTCAGAAGCACACTTTAGGTACTCATCCCATATGCTAAACATACAAAAAGTAACGCGGAGGAGGAGATTGGCTTGCCTCAATGGCTCAGCAACCAGCTTATGCGGGCCTTTTACAAAAAGGACCGTCGTCAAATCAAACTGTTAAACGATTGTTGGTTTTTTTATCATAAAGCCCCTGGCGTAGAGTTTGATGCCAACAATGGCTAAACGCGAAGGCATCAAAAATGAAAGCCGGAGTCCCCGATGCGGTTCGGAGATTCCGGCTTTTTTTGAAGTATTATGCCTGCGATTGCGCCTCTGCTGGAGGTTTCATCGTCAGACCCACTCTGCCCTTTTTCAAATCGACATTCAGCACCCATACCGTTACATTATCACCGACAGATACGACATCCATCGGATGCTTCACGAAGCCGCTGCGCAGCTGCGAAATATGAACTAATCCGTCACTTTTAATACCGATATCGACAAAGGCGCCAAAATCAATGACATTGCGGACGGTTCCCTGCAGCTCCATACCAGGTGCCAGATCTTCGATCTTCAGCACATCCTTGCGAAATACCGGCAACGGCAGTTCATCACGCGGGTCACGCCCCGGACGCTGGAGGCTCTCCAAAATATCCCGCAACGTCGGGACACCAACCTCCAGCTTAACAGCCAACTGCTCGATGCTGGAGATGTTCAATGCTTGCTCCGCAGCCTTCGTACCCAAATCGTGGGCACTGATACCCAGCTCAGCCAACAAGCGGTCTACTACAGCATACGATTCAGGGTGAATCGGCGTGCGGTCCAACGGATTTTCTCCACCCGGTATACGGATAAAGCCAATGGATTGCTCGTAGGTTTTTGCACCAAGACGCGGGACTTTTTGCAGCTGACGACGGTTGCTGAATTTACCGTTTTCTTCACGGTACTTGACGATATTTTTGGCAATCGTCGCGTTAATTCCTGCTACATAGGACAACAGTGCCGGGGAAGCGGTGTTCACATCTACACCGACATGGTTAACGGCCGATTCTACAACATCCTTCAAGCTTTCGTCCAGATGCTTCTGCGATACATCATGCTGGTATTGGCCTACCCCAATGGCTTTGGGCTCAATTTTGACCAGCTCAGCCAGCGGGTCCTGCACACGACGCGCGATGGAGGCCGCACTGCGCTCAGCCACGTCCAAATCTGGAAACTCCTCCTGCGCAAGCTTGGAGGCGGAATAGACGCTCGCGCCCGCCTCATTGACAATCAGGTACGCCAGGTTGCTGTCGCCAATCTCCGCGATGACTTCAGCTACGAATTGCTCTGTCTCACGCGAAGCGGTTCCGTTACCAATGACGATCAGTTCAATGTCGTACTCTGCAATCAGCTGCTTGAACTTCTCGGCAGCCTCGCGCTTCTTATTGTTCGGCGGTGTCGGATAGGTCACGGCCACTTCCAGCAGCTTGCCCGTGTCGTCGACAACCGCCAGCTTGCAGCCTGTCCGGTATGCCGGATCGACACCAAGCACACGGCGGCCTTTGATCGGAGCCTGCAGCAGCAGGCTGCGCAGGTTGCCTGCAAAGATAGAGATGGCTTGCTGCTCGCCCTTCTCCGTCATTTCGGCGCGCACCTCACGCTCAATCGATGGCGCGATAAGTCTTTTATACGCATCCTCAATGACGCCGCGCAACAACTCCTCCACAACTGACGAGCCTTTAATCACTTGACCTGCCATGTAATTGTAAATCGAATCTGGCACGACCTCCAGTCCGACCTTAAGAATGCCTTCACGTTCCCCGCGGTTAATCGCCAGAATGCGGTGAGGCGGCATTTTCTTGGCCAGCTCACGATAGCTGTAATAGTTCTCATACACAGACTCTTGCTCCGCGTCCTTCGCTTCGGAGGTCAACATGCCATGGTCGAGTGTATATCGACGCACCCATTGGCGAATCGTCGCATCGTCTGCCATATTTTCCGCTAAAATGTCCAAAGCTCCCTGAATAGCCGCTTCGGCGCTTTCGACTCCCAGCTCTGCATTCACATAGGATTCAGCTTCTTTCAGAGCATCGCCCTGCTTCGGCTGGCCCCAGATCCAGATAGACAGCGGCTCCAATCCACGTTCCTTCGCCACACTCGCGCGGGTTTTGCGCTTTTGCCGATAAGGGCGGTACAAATCCTCCACTTCCTGAAGCTTGACCGCAGAGGTGATAGCGGCTTGGAGTTCTTCAGTCAGCTTGCCCTGCTCCTCAATGATGCGGATGACCTCTACCTTACGATCCTCCAGATTACGTAAATACAGCACACGGTCTTCAATTTCACGCAGCTGGTTTTCGTCCAGCTCTCCTGTCATTTCCTTACGATATCGTGCGATAAAAGGAATCGTATTTCCTTCATCCAGCAAACTGATCGTTGTCCGGATTTGCTTGAGTGCCAGCGACAGCTCTCTCGCCACTTGTTTGACAATCCGCTCCTGGCGTTCTGCTTCGTTCGGCCCCTGTCCGATTTCCGTTTTCGTTTCCTCGTTAGACAAACCTATCCCTTCTTCCTTACAGCTCTTGTCATACACTATGTCTTTCATTATCACAAAAAAAGATTCAAAGCGCCAGCAGGTGACGTTAAAGCAAGGCCCTGCCTGCATTTTCATCGGACATGCAAAAGGACAGCGCCCAAGCGCTGCCCTTTTCCCGTTTCACTCGTCGTTCCAATATGCTAAAAATCAATCAAACCAAGACTGATTTGAAGCGAATCGCTCACTTTGCGCATGGTTTCTTCATCCAAATGGGTGATTTTGTCGGTGAGCCTTTGTTTGTCGATCGTCCGAATTTGCTCCAGAAGAACGACAGAATCGCGATCAAAGCCATGCGTTGCCGCGTCGATCTCCACATGCGTGGGCAGCTTTGCCTTCTGAATCTGGGCGGTGATGGCTGCCACGATCACGGTAGGACTGAACCGGTTGCCGATATCATTTTGAATGATCAGCACTGGTCTGACGCCACCTTGCTCGGAACCGACTACGGGTGAAAGGTCTGCAAAAAAAACGTCGCCGCGCTTTACGATCAATATGGATTACACCCCGCTAACTGTACGGCCCAAGGTGCTGTTAGCATCTTCCTCCGCGTGAAAGGCTTCGGATGCCATGGTCAAGTTAATTTTAGCCATTTCCATGTACCCACGCTGCATCGCTTCACGAATGTAACGTTTTTTACGTTCGCCTACATACAGCTTCATGGCCTGCCTAATAAATTCACTACGGTTGGAATTTTCCATAGCTACGATCCCATCCACTTCCTGCAAGAGATGATCCGGCAAACTGATCATTATTCTTTTGGTGTTCTGCAAATTGGCCAACTTCTCTTCCACCCCCAAAACCTTGTCGCCATTGTACCATTATAACGTTATTCCCGGTAATTTATTCAAACGGAATACAAGAGAATGTATATGATATTCGTATATCATCTATGCTGCATTCCATTATAAACTACGCAGTTCGATTTCGTACAGGCGTTTGATCCCCGAAATACAAGTGTCAGCGGAGCCTGATGCGTTTTTTGACAGCTATAGCCTTCTTTTCTTTCCTTTGTACATATTTCGGGACGTTCTGCGAAAACTCCTGCTTTTCTCCGGTAATTTACGTTATGAAATTAATTCCAGCGGGTTGGAAGAAGCGAATTCACTCGAACAACAGGAACATTGCCGCGTGTATATACACGCGGTACCCTGTCTGCAATCATGCAGATCACTTCATAGTGGATCGTACCAAGCTTGGATGCCAGCTCATCCGCCGCAATCATTTCGCCGGACTGCTGACCGATGAGAACAACCTCTTCGCCGATTTGAATTTCCTCCGCATCCTCTGCGAAAGATTGTAAGGAAACCATACACTGGTCCATGCATATTGTACCGAGTACCGGGACACGGCGTCCGCGTATCAATACTTCGACCTTCCCGCTCAGCATGCGGGAGTATCCATCCGCGTAGCCGATTGGCAAGGTACCAATCTGCTCCTCTGTGGAGGTCACATACCGGGTGCCATAGCTAATCCCCCAGCCGGGAGGAAGCGACTTGGTATAAACCACCGCCGTCTTCAATGACAGCACAGGCAACAGTTCGATAGCTTGACGGTTCACCTCATCAGACGGATACAGTCCGTATATACTGATACCAATTCGTACCAAGTTAGGGGAAAGCGAAGGGGTATCAATGCTGGCCGCGCTGTTGCCCGTATGTATAATGGGAATGGCAATACCATGTTCCCTTAGCGCTTCCACCACACCCCGAAACCGATCATATTGAAGCAGTGTATAGCTTTTGTCTTCTTCATCCGCGCGGGCAAAATGGGTGTACATGCCTTCCAGCTGCACTTGCTCTAACCCTTCGACCTGCCGGACAAAAGCAACAGCCTTCTCTCCGGGTAGTAGCCCCAGTCTTCCCATGCCGCTGTCTATTTTGATGTGCACCTTCAGCTTGCGTTCGCTTCCTTTGCGGTCCAAGCGGCGGATACCCTCCAGCACTTCCTCACTGAATACCGTTAGTGAAATGTCATGCTCCCATGCCGCTTGTACAGCTTCTGGTGAGGTATACCCGAGCACAAGGATCGGCAATTCAATCCCCGCATGACGAAGCTCCAAAGCCTCATCCAAAAAAGCGACGCTCAAATAATCCACACCCAGACGTTCCAATTCCTTTGAAATTTCCACGGCACCGTGTCCGTAGGCGTTAGCCTTGACACAGACCAGCATCAGCTTGTCCGCTGGCAATGCCTTGCGAAAAGCTTCATAGTTGGCGCCAAGGTGATCCAGGTTGATTTCAGCCCGGGTCGATCTGTATTGTGCTTGCAAAATCCAGTCACCTTCTTCAATTGTTAGCCTGTAACATAACCTTTTACCATTCGGAATGTTGCAAAGTCCTTACTTCTAAAGGTTAATGGTAATGTTCAGAAACGTGGCTGTCAATGGCAGGGGACGTTCGTCAGCCTCCTCTCTAGCAATCTCTGCAATGAACAGAACATACAAGGAACAGAACATACAAGCGATGCACATCTTGGACCGCGAATGAACAAAAGACGGATACGGGCGGCAGCAGAGCATTGTACACTCCAGACCGTCTGCATCCGTCTTATAAGGTTTTATTTACCCGATTGATCCTGTATAGAAGCGGCAATTTGTATCATTTCGCTCACAGGCAGGTCAGCACTGGTAATTCGGAATTCAATTCCATCATTCATCCAGGTCAGGGTTTGCTGCTCACTGCCTGTCAGAACGGCAAAGCTGCCTCCAATATCAACCAGTTCCCCTGCGCTCAGAGCGACCGCCCTGTCTTTTGGACGTGCCTCCACAATCGTATAGTTATACGTTCCGCTATACCGCAACATTACCGCGTGTGTACCATTTTCCTCCAGCTCCGGCGTATCCTTGATTTGCACCCCGGCTGGCGTATAGGACGGTTCGATCAACCCGAACTCACCCATCATAGCTTCTGCGGCATCCGTACCCGCCGATGCTCCGGTTGCTGCATCAGATGCTTCCGGATTTTGCTGCTGCTCCGTGCTGGCTGCTGTATCCGGTTTCGAAGTATCACCTGTAGCAGCTCCATCCACCTTCGCTTCCCCGGTCTGCTGCTGGGTCGCATCTCCCGCTGTTCCCTGCTCTTGTCCGGCTTCGCTGGACTTCACGCCAGTCGCCCCATCGATTGCACCGCCAGGATCAAGCTGACTGCTAGAATCTACCGCTCCGGAAGATGGTGCCCCTTCACTCTTCGTATTCGTTTTCCCCGAAGCCATATTGCGCTCCATATCAAAAGAGTCCTTGTCGAACTTCGTATCAAACGCAAATTGATCGAATTTCAGATCAACGACAACCTTGGCGTTCGCATCCGAAACCTGTACCTGAGTGGGTGCATAGTTGCTTTTGGACAGCCATATTTTTTGTCTGACCAGCGCGTGGCTGTTGTAATTCGCTGCCACATCAAACACATAGGATTTATCATCGGTAGCCAGCTGACGTGAGGCATCTCCGATAATGCTGCGAACCAGCGTTTCATACAAATATACCTGGCCCTGGTTATTCGGCCAGTCGCTTTTAAAGCGAAAGCTCTTGTTCAGGCTGGGCGTTAGTACAAATACACCCTCATCATTACGCAGTACGATCTGCGTAACATCTTTTTTCTCGTTCGTCATGGCAATTCGGTAATAGGACGGCTTGCGGTAGGAAATATCCACCTTGTATTCCTGCGGCGTGTCGCCGGTATGCAGCGTCATCAAGGCTGTACCGTGGTAGCTGTTCAGGTCGCTCACCACGTCACTCAAATCTTTAACCACATCGTCCGCGCTCTTCTTGCCGCACCCGGCCAGCAGCAGCGTTACACACATGACCATGGCAAGCATCCATGAAATCCGGCGCATGTCATCAACCCCTTCAGCACATGTTTTAAATGAATTAGTACATGTCTATGAAGGACTTGTTCGATTTATGCAGACTGGCATGACAAGCTTGAGCGTATCTATTGCAGTAACTATTGCAGTAATGCTATAAAATCTTTTGAATACTTAAAACAAATTCATACAGGAAATAAACCGAAAAACCAATCAAAACCATACCAGCACTGATCGTAACCCACTTGATGGCAGTCCGATTCATGGCTTTGCGTGTTGTCGCCACAAGGGTCATCAAGCCTAAATCATGGATAAGAATACCCAACAGAATACCTAAGCCAACAATCAGGAATTGACTTGTATTTGACCGATCAAATGAACTTGCCAGCACCGTCCCAAAAACACTCACCCAGAACACTAAATTTCCTGGTGAAACAGCTACAAGCAGCCCATTTTTATAGGAAGAAAATAATGTTTTCGTCTTTTTCTCTCCTTCCAGCGCAATATCATGATCCGCATTTTTAATGCTATCGTACCCCACGTAGCACAAAAATATGGCTCCAATGAGCCACATGATCACCTGTACAACAGGTAATGACAAAACCGAGGCCAAGCCAAAATATAAACCAATGATTAATAACAAATCGATGGTCATCCCTCCAAGGCCCACAATCCATCCATGCATGAATCCATTCTTTAGCCCTTGCTTCGTCATTTCAACCGTAATGGTACCTACAGGTAGTGCTATAGAAAAACCAAGTAAAACATATGTAATAAACAATGCCATTTCCTGAACCCCTTTCAAATGTATAAAAAAGACATTCTATACCATAAAAAATGACAAATCAATAGATTTTTGAAGGCTGTACAAACCAAAAATACATGAGGTTTATTTTGTACAAAATCGGATTCATTGACCAAGTTTGTCCATTGAGTATTGAGGGTCCATCGCTTATCATTGCTTTTGTGATAATAATTCTCATTTACAAAATTTTGAATCACCCAATCATATGGAGGTTACTATGATCAACAAGAAAGCTACTCGACAATACACTGCTCTGATCTGCCTATTCTCTCTTATGGGGGCATTGCTGCTGGGATGCGGCGCATCTGACAATCAGACTGCAAACCGTAACACAGCAGCACCCGCAGCAGGATCAGCAGCATCTACACAGACTTTAGAAACAGCTCCAACACGCGCCTACACAGACTATAAGGGACATACAGTGAACATTCCGATGGCTCCCGGGCGCATTGCTTACTTCGGAGAAAACTATGGGGACCTGTTGGTTCTAGGCGTACAAGCTGTAGGTACATCGACTTCCATGATTGAGGGCAAGGTATATGAGAAACAGGTTCAGAATGTGTCGGACCTAGGGTTTCCCATTGATTTGGAAAAATCATTGGCTCTACAGCCAGATCTGATCATTACAAGCAATACGGATGAAAAGCAATACACAGCGCTGACTAAAATTGCCCCTACGATTATGTTCGATACCTTCGCTCCCATAAACGAGCGCTTGCTACTTCTCGGAGACATTGTGAACAAGAAAAAGGCTGCTGAAGACTGGCTTGCCCAATATAAAATCAAGGAAGCGGAGATGTGGACCAAGCTTCACGAAAACGGTGTTAAGGCGGGGGAAACGGCTTCAGTCTTTACCTACTATCCGGGTGACCGCTTGTTCGTAATGGGACGAACAGGATTGTCACAAATTTTGTACGAAAAGAACGGGCTCAAGCCTACAGCTCCTATTCAGAAAGCACTGGATGAAGACAAAGGATTCGTGCAAATATCGCAAGAAGTGATCGGACAATACGCCGGAGATCGGATCTTTATATTGAGTACTCCAAGTTCGGAAGCCCGGCAATCCACCGAACAGTTAATGAAAAGCAAGCTGTGGCTCCAGCTCCCTGCCGTCAAGCAAGGACATGTGTATATACAGGACATTGGCAAAACTGAAAGTGATGCATCCACCCGAGAATGGCTGCTGAAAGAACTGCCCAAGCTCATAAAATAATTCTGAAGAAGCTTATCGACACTTGTTGATAGGCTTCTTTTTTGTTGAACCGAAAGGAGGTATACTTAGATTCATATGATAACTATTCTTAATAAAAGGAGCGTTACACCGTGAATCTGTTCTTGTCGTCCTCACCCCCTCCTCCGTCCAACTCGCTGCTTTTTCATTTTAAGGGGATTGAGCTGGTTGGTGAGCCTGCAGCTTCCGCATGTCCAGTTCCAGCTCACTGCCTGCTTATGTTCATCGGTGGGACAGGTATGGTGGACATGGGGCAAGAGCAGTATCTATTCCATACAGGTCATGGGTATTGGCTAACGCCAGGTGAATTCTATCGAATCGCTCCCATTGATGGAACGGTGCCCGAATACTATCGGATCACGTTCGAGGTCATTGCTATGCCATCGGAACCACCATCAGACACAGCTTTGGGTGAACATACAACAGGCATACCATCCATATATAATGGACCTGTCCTGCCCAGACCACGTGAGCACATCGCTTCCTCTTTTTTCAAGCTCATTCAGTTGACCAAGCAATTATTCCATAGCGCCCAACAACCGATGCACCAGCATAACCCCATGTCCGCATTACAGCAGCAAATCATGTTTCAGGAGCTGCTCCTGCTGTGGCACGAATCGCATGAACAGGCAAGGAATAGAGCCAGCTCCAATTCTGCATTGCCAGCATCCATCGAAGGCACCATCACTTATATGGAAAATCACTATGAAAAGCCTATCACCGTCAAGCAGCTTGCCGAACAGGCGAACGTTTCCATATGGCAATACTCGCAAATGTTTCGAAAAATGACAGGCAAAAAGCCGCTGCATTACCTCACTGAGCTGCGCTTGAATCATGCCAAGCGGCTACTGCTGGAATGCAAACGGCCTTTACGGGAAATTGCCCGTCAGGTTGGTTTCTCTGACGAATATTATTTTAACCGACGCTTTAGGCAAATGACCGGAATTCCTCCGGGACAGTACGCGCTTAACATTTCCTGTTCCGTAGGCGTCAAGGATTGGACAGGCCACCATATTCATATTCCGCGCCGCCCAAGCCGCATCATCTATCATGGAGAAACGATGGGCGATCTGCTCGCGTTAGGGGCCAAAGCCGTTGGAGGAAGCCTGCGTCTCAGTAAATACAGTGTCTATAAGCATCGTCTGGGAAGCGTTGCAGATGTCGGACTTCCGCTGGATACCCGTTTGACCAGCGCTCTCGAGCCTGATCTGATTATCTTTGCCAACTCGGATGAACAGGAATATGAGCGTATTGCCAACATCGCGCCTACCGTCACCTTCAACTCCTTCGCCGCGCTGGAGGAACGGCTGCGCACGCTTGGCGTCTGGCTCGGCAAGGAACGCGAGGCCGAACGATGGCTGTCCTTCGCTGCCCGTAATCTGGAGATGTGGCAACAGCTTGGCACAGTAATCACAGCCGGGGAAACAGCCTCCGCCTTCATCTTCGATCACGGGGATCGGTTGTTTGTCATGGGCATGTCCGGCTTTTCGCCAGCCCTCTACCACCCGCAGGGCTTTCAACCTGTCGAGCCGATCCAAAAGGTGCTCGACGAGGGACACGGCTTCGTAGAAATTGAGCCAAACGAGCTGCCTGACTACGCCGGGGACCGCATTTTTATGCTCGTCCCCACAGCTCCAGACTCCAGACGCACGCTGGAGCGCATGATCAGCAGTTCTCTTTGGCGCAGCCTGCCTGCTGTGCGCCAGGGCAGGGTATACTTCGTAGATGCAGACCGCTGGAACTGGAGCGATGCCATGACCCGGCAAAAGCTGCTCACCGCCCTGCCCAAGCTGCTTGGCGCGTCATTATAAGATGATAGTATTTTTCATGAAAATACTACATCAGGCCGTGAATGCTTCCATCTGCCTCCAGCGACATATGCTCGGCGGCCGGGGATTTGGGCAGTCCAGGCATCGTCATGGTATTGCCCGTTTCCACCACTACAAAGCCTGCGCCTGCGGATAAAGAAGCGCTGGACACGTGAATCGTAAAGCCCTCCGGGGCTCCCAGCAGAGACGGCTGATCTGAAAAAGAATAGGGTGTTTTGGCCATGCACACAGGCAGTTGTCCGAAGCCAAGCTGCTCCATACCGGACAACGCCCGTTTAGCCGCAGGAGTGTATACTACATCTGCCGCACCGTAAAGCTCCTTCGCAATAATGCCAATTTTCGTTGGCAAATCAAGCGCAGTATCATACAAAGGTGCGAAGCTGGCTTTGTCCTCCTGAAGCAGATTTAGCAGACTTTGAGCCAAGCGTTCTCCCCCACGGCTTCCCTGCGCCCATACCTGTGACAGCTCAGCGGGTACACCCAGCCTACGGCATTCTGCCCGAATGAGCTCCAGTTCAGCTTCATGATCTGTTGCAAAATGGTTAATCGCTACCAGTACAGGCACGCCAAACTTTTGCAAATTCCATATGTGTCGGTTCATATTGGCTAAGCCAAGCTGTAATTGCTCCAGATTTTCCGCATCCAGCTCGTTTTTGGAGACACCGCCGTTATATTTCAGTGCTTTGGCGGTGACGACCAATACAGCCGCATCTGGCCGCAAACCGGACTGACGGCACTTGATGTCAAAAAACTTTTCCGCTCCCAGTTCGGCCCCGAATCCAGCCTCTGTGAGGACCACCTCTCCTAGCTTCAAAGCCAGCTTCGTACCGATCAGACTGCTGCATCCATGTGCAATATTCGCAAAAGGTCCGCCATGCACGATGACCGGCGTTCCTTCCAACGTTTGTACTAGATTGGGCTTCAATGCTTCCCGAAGCAGCACGGCCATGCCTTCCACCGCGTTCAGTTCCTCGGCGGTTACCGCTTCGCCCGCCTCGTTATATCCAATCACCATTCGGCCCAATCGCGCTTTAAGATCGTTCATATTTTCACTTAGACATAATACCGCCATCACTTCCGAGGCCGAGGTAATCAGAAAGCCGCTTTCTCTCACCGCTCCATTCCCCGTACCCAATCCGGTCACAATACTTCGCAGGCTTCGGTCATTCATATCTACAGCCCGTTTCCACACGATCCGTTCCGGCTTCAGCCGCAAAGCATTTCCATGAAACAAATGGTTATCAATCATCGCTGCCAGCAAATTATGTGCTGCCGAAATCGCGTGTATATCACCTGTAAAATGCAGATTAATATCTTCTGCTGGAACAATCTGGGCCTGCCCTCCCCCAGTTGCTCCTCCTTTCATACCAAAACAAGGTCCAAGAGACGGCTCACGCAGCGCAGCAACGGTTTTGTGCCCCAACGTATTTAGCGCCTGTGACAGCCCGATGGTTGTTAGCGTTTTTCCTTCTCCCGCTGGAGTCGGATTCATCGCCGTAACCAGCACCAGCTTTCCATTCGGGCGTTCCTTCAACTGCTCCCACAGGGACGGATTTAGCTTCGCTTTATATTTTCCATACGTCTCCAAATGCTCTTCTTCAATTCCTGCTTCCTTGGCTACATCAATAATCCTCTTCATTGCTCGTTATGTACCCCCCGTTTTTAAGTCAGATCTATGCTGTCAAATACTTTATGTTTTATTCTACCAAAGTGTGCCGTTTATTGCGCTATGATTCATTTCATCGCAAGCGTTATCATCATATGAACTGATAAAAAAGAGCATCCCCGCCCGCATGGACTTGGTGGATACTCTTTTGTTTAGAAATCAGGATAGCCTATTTTTTGACCAAGATAGCAATTCGCTCAAACACGTTCCAGGTTATAATGCTTTTCTAATGCTTCTTTAAAAGTATCAACAGGATACTGGTATTGAACCGTTTTAAACACAATCCGGTTGTTGCATTGGTTTTTTTCCAGCTCGCACCCATGCTCCATATCCAATTCCTTCATGACAAAAATAAGCTCTTCCAAGGTTCTCATCACACTATGGCTGTTTGTCGTCGTAGCCAGCATCTGCTCGCCTTCCTGTGTGTATGCCTCTACGATCTGCTCATCAAAGCCTTCGCTGATCATGAATTCCTTCAAGGCTTGAATAAAAAGAGTCGGCAGATTTTTGTACTGCGATTTTTTAATGCCAAACAGCGTAATGCTAAAGCGGGTTGCATCATGCATAAACACAATATTTTTTCTCCGATTCAGTAAAAACAAGCTGGCATGCCAACTATTTAAAGGCGGATAAATATCAACGTGAAGTGGCTCGGTATCCCATTCCTTCAGCAGTTTTTGTGTTCCCCGTATAACAAACATCATTGCTCTCCTTTATTGACGGTCCTGTACCGCAGCTCATGATTCGACATGCTTGATCTTTTGCATAAAGCATGTCCCAGGTATCATAACACCTTATTCCTAAGATTAGATTGTAAACTCTTTCAGTATAATATAGGGGAAAGTATGCTGATATTAAGTTGATTACATCTTGTGTTAGGGGGAGTAAAAAATCTACTTCAGCGCTTGCAGATAAAAATATTTAGGTACATCTCATGTTGTGGTTAAAGAATGGAGGTGGCGTCATTGTCCTCACTCTTTTCATTATTTCAATACATCACCATGTTGTGGTTAAAGGCTAGTAGAATCAAGCTTTTCAAAATCACAATGTGCTTATTTTACTACAGCCACAAGGGTTTCGCAATTTTTCCCCAACCTCGGTCAACTTCTCACCTGTCATATAAAAAAACGGCCCTTTAAACCTCCTTCGAAAATTCTCCAACTCAAATTCATTGATATTTTTTATGGAAATCCCCTTCACTGCTCTATATAATTCAGATACAGTTCGTCATACGAGCTTAATCCAAACATTAGGGGTGTTCGACACCTATGTCACAGCATATTTTACTCATTGAAGACGATCTATCCATCGCCGAAATGCTGCACAAGGCGCTCAGCAAAGAAGGCTACAAACTAACCACCGCCTATGACGGGGAAGAAGGGCTTGCTGCCTTTGAACGTCACACCTACGATCTGGTTCTGGTGGATTTGATGATGCCGAAGGTGGATGGCATGGAAGTGATCCGCCGAATCCGAACCAGCAGCGCGGTGCCGATCCTGATTATGTCTGCCAAGGATACCGACGTGGATAAAGCGCTTGGACTGGGGTTTGGTGCGGACGATTATGTCGCCAAGCCTTTTTCGATGGTGGAAATGACCGCACGTATTCAGTCTGCGATCCGCAGATCCACTACATATGCCCGTCAGCAACAGCAGGAGGAACAACCGAAAGCACCAGTTTTGACCTATGGCAAGCTGCATATTGATTTGGATCATTTTACCGTCATTCGCAATGAAAATGAAATTCAGCTAACCGCCAAAGAATCCGATATTCTCAAGCTGTTTGTAACCAATCCGAACCGGGTATTTACGAAAGCGCAATTATACGGATTTATCTGGAAAGAGGATTATATGGGCGACGAGAACGTGATTAACGTCCATATTCGCCGTCTGCGTGAGAAAATCGAAGAAGATCCCTCCCACCCTGTCCATATTAAGACGCTTTGGGGGATCGGCTACAAATGGGAGAACGGCTGATATGAACATCGAGAACATGTCGGGATGGATTGTCGTCATCATCCTAACCGTCGTTATTTTATGGCTTTGGCGGGAGCGTATGGCCTACAAGCGCAGTATTCAGGATGTCCGAACCCTACTAGAGCGGATTGTGACGGTGAACCATGCGGAAAAGCTGCTATATGTCACAGGTGATGCTGAGCTGCAACGACTCATGACAGAAATCAACCGTCTGCTGGACCTGAATCTCAGGGTGTCGGTGGATTACAACCGAAGCCAAATCGCCATGCGCAAAATGATTTCAAATATTTCGCACGATCTCAAGACCCCGCTTACGGTGGTGCTTGGATATGCCGAAATGCTGGATGGTGATCCGAATATTTTGCCGGAAGAACGTACAAAGCTGCTATCCAAAATTCGTCAAAAAACAAACGAAGCGATTGAGCTGATCGGCAGTTTTTTTAGCTTGGCGAAGCTGGAGGCCAATGATACGGACATTCCACTAACACGGCTGGAGGTGGGAGAGCTGTGCAGACGCAGCATTTTGGAGTTTTATGATCTGCTGACCGCACAGGGGTTTGCAGTGCATATTGATATCCCGGAGCATCCCGTTCATGCCTTGGGAAACGAAGGAGCCATTGCACGGGTACTGAACAATCTGATTTCTAATGCAATTCGCTACGGGGCGGACGGCCAGACGCTGGGACTGAGTCTATCGGAACAGCAGGACACCGTGCGTATAGAAGTATGGGATCGTGGGAAAGGCATACAAGAGCCGGAGCAGGACAAGGTTTTTGAGCGTATGTACACACTGGAGGACTCACGCAATAAGGCGGTACAAGGCAGCGGACTGGGTCTTACGATTGCCAAACGACTGGTCGAGACGATGAACGGAGAGATTCAATTGACCAGCAAGCCTTATGACCAGACAGTCTTCTCTTTTACCTTGAAGAAAATCAACTATTAACTATTCATTGAACTTAATAAATTTGTAAGAATCACGAAAGAAAAATGAATATTTCACCCTTTATTCTTGAATCATCAACAGTATACGAAGGGAGAACACCCATGACTTACATATTACGTACACATCAGCTGACCAAAGCCCTGAAGGGCAATGAAATTGTAGCAGGGGTCAGTATGAATGTCCGAAAGGGGGAAACCTATGGCTTTCTCGGTCCCAATGGAGCGGGCAAAACAACGATCATGAAAATGATTACCAACCTGCTCAAGCCGACAACAGGTGAGATTGAATTGTTCGGTGAAAAATTGACGCCAAAATCGTACCATCTGCTCGGACGGATGGGTTCGATTATTGAATATCCGATTTTTTATGACAGGCTGACAGCCCAGCAAAATCTAGAGCTGCACTGTGAATACATGGGCTATTATAACAAGCAGGCTGTTCGGGATGCTCTGGAGCTAGTGAACTTGCGCAACGCGGGTGACAAGCCGGTAAAGGACTTTTCCTTGGGGATGAAGCAGCGTCTCGGGATCGCCCGAGCCATCGCGACCAAGCCGGAGCTGCTGATTTTAGATGAACCGATTAATGGTCTGGACCCGGTAGGAATCAAGGAAATCCGCCAGTTATTCCACATGCTGTGCAAGGAATACGGGATGACCCTGCTTGTGTCCAGTCATATTTTAGCGGAAATTGAGCAGATTGCGGATACGGTGGGCGTCATTAATCACGGGCGGCTGATTGAGGAAGTGTCAATGGAACAGGTGCGGGAAACCAATACCGAGTACATCGAATTTTCAACCAATGATTGCAAAAAGGCAGTCTACGTCCTCTCGCATCATCTGAATCTGAATAATATTCGGGTACTGAACGAGCAATGTGTACGTATTTACGATACAAGTGTACCGCAAAAGCAAATTACAAAAACCCTCATTATCAATGATGTAGAGGTGGATTCCATTCATCAGAAAAACAGTACGCTGGAAGACTACTTTTTGCGTCTGCTAAATGGAGGTGATCTCCATGCTTAAATTGATGCAGCTAGAATTGAAAAAATTCCATCTGGCAGGATATATCCGTTCAGCCCTGATCGCCAATGTCTGCATTCTTGGGCTTACCTGCCTCATTGCGCAGACCACCCAAAGTGAAGGTATACACGAATTTGCACAGTACACTCAGATTCTGGATCTCATGGACAATTTGGTCAGGGCCACTTTTATCGTGTTTGCCTCTGTTCTGCTGTGCCGCTTTATTGTAGACGAATTCAAGTCCAAATCAATTACCATCTTGTTCATGTACCCGATCCACCGTAAAAAGCTGATGATCGCCAAACTCTTGGTCGTGCTACTGTTTACGTTCCTGTCCATTATGATATCGGAAATTGTCATTACGGCTGCCATTCATCTGCTTAATCAATTTGTCGTTATTGTACCCGATCAGCTTACGCTTGCTGTGTTGGGCCAGCAATCAGTACGGACGCTGATGAATGCCGTTGCCGCCAGCTTTATGGGATTGGTTCCGCTGTATATGGGAATGCGAAAATATTCTGTACCCACAACCATTGTGACCTCCATCCTGATTGTAGCATTGCTTTTCTCCAATAATAACGGCCCTACGCTTAGCTCCTTTGCCCTCGTGCAAATTGGCTTTTCTGTGCTGGGAATGCTTGTCGCCTATGCAGCGATTCGCCGCATTGAGTATAAGGATATTACCTCGTAAAATGAGTACACACATTTTTCACTGGACTTCATTCTAAAACGGGTATATCCTAAAGGAGAAATTAAAAACGGAATAAGGATCTTCGGGGTAGGGTGTGATTCCCAACCGGCGGTATGGCTCATGGAGCTAAGCCCGCGACTCTGTATCTGGCAACAGGATACGGACTGATTTGGTGAGATGCCAAAGCCGACGGTAAAGTCCGGATGGAAGAAGATCGAAGCATGAACATGCCGTGAAGTGAATGAGTGCGGCAAGTTTATTTGATCAACCCCCGTCTTGCATGGCCTCTAGCCATGGACGGGGGTTTTTGTGCCACCGGTCCTGTATTCGCAAGGAGCTAATTGAATATGAGTCAAACATCAACTGTACTAACTTCCAAGGGTTTTGAGCGCAGCACTCACATGAAAAGCGGTTTTTGGCTAGTCGCGATTGGAGCGGCCTTGTGGGGTGCTGACCCGCTGTTTCGTATTATTTTGTTAAAATCATTCACCTCAGCTCAAATTGTACTGATGGAGCACGTGCTGCTTTTTATTGCTTTGGCACCGATCCTGTGGAAGCACCGCGAGGAGCTTAAAGCAGTACGGCTCCGTCAAGTTTTTGCTATTTTGTTCGTCTCGTGGGGCGGTTCAGCTTTGGCCAGCGTGATTTTCACCATGGCACTCAGCAACGGTGATTTGAATGCCGTTCTTTTACTTCAAAAGCTGCAACCGTTGGTCGCTATTATTCTGGCACGCATTATTTTGAAGGAAATGCTGCCGCGTAATTTTGGAATTCTTATTGTTATCGCTTTGTTGGGGACGTATCTTCTTACCTTCGGCTGGTCCCTCCCCTTCGGGCATGCTCGTAATTTTATTCAGGTCGGCAGTCTGCTGGCACTGGGAGCAGCGGTTTTGTGGGGCGGCTCGACTGTGATGGGAAGTTATTTGCTTCGCTCGATGAAATATGAGACGGTAACCTCCCTGCGCTTCATGGTGGCGCTCCCCATGCTGATTGTTCTCACCTCTGTGGAACATGCGCCATGGAATATGCCTGCTGGTACATGGGCGGGCGCAGCCGTGATTATCAATCTGTTATTGCAGGCACTGCTACCGGGTCTTCTCAGCCTGCTCCTGTATTACAAGGGATTGAGCACAACCAAAGCGTCTTATGCCACTATGGCGGAATTGAGCTTTCCCATGGTCGGTGTCGTGATTAACTGGATCGCATTCCAGCAAATTGTTACCATGGCACAACTGACTGGTTTTATGCTTATCTGGATTACGCTGTTTATGATTTCACGTCAGCAAAAAAACTAGCAGGTTCATTCATATCCATTTCATCACTTATCTGAGTCAAATCCCTAAGCCAAATCGCGATGATGCTTTTGCGTCTCCGATTTGGTTTTTTATGTATAAGTATTAATACATAATATGCTACTTTTGAACTATTTTTAAATAAAAACGTCTAAAACATGCAACTATTCTTCGTTTGCCATAGATTACATCTATAAAATCCACTGCTTTTTGTCGAATAAAACAATGTAGTGATCATCAGACACAGAGGAGAACAACTATGACTAAAGCAAAACAAACAATTCCATGGTGGACCAGGTTTCTCAGACAGTTTTATTTAATGAGAACAAGATTGATTGTAGCTTTTTTGGCTGTCTTATTGATTCCAAGTGCACTTATTGGATACTTTTCTTATCAAGGTGCTACAACGCAACTCAGTCAGCAAATGAGCGGTTCTGTGTACACGAATCTGTATCTGATTCGAAGCAATGTCAATCAGTATGTATCGCCTATTATGAAGGATGTGGACGTGCTTGCCACTGAAATCAAATCTGATTCCATTGCTGCCGACGAAGATGCCCTTCAGAAAAAATTGAATGTCATCGTCAAGGCTCATCCCGAGTTGGATGCTGCGCTCCTCGGCAATGCGAAAGGACAATATATTCGTACGCCGAAAAAAAAGGAGGCCGATTATGATCCAAGGGAGAGAAAATGGTACAAAAATGCGATGCAGGAAAAGGACAAAGTATCCGTCAGTGTTCCAGCTGTCAGCGTCACGACAGGAAATTTAGTGGTTAATTTATCAAAAACGCTGGAGGACGGTCAAGGAGCTATTGCCCTCTCTTTGAATCTGGACAAAATGAGTCAAAGCCTCCAGTCTGTCAAGATTGGCGAACGCGGGGGACTCTTTATTGTTGATTCTAATCATAAAATTGTGTCTGGAGCTGGAGCAGCCTTTAACAATACAGGCAAAAAACCGGCAGACACCATTGAGGGACTTCCCGAAGCGAAAAACGCTGAAAATGATACTCCTTCCATATCACAAATTCAATTTATGAATAGAAACGTGCTGGCCTTTACACTCAAGGACCCTGTCACCGGATGGAGCATTATCGCACTGTCGGATCTGGAGGATTACAGTGATGCTGCCCAACCGATTTTGAAACAAAGCCTCATCGTTATCGCCATATCCGTACTGGTTGCTGCTGTCATTATTTTCCTGATGATTCGTTCATTCCTGATTCCGCTGCGCAAGCTGCAAGCAGGAACACGTATCGTCCGGGATGGGAATCTGACCGAACGTGTTAACCTGTCCAGTAAGGACGAGTTCGGCGAGCTGGCCCAAAATTTTGACCAGATGACACATGCCTTGCATACGATGGTTTCCGAGGTCAATCAAACGTCCTCCCGACTTGCTTCCTCTTCCCTGATGATCAAGGAAAGCACGGAGCAAACAACAGAATCTGTACAGCATGTAGCGGAAACTGTCATGGAATCCGCCGAAAATGCGGCCACCAGCGCCGAGGCATCCGAGCAAACCGCCAATGCCGTTGAAGAAATGGCCAAAGGTGTCAGCACCATTGCCGAATCAGCCAGCTCTATCGTGGATTCAGCAGGACATACCGAGCATGATGTTGCTCAAGGCAGCAAAATGATTAGCAATGTGCGGGCACAGATGGACCGTATTCTGGAAGCTGTAAGTCAAACGGCTAGCCTGATGGATGAGCTGTCACAGCTCTCTGACAATGCGAAGCAGATGAATAGTGCTATTGCTGCCATTGCCAAGCAAACGAACTTGTTGTCCCTGAATGCATCCATTGAGGCTTCCAGAGCAGGCGAAGCCGGCCGTGGATTTGCCGTGGTCGCTATAGAAGTACGCAAGCTGTCGGAGCAATCCAAGGAAAGCGCCGATTCCATCAGTCAGATTATTACGCAGATGCTGGATCTGATTCAACGCTCTACTGCTACGATGAACGGCAATGTTCGTAACCAGGTGGGCGAAGGATTGCGCATCAGCCAGGATGCAGAAGGCGCTTTTGCGAATATTGAGCGCTCCACGTCTCATATCGTAGAGCAAATTCAAAGCGTATCCGCTGCCGCTGAAGAAATCTCGGCCAGCACGGAAGAGGTTTCGGCTACCGTGACCCATCTGGCAAGCCTGTCCCGCAGTTCGGCGGACAGCTCACAGACTACATCCGCTGCCGCACAGGAGCAGATGGCGGCCATGGAGGAAATCGCTTCTTCGTCCCAAGAGCTGTCCAGGATGGCACAGGATTTGCAAGCACTCGTGAAGCGATTTAAAATTTAACTTCCACATTAAAACAAGCCTTCGTCCGAATACGAGGGATTGACCCCTGTCTCACTAACAAGGTCAGTCCCTCATTACGACGAGGGCTTTTTAATTAAATGGGTTAAATGAATTTGTTACATGCTTATACACCCATCTGCCCCATTAACTGGCGCCGTTTATCCCCTTCCGGGTCATACTCCACAGTGATATTCTCATGAAAAATGGTCGTAGCGCGTTTTTCCCTGTCATACGCCGACCATTCCCTTTCTGGCAGCTCAGGCCTTCCAGTACGTGCAAAAGTCACCCATGCCTGCTGCATTTCCTGAGCCAACGTCCGCATCGACGGTTGAATCTCTAATCCGAGCTTGTCCAGCAGCTCCAGATTATCGAAAACAAACGCAATTTCCGCGCCATGAACGGCCTTTCTAAAGGTTGGATGCCCCTGAAATGTCCAGTCAAAACGATACATCCATACTGGCGCATAGGCTGACTGCGCAGCCGCGAGAGCTAAGGCAGGACGCCAAAAAATTAGATCGGTCAGCATTTGCGCCTGACCCTCAATCGTCACAGGAAAAGGTTCTGTCACTTCGGGGATATCCGGCATACCCGTCATCATTTCCAATGCGAGACACGCTGTCTTTTTGTCCATAAGATGGGATTCTTTACGGATGAAATAGTCACCCTCATGCAAGTTTGTTCCGATCAGAACACTTACCTGCTTCGCTGATCCTTGCGCAATCGCAGTCAGAGGCTCGCTAGGCAAAGTCACACCGTCCACAACGGGCTGGTAAATCATCGCCATACCCGGTCCAATCACTCCATGCGTCTTCGCCATCGCAAGCATCAGGGCATCCGTCGGCAGCGTAAACAACCGCTCAGGATGTTGAGTGTCCACACCCAATTGCTGCAGATACACAACTGCTATTTGCT